>CADACS010000096.1 GCA_902786505.1 uncultured Planctomycetota bacterium | reverse complement strand
CTGAAGAGTATTACGTCAATATGATGATCGCCTGGTATTTTGCAACCGCTCTGGCTAAGCAGTACGACGCGATACTTCCCTACTTAAAAGAAAAAAGATTAGACGCCTGGACGCATAACAAGGCGATACAAAAAAGCGTGGAAAGCTATCGGATAACCCCGGAACAGAAAGCGTATTTAAAGACGTTAAAAGTAGAACGCAGTAGAAGAAGCTGAAATTGAACTTTCCAATATGTTTCTCTAAAACAAGCCGTTAAACCGCGCCGATTCCTTCGGGAGGAGTCGGCGCGGTTTCTTTTTTGAGCTCATTCCCCGTTTTCAAGCCGCTCGATAATATCAAGGCAGGAAACGACTTTTTCTATAAGGTCGTTGGGAACAAACCAATACTGATTCGTGGACTCAAAACCGACGCACGAATCCTCTAAATCGGCGCGCCGCAGACGCTTTGCCAATTCAATTTCGTTTCGCGCTAATTCGATCATATTCGCCGTAAGTTCTTTAACGCGCGCTTCTTTTTCAGCGTTTGCGCCGGTCGCGGCAAGCTCCTTTTTCAGCGAGGCCCGTTCGTTGCGCGCCATAACGAACCGAGTCTGATTCGCGACGCTCAAGTAATTCACGCCGGCGACTTCGGCGTATCGCGCCTGACGGCGAGCGTCGACCGAACGCTCTTGCGGCGCAAATTCGACGGTCTGAGACAAAGTCGCCGCGCCTTCCAGAAAACCGCGCCCGCACTTCTCCATCTGAGCGGCGAAGACGTCCGCCGGATATTGCGCTTTCCACGCGTCCAAATCGTCATACGGTATTCCAACCATAGAGGCGCGCCAACCGGTCGCATGAAGCCGCAACAGATTCGCCGGGCCAATCTGATTAGGCGCGCAGTAAACGACGCCTCCGCTGTAAGGAAATTCCTCAAACGCGGTGGAAATCTGCGTCCATCCGCGTCTCGCAAGCGCGGCCCCATCCTCTCCAAAATAGCGCGCCGCCATCGCATTGAGAACGCCCTCCTCCGTCGCGGCCGGATCAACCGCAAACGCGTGAACAATCTCTAAATTAACCGAAGGAAAACCGCCCAACGACCAGCCCGCCATAACGCCGTCAACGCCAGATCGCGATAAGTTCGCGGCATGCCGCGCGACTAAATCAAGCGCGGGAATCGACGGAATCGACGCAATTTCCCATGTCGTATTAAATTGACACTTAGCAACCGCCTTTAATCCGGCCTTCTTAGCGGCGGCCCAGTGCGCTTTCGCGCGCGGACCGGGACCGACGGCCGAGATCGAGTATTCGCCCACTTGAACCGGAACTCCGCCCCGATTCAACGGAAGCGCCCATTCGCTTACCGACTGAAGCCAAACTGATTTAGGAAGGCGTTCAATAATATCTGTCGCCATACCGTGTCCGCGCCATCCCCAATCCCAGACGATCACTTTCGCGTCGGGCGCGGACCGATGCACGCCCTCTTCCATCGCCGCGTTCAGATCGACGATAAGGTCGGCGTCCGAGCGCTGCGAGCAGCGCGGACAGTCGGCAAATTGACCGTGCGACACGCACGACGTGAGATTCTCCGAACCGGTAATCGTAAAGATCCCGCCAAGTCCCGGCGTTTCTTTAAAGAGAAACGCGAGCGAATCGCTTAACCAGCGGCGGACCTTGGGAGACGACGCGCACATGGCGCAGTACGTTCCCTCGGCAACCCCGCGAACGTCTTCGTGCGATTCAAAAAAGGCCGCGGGCATAGCGCGCGGTTCGTTCATATAGAGATAGACGTCTATTCCGTATTTTTTCGCGCGGTTCACAAGATCGCGGAGATTCGCCCGACGCGTCTCCGAATCGACGCCGAATTCCGGAAAGTCCTCCGTCGCCGGCGTTAGATCCCGTAAAAGCGCATGAAGCCAAACGCCGTTCACGCCGCGCTCTTGAAGTTTTGCAAGCAACGCGTCGGGGTAAAGAACGGAACTGTCCTGAAGAAGCGGATCTCCGAAGACGGCAAAATACGAATGGAGGTAGCAGATTTCAAATTGGGATCCCTTGTCGAGCGCGACGTCTGACGACGACTTACTCGGAACGCCAGGCCCGGCAAATTCGTCCAAGAAAGAGAAACGGGGAGTTTCCGGCAGATTCAGGTCGTCCCCCAATTCCGCGCGCGTCTTTTCGGCAATTTTCTTCATGGCGGCAAATTCTTCCGCCGAAGGCGTACGGTAAACCAGCGGTTCACAGAGCGGTTTAGCGCCCAACTTCACGGAAAGAAAATCGTCTTCACGAAGTTTTTTCGCAAATTCTTCAGGAGAATAGTTGAGAAGTTTTAGCAACTGTTCATAGGGGAGAAGAGACCAGTTTCGACGGACGACCGTAATGTAGGAACGCCCTTCGTCCCAAGAAGGCGCGCTGTACTCCGGAAGTCCTAACGCCTGAGCTATTGCGCTCAACTCTTCCGGCTTCGCGTTCACGGCGTCCGCCATTCGATCAAGAGCGGCGATATTCCAGTTGCGCCAGACGAACGCGGCCATCCGACTCGGAAAGTGCGGCGTTTCTTCAGCCGCCTGAGTCGACGTCGGAGGCAAAACGGAAAGGTCGTTCCCGTCGGCACGAACTGACGCGCAAAATAAACTCCACGCTAACGCCGCGGCGGATATTGCCAAAATGCCTCGCGTTAAAGAACGTTCCATAACGCTCCTCCCTCCTATACTCCCAACAGACTCGGGAAAACAAAAAGGGCGCGCGGTAAAACAGACTTTACTCGCGCGCCCAACTTTCAGATCTTTTAAATCAAATACGCTCAGAAGTCTCCGCCGAAGTCGTCGCCGCCGAACGGATCTTCTTCTTCGTCGTCAGACTCCGCAGGCGCTTCTTCCGCTTCCTCATCCTCGTCGCCGCCGAACGGATCGTCGTCAGGATCAACCGTCTCCGAAGCCGCCGTGTCTTCTTCGTCTTCTTCATCAAGCGCAGGAGCTTTCTTCGGCTCCGGAGCTTCCGGCAAACCTGCCTCCATTTCCGCGGTAATACGCGCGCTAATCGCGGCTAAAGGCTCGCGGTGGCGAATCGGTTTCGCAAGCTGCGTTTCATGCAGGCACTGGATCAAACCGTCGGCCGTAACCAAGTAGACGCGGTCGGTCTCCTGATTGAAGACTTGGAATTTCGTTTGGCCGACCGCAAGAACCTTCTCACGCTCGCCGTTCGCGCGATTCACCATCACGAGACGGCCTCGGCTGTCAAAAGCGTACAGACGCGAAGAAGAGGCCGCGACCGTCTTAACGACGTCCTGCGTCTTCCAAACTTCGTCTCCCGTCTTGAGCGCGACCGCGTAAAGATCGCCGTTGCTCGTCGGAATGTAGGCATGGTCGTCGAAAGCGGTAATACGTTCGGAAACAGAACCAGGCGTAAGATACGTCCAACGCAGCATGCCGGTAACGTCGTTCATCGCGTAAACGTGACCGGATTCCGAGCCGATAATGAACAATCCGCCCTTACGGCGCTCGGCGGGGAGCCGCATATTCTGCATGCTCTTGTCCTCGGGCACGAAGAACGGAGAACTCTCGACGTCGTCGCGCGGAATCAGCGCGCGATTCCCAACGCGAGACGAGTTAAGATGCGAGAAATTCGGACGAGCCTGAAGCTTATAGAGCAGCTTGAAAGGATCTTCGTCGCCGCGGCGCGTCATTTCGCCCAGTATCAACCACCCTTGGTCGGTCGTCCAACCGACGACGTCGAGATCGTAGCTCTGAGTCCCCATAATAGGCGGAACCATCGGAGTGCCGAAGGACGCGCAGGAGTACGGACGTTCCTTATTGATATCTTCAATCGCGAAGCTCTCCGCGTCGAGTTTCTTATTGTATTCGCCGAATTTCTTCGTCCAATAATCAGCGGCTTGACCGAGATCGGCGACCGCTTCGTTCATGGAGTTCAACGTAACGGCAAGCTTCTCGGCTTCCTTTTTCTCGCGCACGACCGGATAAGACATAACGCGCTGCGAGAAGAGCGGCACGTAGATTTCGCGCTCGCTGACGACCGGTCCGGCGGAAGGATCGCCGTAGAGAACCGTCTCGCTGAGCTTCTTACCGGTGAAACGGTCGTACACGAGAAGGTCTGTTCCGGAAATCGCCGCGACTATCTTGCTGTTGACGCCAGGCGGAAGGAGATAGCCTTCGCCGCAATCGACCGTCCAAAGGGTTACGCCAGTCTCGGCGTCAAACGCTTGGAGACGGCCGCCCTCTGTCGTAATGAACAGAGTTCCGTCCTGCAACGTCGCGCTGGTAACCTCTTCCTGACCGCGCAACACGGTCGCTTGCGCAAACCAAGCGCGAGTCATTCCGACGGCGTTCGCGTCCGACTCGGGAATAAGCTGGGACGGCGCGTCGGCAAAGGCCGCGGCGCAGAACGCGCACATACTAAGAAAGACAATACTAATCGCGAAATGCCGTTTCATTCGATAAAACCCTTTGGTTCGCGCTCACACGCGCTGTCTTGACGTCGTCGAGCCCAAAAACCGCTCGACTCCAACGTACGAAAAAGCCGTTCGCAACGGAACCCTCGCCCGTCAATGCAGAACAACTCCACGCTATCCTACAATCATAATATGGAGGCGTATAATTTGGAACTGGACAAGCGCTTTTTTTCTTAAAATTTTTTTCGTCTTGAACAATTAAACGGATTCTAACGTTTACAAAGGCGCCGCGTTCTATCGTTAGAGTCGGAAATATGAAGGTCAAACGCTATGTTTGCGTAAATCGGCGACGTTAGCCCGACTTGCCGTTTTTTTACAGGAAGTTGAGGCAGAGGCCGGAAGAAAACGGCAGTCCGCAAAATTCGAACAAACGCGCGCAACCGTCTCAAACGGAAAAATAGAGTCGGATTCTCTTTTTGTAGAATTTCAAAAATGGGAAGACGATTTTTTAGCAAGTCAGCGCGTGAGTCTGAATTGTTCCGGCTCGCCGCGCTGCGACTCCCCTAGATTTTAGACGGACGACCGCTTTCAATGTATCCCGATCAAAATAGCGACGACTGTTTACGAAATTTCCCGGTTGCGAAGCCTGCGCTCGATCCCAACGATCTCCCCTTCATTGGCAGTCTCCCTGAGACGCTGAGCGTTTTCAGACGTGAGCTCGGGTACGACGTCCGTTTTCTCAGGGCAGGCTCGTCGGAAATCGACGCGGTTCTCGCGGAGAAAGCGGAAACCGATTCGAAAGAAGAGGTGCCGTGTCTTCGCGTCGCAACCTTCCCGGTCGGCGACCGATCCGTTAAAACATACGGTTTCCTCGTTCTTAAACGCGATCCGAACCGTCTCCCCCAACTCGATTGGGACTCCGCGTGCTCGCTCGTCGCCGCGTTTGCTCTGACTTTGACTGACAACTACCGCTGGCGGTCCGAGGTCGACTTATGTCAAGGCGAACTTGCCGCCGCCGCGGTCCGCAAGCTTCCCGCCGCGTCCGCCTCTCGCAACGCCTTTGTCTCGAAACTCCGCGAAATTTTGAGAGTAGGCGTGCGCGCGCTCGGCGATTACGACGCCGCGGCGCTATATCTCTTAGACGACGCTACGACCTGTCTCTCGCCAAGAGCGCTCTGGGGGCTTCCCGACGATCGCCTGCTCAATCCCGCCCGACCTCTGCGAACTGCGCGCGCCGAAGTTGAAGCGCTCTTGGGAAACGTCGTCGTCGTAAACGACGCTTATCTAGCGGAAGCGTG
Organism: uncultured Planctomycetota bacterium; assembly: GCA_902786505.1. GTDB lineage: Bacteria > Planctomycetota > Planctomycetia > Pirellulales > Thermoguttaceae > RUG369. The sequence goes on along the minus strand of CADACS010000096.1, from coordinate 5,217 downwards.
GAACACGCCCGAAGATTTCGAGTGTTCTGTGTGCGTGCCTGTCGCGTCGGAAACGACGATCCTCGGAGTCGTCTGGTTCTTTGCCAATAGAAAACGCCGCGTCGGCGTGCGCGAATTGGAAACGTTCAATCTAATCGTTGGACGGCTGGTCGGCGAACTGGAACAGGAGTCGTCCCGACTGGGATTGGCGACGGTCGAAAACTCTTCTAACGCCGAAAAAGAGCAGGAAATTCTCGAAACTACGTCTGAAAATGAATTCAACGACGTCATCGACTCAATTCTCGCCGGCATTAAATCGTAGCTATCGCTTCATCCGTTAAAACCGCTTCAAGCGTCACAATACGCGTCCTGCTCCGAAAAAGGGAATTTTCAGCGCGTTCCCCCTTGCGTCAAACGGCCGGTCGTGTATACTGTGTTCCTGCAAAGTTGGCGTTTGCGTTCGTGTCGGCGGCTTCGTCCGCTCGAAAAAGAGCGCGCGGTTTTTAACGCCTCGTCTGAGAAACGCCTTTTCCGTTGGTCGACGACGCCTCCCTTGCGGAGAACAGCCGTCGTCGCTTGTTCTACAACGCGGCGCTTGTCGCCGACGTAGATAAATCCGTTTTACGAGCCGTCGCCAGTTCCTGTGGCGGCGCCGAACAAAGAAATTGGTAGAAACATGTCCAAACCTCCGGCATTCAAAAAGAATCGTCCCAATCGTAAACGCGCTAAGGCTAAGGTCCACAGCAAGAAACGCGATCCGTTGGCCATTAACGGCGAGCGTCCGCGTCCCATGTTCGTCGACTATAAAGACGTCGAACTGCTCAAAAAACTCACTAGCCGTCAGGGCAAAATCATCAGCCGCCGCAAGACCGGTTGCTCCGCCGTCAGCCAGCACGCTGTCGCCGCCGCCGTCAAGCGCGCTCGTTTTATGGCTCTGATGCCTTACGTAGGCGACTGACTCTCTGTAATTTTGCGCGTCGCGCGTTGAGAGAGCCGTTCCTGCGGTTCTTACTTCGCGACAGACGCGCGTAAATCGCACTCAGGTTTTGCGCATTACCGCGTTTCGAACGAAACGACGCGTTAGACGCAAAACCTTTGTTCATTTTATACCGCAACTGAAAATTGGCGTTTTTGCCCTTCCGCGGCGCAAAATCTGCCTCGATTATTCCGCGAACTCTTTCGTTGGAATTGGAGATAATCAACGACGATGTTACTTGAAGCAAGCGAAAAAGCAGACGTCTTAATCGAAGCGATGAAGTGGATTCGCGAGCATCGGGGCAAAATTACGGTCGTCAAACTTGGCGGCAGTCTCATGGAAGACGAAGACGCCATGATGCACCTGATTACCGATCTTGTCTTCATGGAAACCGTCGGCATGAAACCGGTCGTCGTCCACGGCGGCGGCGCCGCGATCAGCCAGGCAATGACGGAAGCGGGCGTTGTTCCTCATTTCGTTCAAGGGCGCCGTTATACCGACGAAGCGACGCTCAAAGTCGTTAAAGAGGTCTTGGCGAAGAAGATTTCGACGGGGTTAGTCGAGCAGATTAAGTTCTACGGCGGCTCTGCGGTCGCCCTTTCTGACGCGTTGGACACGAACGTTCTCTACGGACGGAAAGCGACGCTCAAAGACGATTCGGGCCAAGAAGTCGATCTTGGCTGGGTCGGCGAAGTCACGCGCGTCGACGTCGACAAAATCGTCGAATGCTGCAATCGAGGCGAAATTCCGATTATTCCGTCGTACACCGTCGTTGACGACGGCGGACGTCAGGGTCTAAACGTCAACGCGGACGTCGCCGCGACTGAAGTCGCCAAACAGCTCCATGCGAACAAATTGATTTTCGTCAGCGAAGTCAACGGCGTGCGTACCGATCCGAACGATCCGAACTCAATGATCAACTCCCTCACCGCCGACGAAGCGCGGAAATTACTTGCGTCTGGGGCGATTGTCGGGGGAATGATCCCCAAAATCCAGTCTTGTCTCAAAACGATTGAGCGCGGCGTGGAGAAGATTCACATTATCAACGGGCGTTTGCGACATTCAATCCTGTTGGAAATCTTCACAAGTCAAGGCGTCGGCACGGAAATCGTCGACAAACGCGACCGCTGAAATGAACGGCGCGGGCGTCAGGTCCGAAACGCCGTCCGTCGAAAGACCGTTGAAATCCTATTGCCGCGGTTTAAGAAAGCATAAAAATGGCACGAAGTTCCCAAGATATTATTTCGCTGTTTGACCAATACGTTATTCCAAACTATACCCGGTATCCGGTCGCGCTCGTGCGCGGCGACGGTCCGTTCGTTTGGGACGCCGAGGGAAACCGTTATATCGATTTTTTTCCCGGTTGGGGATGCAATATGTTTGGGCACTGCCCCAAGCCGGTTGTAAAAGCCCTGCAGGAACAAGTCGCAAAACTGATTCATCTTCCGAACAGCTGGTATATGGAAGAACAGGGGCTCTGGGCTAAGATGCTTTCAGAACGCAGTTTCGGAGGAAAGGCGTTCTTCTGTAATTCCGGCGCCGAAGCAAACGAAGCGGCTATTAAACTCACGCGTCTGCACACGCCCAAAGGAAAGTACAAGATCATTACGTTCTACAACTCTTTCCACGGCCGTACGATGTGCACCGTAACCGCCACGGCGCAGGCGAAATATCACGAAGGGCTTGAACCCCTCGTTCCCGGTTTCGTCTATTGCAATTACGGCGATCTTGCCGGAGTGGAAGCGGCGATTGACGATGAAACTGCCGGTATCATGCTCGAACCGATTCAGGGCGAAGGGGGCGTCAATATCCCGTCGGTCGAATTCCTTCAAGGTCTGCGCGCGCTGTGCGACAAACATGGGCTCGTTCTCATTTTCGACGAAGTCCAGGCGGGTTGCGGACGTACCGGCGAGTGGTTCGCGTACCAGCATTTTAACGTCGTTCCCGACGTCATAACGCTTGCGAAAACAATCTGCAGCGGCGTCGCCGCCGGCGCTATGCTATGCAAGCAAGAGCTCGCGCCCAGTCTGCGTAAAGGCATGCACGCCTCCACGTTCGGCGGTAATCCGATCGCCGCGGCAGCCGGAATCGCCACGATTAAAATGGTGGAAGACGAAGGGTTGCTCGAACGCGCTAAGCAAATTGAAAAGCGCGCTAAAGAGCATATGACGCAATGGGCAAAAGAAACCGACATAATCCAAGAAATCCGCGGCGTCGGAGCCATGCTGGGGCTCGAGCTCAAAATCGACGGCGCGTGCTTCGTTCAGCGGTGCATGGAAAAACATTTACTCATTAACTGCACGCACGGAAAAGTCATTAGACTCCTGCCCGCCGTCAATACGCCGTTCGACGTATTCGACGAAGGTCTGGAGATCCTTGGAACCGAGTTAAAGAAGGGAGCCTGATAGATGAAACCCTTACGACACTTTTTGACGCTTGCGGACGTCGACGTTGACGAACTCAAGACGATTCTGAAGATCGCCGAAACGGTCAAAGCCCGATTCAAGGAAGGAAACCGAACCGAAGATTCCGAGATTCTCAAAAGCAAGGTGCTCGGCCTCATCTTCGAAAAGATGTCGCTTCGTACCCGCGTAAGTTTCGAAGCGGGCATGACGCACCTGGGCGGCGGTTCCATGTTGCTCGAAGAGCGGCATATCGGTCTGGGAGTGCGCGAATCTATTCCCGACGTGTCCCGCGTTTTGAGTTCGATGGTCGACTGTATCGCGTTCCGCGCGAAGCGTCACAGCACGGTCGTCGAATTTGCGAAATACTCCTCGGCGCCCGTCATTAACGCGCTGACCGACGAGGCGCATCCGTGTCAGGCGCTCGCCGACATGCTGACGATTAAGGAAGAATTCGGCTCTTTTGAAGACGTTAAAATCGCTTGGGTTGGCGACTCAAATAACGTGGCGGCCAGCCTCGTTGAGGCGAGCGCCATGCTCGGCTGCAAAATTGCGATTTCTTCTCCCAAGGGGTACGAATTCTCCCAAGAAGAGATTGACAAACTCACGGCGCAACGTCAGCCGGGCTTCGCGCTTGCGCAAATTGAGGATCCGAGAGAAGCCGTCCGCGGCGCCCGCGTCGTCTATACGGACGTCTGGGTCAGTATGGGCCAGGAAAAAGAAGAACAAGAGCGCGTCGCCGCTTTCAAACCGTATCAAGTCAACGCCGAACTCATGGGGCTGGCGCGTACTGACGCCATCTTCCTCCACTGCTTGCCGGCGCGACGCGGTTTAGAAGTTACCGACGAAGTCATTGATTCGCCGCAAAGCCGAGTCGTTGAAGAAGCCGCCAACCGCATGCACGCTCAAAAGGGCCTGCTTATCTGGCTGCTTGGAAACTGATTTGCGAATAAAGCCCGAAACGGGAGTTAAACTTCCCGATTCGGGCCGGTTTTTATATTACTGTTCCCCCTGAGAAAGGCGTCTTGCAAAAGGATATTCACCGCTTGCGCGAGGAAATTTTTATTCTCGCCGACTGCGCGCTCTTGGCAAGATAAAATATATTTCGAGGCCGTTCATGTTCATTTCCCTTGACTGGATTTCCGATTTCGTCGACATTTCCGACGTCGACCCGAAAGTAGTAGCCGACAAATTAACGATGGCGACCGCTGAAGTAGAGGGTATTTCCTATCTTACTCGCCACGTCAAAGGCGTTCTCGTCGGCGAAATTCTTTCCGCCAAACCGTTCCAAACGCCGGAAGGCAAGACGCGAACCCTATGCGTCGTCGACTGCGGCGACCGTCAATATCAGACGGTGTGCGGCGCTACTAACGCGCGCGCGGGGCTCAAAGCTCCTTTCGCGCCTGCGGGAACGACTCTCGGCGATAAGACTATCGAGAAATCCGAAGTCTACGGCTATATGAGCGAAGGTATTCTGTGCAGCGCCGCGGAACTCGGCATGAGCTCTTGGCATGAAATTCTTTTTGAATGCCCAAACTCAACGAAGACGGGCGCGCCCTTCTCCGCGTTCTGGAACGCCTGGGTGGGCTGGCCGATGATCCCGCTGCTCGAGCCCGAGTATGACGCGATGAAGTATCCGTGGTTCATGGGCGTGGCGGAGGCCGACGCGGACGGTGACGGCCTGCGCAACATCGAAGAGGCGTTGCTCGTCAACACGCCTTCGCCGCAGAACTACCACACGGATCCGACGCCGCTGTGGATGACGGACTCCTCGACCAAGACGAGCTTGACAGGCCAGTACTATGGCCGCGACTGGTATGTGACGGCGGCGATGGGTGTTCCTGACCTGACGAGCTACTT
>CADACS010000095.1 GCA_902786505.1 uncultured Planctomycetota bacterium | reverse complement strand
GCGCGCGCGTTGACGTCTTCCCGCGCGCCGTAGACGAAGATCTTCAGGCCGCGCCTGCCCGACTCCCGGCATAGCGCCTGCATGAGATCCGCGCCCGCGACGCGTTCGACTTTGCGCTTAAAGAAGGCGCGGCACGCCAGTACGACCCCGATTCCGTCGGGAAACGCAAGGTCCGCGTCGGCAATGAATTGACAGACGTCCGGCGCGCGACGCGCGATCATGACTTTTTCCGGATTGACCGCGACGGCGCAGCTCGCGGTTCCGCGGTCGGCGGCGAGTTCCGCGGCGCGTTCGAGCGCGCCGTCAAACGTGAGGAGATCGACGGGAACGCCGAGTACGCGAACGCGGGCAGACAGAGTCGTCATAGATCGGCGCCAGTACCTGAAAACCGTAAAAACATACCCGGCCGCACGTAAGGCGAGGAGAAGAAGCCCGGCCGGCGAGACGGCCCCTCCGCCGTTTCGGTTTCATTATAAAGGGGCGCCGTTTTAAATCAAGCGCGTTTTTCAAGTTGCCGCAGCCGTTCGACGGCGGTTTGCGCGATCCGTTCTGCGGCGCGTCCGTCCCAGAGTTCGGGGAGTTTGGGCGGCGTCCGTTCGGCGTCGAGCGCGTCGCGATACGCGCGGAGTATTCCGTCGGGGGTAAGGCCCGCGAGCCGGTTGCCGCCCAGTTCGCACGTGACGGGCCGTTCCGTATTGTCGCGGACGGTAACGCACGGAACGCCGAGCGCGAGCGCTTCTTCCTGAAGCCCGCCGGAGTCGGTCAGAACGAGTTTGGCGTCGGCGTTGAGCGCGAGAAATTCGAGATAGCCGAGCGGTTCCAGGAGCGTGATATTCGGCGCGCGTTCGAGCTTGGCGCGCAGTCCGAACGCGTCGAGTCTCGCGGCCGCGCGCGGATGGACGGGAAAGAGGAGGGGCGTTTCGCGCTGGATTTCGAGCAGGGCGCCGACAACTCCGGCAAGCGCGTCCGGATCGTCGACGGCGGCCGGCCGGTGCAGCGTGACGGTCGCGTATTCTTTCGGGCGCAGGCCGTACTTCCTGGGCGCGTCGAGCCGGCGCGCGAGCGGCAGGCTCTTAACAAGCGCGTCGATCATAACGTTCCCGACGAAAAAGATTCGGCCGTCCGGGATTCCTTCGCGCCGCAGATTGTCGACGGCGTCCTGTTCGGAGCAGAAGAGGAGATCGGCGAGCGCGTCGACCGCCGTTCGGTTGAGCTCTTCGGGCATAGTTCGGTCGAACGAGCGCAGGCCCGCCTCCACGTGCAGCAGCTTGAGCCCGAGCTGGGCGGCGGCCAGACCGCACGCGAGCGTGCCGTCGACGTCGCCGACCACAATCGCCGCGTCCGGCTTCTCGCGCAAACAGAAGCGCTCGAACGCCTTCATCGTCTCGGCGACCTTCTCGACGCGCGTTCCGGTCCCGATTCCGAAGTTGACGTCGGGACGGGGCAGACCGAGTTCCCGAAAGAAGATCCCGCTCATGCCGTCGTCGTAATGCTGGCCCGTATGCGCAAGGAGAAGCTCGACTTCCGGATAGGCGCGGAACGCCTCTACAATCGGCGCGGCCTTCATGAAGTTCGGACGCGCGCTCACGACGCAGACTATCTTCATGCGATTACTCATGTTGCGATTCGCGTTCGTCCTCTTCGCCGCCGTCCGGGGCGGCGTCTTGCGGAACGCAGGTCTGCGCGAAAGTGCGGAGCGCGTCGACCGCCTCAAACGCTTCGTTGGGCGCCGTTGCGTTCGGATTGAACGCCAGATAGATCGAGCCGAACGCGACGCCGTTCATTTGCAGCGGTTCGGTAAACGCGACCGGATCGGCGCCAGGCTCTCTAGGAGCGCGCCACGAACCGAACCAGTCGACGCCGGCGGCCGGATAATTCGCGGAGACGCGCACGGCGACGCAGCCGCGCTCTTGCGCGCGTTCGAGCAGATTCCGCCAGAGCGTTTCGTTTTCCTGCTGCCGGAACGCGTCGAGAAAGACGCCGGATCCTCCGCGGAACCGCGCGTTCAGCGCCGCGCGCAGCCGAGTCGCGGCGAGCCGGAGTTCGTTGCGGCCGAACAGTCCGGAGAGCGGGAGCGCGAACCAGTAGATTACGGCGGCGGCGAGCGGGACGTCGTCGCAGTCGAACCAATATCCGGCGAGCGTCGCGGCGCAGAGCGGAATCTGGAGCGCGGCGAGTACGGCGATCGGCAGCCAGCCATGCCCGAATTTCCGTTCGAGAAGATGCTGCAAATGCTCTAAGTCGGGGGACAGAACGCTCCTGCCGAGCGCGAGCCGGCGTACGACCGCGAACGCGGAGTCGAGCGCCGGGAGCGTCATGAGGCACAGTACGGGAACGGGCCGGACATACTGCCTCGAGGAAAAGAGGCACAGCGCGAACGCGCCGAGATAGACGCCGATCGCCAAGCTGCCGGCGTCGCCCAGATAGACCTTTGCGGGCGGCTTATTCCTCACGAGAAATCCGGCCAGTACGGCGACGGTCAGCCACGCGGACGTTTCGAGAAAGAGGGAGGGTTCGTTCCACATTTTGAGAACGCCCGCCAGCGTCGCGAAGACGAGAATCGCGAACGTGCCCGCGAATCCGTCGGCTCCGTCGAGCAGATTGAACGAGTTCGCGCACGACAGGAGCCAGAAGACGATAAAGCACGCGCCGAGCGCCGCGCCAAGGGACGCGGTTACGGCCCCGTATTTGGGCGACGCGTAGAGCAGCTCGATGGGCGCGTCGAACGGATGGAACCAGACGTACGCGGCCAGGCACGCGGCGACCGTTTGGACCGCTATTTTGACTCGCGCCGAAAGGGGGCGCAGGTCGTCCCAGTATCCCAGCAGCGCGAAAACATACGTAATGAAGAGCAGAATGAACGGAAAGGCGCGTTCCTTAAAGAACGGGCCGAGCAGGAACGCCGTAAAGGTCGCCAGAACGCCGACCGTTATGAGGAGCGTCGCGACGACGGCCCCGCCCGCGAGCGGAACTTGCCGCGCGTTGCGCTTGCGGAGCGCGTCGGGCGCTTCGGTCAGCGGCTTTTTCGACTCGGCGCGTTTGACGCTCATAACGGTCGCGGCGGCAATCAGGACGGCCGCGACGAAAAGGTAGGCGTAGAAAATCGGCGTCATATGGGACAGCGGGGCGCGCTCCGCGTTAAAGGCGTGAAACATGAGCGCGCGTTCGCGCTCCGGACGTTCCATAATTTTTAGCCGGACGCGCCCATTTTGTCAAGGAGCGCGCGCGGCCGGCGGGTCCTCTTCGCGCGAAAAGAGAAAATTTCCGGCGTTTCGGCCGTTTTTTTCGCGTTTGTTGAAACGCGCGGCCCCGTTTGATATAATGGGCCCTGTGCGCCGAGCGTCGGCGCGTCTACTTTTTCCATCCCCCCTAGGAGACAGCTATGTCTATACGAACTCGAAGCAGAGCGCTCGGCGCGGCCGCGCTCGCTCTTTGCGCCGCGGCCGTATTTTGCGCGTCCGGCGCCTCCGTCGGCGCGGACGAACCCGCGAAAAAAGCCGATTCCGTTCTCGTTGCGACCGGTCTGTGCGAGAACCCCGAAGCGATGGTCCGGACGAAGTTTCTCGCGGAAGTGAAAGAGGCGGAACAGAAATGGATCGCCGCTTATAACGCCGTGAAGACGAAAGAAGACGTCGAGGCGTATCAGAAGACCCGACGCGAAGAATTCATGAAGTCGCTCGGCCCCATGTGGGAACGCACGCCGCTCAATCCTCAGGTAACCGGCCAGGGGACGAAAGAGAAATTCCGCTACGAGAATATTATCTTCGAGAGCATGCCCGGCGTCTACGTTACCGGAACGATGTATCTCCCGAAAGAAGACCGGTATAAGGGCCCGTATCCGGCGATGCTCGTCGTCTGCGGTCACTCCATTAACGGGAAGGGGTACGAACTCTATCAGAGCATGGGCATTCTTGCGGCGGTCAACGGCTTGGCGGCGTTCGTCGTCGATCCGATCGACCAGGGCGAACGGTACCAGTACGTCAAAGAAGACAAAAAGACGTACGTTACCGCGTCGGTCGCCGCGCACAATCTCGTGCATGCGGGCGCGATGCTCGTGGGCCGCTGCGCAGCGACCTTTGAGATCTGGGACAATATGCGCGCGATCGACTATCTTCAGAGCCGGCCCGATATCGTCGGCGATAAGATCGGCGTCTGCGGCACGAGCGGCGGCGGCACGCAAACGTCGCAGCTCATGGCGCTCGACGACCGCGTCGCGCTCGCCGCGCCCTCGTGCTATATCTGCGGTTTCTTTAACGACCTGACGCACAATCTCGGTCCTCAGGACGGCGAACAGAACATCTGGCGTCAGCTCGCGTTCGGTATGGATCACGCCGACTACCTCATTATGCGCGCGCCTATTCCGACGCTCATGTGCTGCGCCACAAAAGACTTCTTTAACTGCGACGACGGCTGGGTTTCCTACCGTTACGCGGCGCGTATCTTCTCGCGTCTGAACTATCCGAACCGGATTTCGATCGTTGAAAAAGACGCCGAACACGGCTATTCGGAAGAAGCGCGCGTGGCGACCGTCCGTCTGGCGCGGCTCTGGTTCTTAGGCGTCAACGACGAGATCGTCGAACACGACCAGCCGCTCCTGACCGAAGAGGAATTCCGCTCGATTAAGTCGGGCGAAAGCGTGATGGCGCTCCCGAACGCGCGCACGTCCCGCGACGTCAATATTGAATACGCCAAACAGCTCAAGCCCGAACGCGTTAAGAAGTGGGAAAATATCTCCGCCGAAGACGCGGCCAAGCTCGTTCGCGCGCGCGCAGTCGTGCGCGACGCGGCGCCCGAGGCGAAAATCGTCGCCGAATCCGTCAATATTGAAGGAATGCGCGACGTCGTCTTTGAGACCGATGAGAATATCTATCTCCCGACCCGCGTTAACTTTGAGACTGGCGACAAACTCGACGGCGAACAGCTGACGCTTCGTATCAGCGACGTCGGGCGTACGTCCGAGCCGACGAACGCCGCGTTCGCCGCGGAAAACTGCGGCAAGATCGCCGCCGTCGAGCTCCGCGGATACGGCGACACGCAGGGGCACGGCCGCGACTACTACAACCATAAGCATTTCGGCCCGGACGGCTCCGACTTCTGCCTGGCGTACGTCCTCGGCGAAACCTACCTCGGGCTCCGCGTCGACGACCTGATCGCGGTCGCGAAATTCTACAGCGCGCGCGGCGCGAAGATTAAGGTTCAGGCGGAAGGGTTCGCGGGCACGGTCGCGCTCGTCGCCGCGATCGCCGAGCCGGAGCTCTTTGAGTCGGTCGAGCTCGTCGGCGAGCTCCCCACGTACGAAGAGCAGCTCGGCAGAGAGTACGGCCCAATTATCATGTCGAACATTGCGCCCGGCGTTCTGGTCGACTTCGATATCGACGACTTGGTCGGCTACCTGACGAAGATCGGCAAAATGGCCAAATAGTTCGCGTTGCGAGTTCGGCGCGTTGCGGGAATCCGGACGCGCCGGACCTTGCGGCGGGGAACGTCCGCGCGTAAAAACGCGAAAATTTCGAAAAATAGTAAAATTTTTGCCAAGAATTATTGCGCGCGGCGTATTAACTTGATATGATAGATTTCGCCGTACACAGAGCCGCGCAATTTGCGAAAATTGTGGCGCCGCGTTCGGCGCGTATATGCTCGCGACAGGCTTTTTTGAGCCTTTCAGAGATATTTTCGAAAATATGGCTTTCGTTTGAAAGCGCTTTGTACATTGTAATTCAGGAGTAAGTTCAGTATGAAACGACGCGATTTTCTGAAGACGTCCGGCGTTCTCGCCGGGACTGCCGCCATTAGCGGCCTTGGCGTTACGCGCAGCGCGCACGCCGCCGGTTCCGACCTCATTAAAGTAGCCCTCGTCGGGTGCGGCGGCCGCGGCCGCGGCGCTCTGCAGCAGCGCCTTGAAGTCGGCGACAATATCAAGGTCGTCGCGATTGCCGACGCGTTCGAAGAGAACGCGAACGCGGCGGCGAACGCTTACGCCGAAATGGACGACGACCGTTACGACCTCAAAGACGGCGTTTTCTTCGGTCTTGACGCGTATAAGAAGGCGATCGACAAGTGCGACTCCGTCATTATCGCGACGGCGCCGGGCTTCCGTCCGATCCACTTCGCGTACGCGGTCGACAAGGGTAAGCACGTCTTCATGGAAAAACCGTGCGCGGTCGACGCTCGCGGCTTCAAGATGGCGATTGCCGCCGCTAAGATCGCCGACGAAAAGAACCTGAAGGTCGTCTGCGGTTATCAGCGTCACTATCAGAACCCGTACATCGGCATGGTCGAACAGATCAAAGAAGGCAAAATCGGCCGCCTCATGTACAGCCGCGTCTACTGGAACGGCGACGGCATCTGGGAACGTCCGCGTCAGAACGGCGATTCCGAAATGAAGTATCAGATGCGCAACTGGTACCACTTCAACTGGCTTTGCGGCGACAACATTATCGAACAGCACTGCCACAACATCGACGTGGGCAACTGGGTCCACAGCCTCGGCGACCCCTTCTGCAAGAACGCGCATCCGATCCGCTGCAACGCGATGGGCGGCCGCGAAGTCCGCAAGTTCCCGCGCTTCAAGAACTCCGGTCACCGTTTCGACCACTTCTTCTGCGAATTCACGTTTGACGACGGCAGCCAGATGTTCAGCCAGTGCCGCCAGATTGCCAACTGCTGGAACAACGTTTCCGAAACGTTCTACGGAACCGAAGGAACCGCGTGGGCCGGCGGCGTCAACGACAAAGACGGCAAAGAAGTTTGGCGCTTCAAGGGCGACAACCCGGATCCGTACAAGAACGAGCACGTTCAGCACGCGAAGTACATCCGCGAAGACGAAAAGCACAACGACGCCTGGTTCGCCGCGAATTCGTCCATGACCGCGGTTCTCGGCCGTTACGCCGCGTACTCCGGTAAAGAAATCGGTTGGGACGAAGCGGTTGAAAAGGGCCGCGACGAATTCCCGTACGATCTCGTCGCCGAGCTCGAAGCGAACGATCCCACGAAATTCTGGGACGCCGTTCCGCCCGTGGTTCCGGATACCAAAATGCCCGCGCAGCCTGCCGAAGGCGAATTCATTTACGAAAACTCCGTTCCGGTTCCGGGCGAATGGAAGTGGGACGCCTGATTTTGACCGCCGTTTAAGCGCGGAGCGATTCGCGCTTAGGGCATGAAACAGCGAGACGCCGAAGCGTATTAACGCGCTTCGGCGTCTTTTTTTGTTATCGCGTTACGCGGCGGCCTGTTCGGGCGCGGCCGGGTCCGGGGGCGCCTCGCCGTCTTCGAGCGACAGTCTGCCGGTTCGGCGCAGCCAGAGGAAGTAGCAGACGCAGATAAGAATCGAAGAGAGCGTCGCCAGCGGCGCGGCGAATCCGACGTGCCAGAGCGTCGCGCCGTCGATCCGGCTGAACGCGTACGAGATCGGAATCCGGACGCACACGGCCGCGAAAATACTGTGCGCCGAAACGATCATCGAACGGCTCGCGCCGCAGAAGTACCCGTTGATATTAAAGATAAACGCGACCATAATGCAGTCGAGCGAGAAGGAGCGCAGATAGCGCGCGCTCTGTTCCGCAACCGACGTTTCGTGCGCAAAGAGCCCCGAAATCGCCGTCGGGCAGACTTGGCACAGACCCCAGAAAATAAGGCCCGCCGCGAGCGAATAGCACGTCCCGTACAGAAAGGCGCGAAACGCGCGCCCGTTTTTCCCTGCGCCGAGATTTTGAGCCGCCGCCGTCGAGACCGCCGCGGAAAACGCGATCGGAGGGAGCAGCAGGAACCCAATCACGCGCTCGGCGACCGCAAGCCCCGCCGATTCCTGCACGCCCATGAGATTGACGATCGCCAAAATGACGAGGAACGACAGGCCCGTGAGAACGTCTTGGAACGAAAGGGGAACTCCCACTTTCAAAATCTCGACGACCGACTTGCGCCGCAGTATGAAATTGGTGCGGTGAAATTCAAAGGAGAACCTCTTGCGGCGCATATACGCCAGCGCGAGCAGAAAGCTCAGTCCCTGCGCGGCGACGGTCGCGTACGCCGCGCCCGCCGGACCGAGATTGAAACCGCCGACGTGAACCGACGTTCCGAAAACGGGCACGTTGAAGTCGCCGATGAGGATAAGGTCGCCCACGACGTTGAACGCGCACGCGACGGCGACGAAGATCGTCGGGGTAAACGAGTCGCCCAGTCCGCGATAGATCGCGCCCACGACGTTGTATCCGACAATGAACGGAATTCCGCACGCGCAGATAAAGACGTACTGGCACGCGTACTCGAACGCCTCGGGAGGCGTTTGCATGGCGCGAACGCACCGTTCGGTCGAGAGCGCGGCTATGGGCGCGACGGCAAGCGCGATGATCGCAAAGAGAGTCGCGGTCGAGCCGATCGCGTTGGCGGTCCCTTCGGGATTTTTCGCGCCGAGATTATAGCCGATGAGGACGGTCCCGCCGACCGACAGCCCGAAGAGAACGCTGAGCAGGAGATGGAGCAGCTGCGCGCCGATCCCGACCGCGGAGACCGCGCCCGCGTCGCAGAACTGGCCGATAATCATGAGATCGACCGCGCCGTAAAGCGCTTGCAGGAGATACGCGAGCATAAAGGGAGCGGCGAATTTCAGCAGTCCGACGGGCAGGTTCCCTTCGACGAGATAGCGTTCTTTGTCTTGTTCGGAATTCATAAATCGACTCTTTCGTTGCGCCTCCGTCGGCGCGGATAGGTGCGGGCGGTCGATTGTAACACGTTGCGCGGGCGGGTCAAGAGCGGGGATTCTCACTTGCGCGCCGGCCAAAAGAACCGACTCGATTTTTTCAAAATTGCCCTGTTTTCTCTCCGCGATATTCGTTATGATACGCCGGAAGTTTTATTTTGGCGCGAACCGTTTTCGCGGCGCCGCGTACGTTTCGCGCCTATCGAACGAACTCAATAAAAATGTCGTGTCGTCATGGAGGACGGGATGCTGGGGAATTTTATCAAAAGCGTTTTCGCGCTCGCGACGGTCGGTTTGGCGACGGTCGGGGGGCTGACGTTTGTGCCCGATGAAACGTGGGAGACTTTTCCCGAGGCGCTCGCGCCCGCCCGCACCCTTCTGGCGGAATACGGCGTCGCGCCCAGCAAGTATCGCAGCGCGCAGTCGAGAGTCGACATAGCGCGCGCCGACGCCCCTTACGAACGGGAAAGCGCCCCGTCCGACGCGCGGCGCGGCTCCGGCGTGACGAACTCCGTCTATCTTGAAAAGACCGGTTCCGGCGCGTTCGACGCCGAAGATCTCGACCGGCCGGAAGAGCCGGCCCGCTTCGACATGCCGCGCGGCGGCGTCCGTCAGGACACTATTCCCGAAACAGTCGAGCGGCGTCCGATCCGCGACTACGAGCGCGACTCCGAGTCAGACGTTCCGCGCTTTTCTTTGGACCAAGACGAGCCGCCGGTTCCCTCGAAAGAATCGCTCGACCGCGAGCTCGTCGATCCGGACGTGATCAGCCGCGAAGAACCGCCGGCGCCGCGCGAGCCGGAATATCCCGATCCCGTCGTTCCGGAACCTCCGGCCGAGCCGAACCCGCTCGCCGACGTTCCGCCCCTGACGCCCGCGGTTCTCCCGAACGAATTTTCCGATCCAATTCCCACGCCCGCGCCCGCTCCGGCTCCGATCGCCGAACCGATTCCCGCGCCCGCTCCGGCTCCGATCGCCGATCCGATTCCCGCGCCCGCTCCGGCTCCGGCTCCGATCGCCGATCCGATTCCCGCGCCCGCTCCGACGGTCGACGCGATTCCCGCGCCCGTCGCCGATCCTCTTGCCGGGTCGGCAAATACGCTCGATCCGTCGCCGGCCCCGCAAGGCTATCTCGCGCCGGACCCGGCCGCGCCCGCGCAGACCGATCCGCTCGCGCGCTCGCAAACGCCCGCGGAGTCGAACGTTCAGAGTTTCGACGATTACCTCAAATCGCAGTCGGCGCTCGAACGCGCGCGCCAGACTGGCCCGAATCCGCCCGCCGCGGAAGAGACGTTCCCGGTCGGCCAGACGTCGGCGACGGCGCAGATTCCGCTCCAGACGGCCGGCCTGCCCGCGTTCCGGGAAGCGGTCGCGCAGCTCCAGCAGCCTCACGACGACGCGCAGACGCGCGCGATCTTCGCGACGCTTAACGCGATTCAGCAGAGTTCCGCCGCCAATATGGCGGCCGAAGACGTCCAAACGCTCAATAGAAGCTTGGACTTTCTGGCGTTCGAAACGTTCTATAATTCAAAGAATTTCATTTTAGAGCCGCCGCGTCAGGTCGGGCAGAACGAAACGCTCGCGTCGATCGCGCGCGAATACGACGTAACGCCCGAACTCATTGCCGCGATTAACGGGCTCAATCCCTCGCAGGATACGTTCCTGACGCCGGGCTCGACTCTGAAAGTCGTTCGCGGCCCGGTTACCGCGGAACTTTCCGTCTCGAAAAAAGAGCTCGTTCTGCGATTCAATAACTACTATGCGGGCCGATTCCAATTTGGAATTCCGCGCGCGGCGATTATGACGCGCGGAACCTTTACGGTCGAGAGCAAAATTGAGAAGCCGTCGTGCGACGCGGTCGACGTGAACGGCGACAAACTCACGATTCAGGGCGGCGATCCGAACAATCCGCTCGGCGCATGCTGGATCGGGCTCAGAGGCGGTCCCGGCCTGCAAGGCACGAACCGCGGGGAACTCGTCGGAACGGTCGTCGAAGAGAACGGCGGCGTCGTCTTCTCGAACGAAGAGATTTCTCAGCTCAATATTATCCTGCCCATCGGCGCGGCCGTTACGTTCGTCGACTGAAATTCGACCGCCCGACGTCTCTAATTTGCCGGCCCCGCGGCGCTTCTGTCCGCGCGGGCCGTTTTTTATTGGCCCGCGCTCTTGCGAATCCTCGGCGTCGGCTGGTGTGATTTGGGAACAAATTGATACTCCAGAACCTTTCCTTCGTTCGAATCGTGTAGAAACAGCCGCGTATAGTCCTCATTAATTTCAATTTTAATCGACGATTCGGGAATCTTCGACGTGTCAATCTCGCGTGGAAAAATGATATCGTCCCATTCGACGTCGGTGAATACGTGCCAAAGTTCGTAGGTAGGGTCGACTTTG
>CADACS010000094.1 GCA_902786505.1 uncultured Planctomycetota bacterium | reverse complement strand
CTTCACCTCTCCACGACCACTCCGCGACTTGGTCAGCGCATTACCTCCCGTCTGAATCCTGCTGATTCGTACACGAAGTATCAGTGGTACTATGGCACGAGCGCCGACGACATGACGGCGATTCCGGGCGCGGTCTACTCCTACTTCTCCGCGACGTACAAGTACGTCGGCTACAAGCTCCAGCTCGTCGCCACGTATCAGCGCGGCGAACTGGCTGGGACCACCGTCGAAAGCGTTATCACCAACCCGGTTTACCGCGACGCCGTTGGATCCGGCGTCTCGACCGACGATTCCGGACTCTTCGTTGGCGACGATTCTCAGGAAGAGGGCGACGACCTTTCGGAATCGATTCTCGAAACGATTGCGCTCGGCCTGATCTGAGCTAATTAGTTTCGCTCGTCAAATTTGACGGTTAGCGCGCCGCGCCGTGGGGTTTCCAACGGCGCGGCGTTTTTTATTGAGCGCTGAAAAAGAAAAACGCCGCGCAGCCGACCTATTGCGGCTGCGCGGCGTTTACGACCGCCTTTTTGCGGACGCACGCGTTACGAATATGTCTTAATGATCTCAAGCGCGATCTCTAATTTCGAAACGCAGCGGTCCATCGCCTCTTTCTCTATATAGCGGTGCGCTTCCGGCTCCTCCATTTTAAGTTCCCGAATGAGCAGCCATTTCGCTCGGTTGACCTGCCGAATCGACTCCATTTTCTCCTCGAGCGACAGCGTTTTCTTCTCGAAGTTGCGGAGCCGCTCGCGCGCGCTCGCCATCCAGCGCAGCGCGGTCGCCATAGACGGCCCCGAAATCGGTTTCTGCATTGTAAAGACTCCATACTTCGAAGTCTTTGAGTAAATTTCCGCGCAGACTTCCGGACGCGCCAAAATGAGCGCGACCGTCGTCGGTTTCGCGCACGCGTCTATCGCAAGCCGCACGCCCGTATCGTCGGGCAACGGAGAATTCACAATAACGAAATCGTACGTTCGTTCGGCGAGAATACGCCTCGCAAGCCCTATATTCGTCGCCAGCATAACGGAATTAAAGAGCGCGCGCGGAAACAGCGACGGCAAGGCGGCGTTAAAAGTATCCGCCGCCGAGACGACCAGAACGTCGTACAATCGCTCTTGAAGGTCCATTGATACGCCCTAAAATACCGCGTTCTATTCGTTACCGATTACAGTACAGATCCAAAATAGCGCCCGGAACGCGCCGCTGAATAAACTCGCTCGCTTGCGCCAATTTCTTGGCGTAACTCAAATCTTCTGGAAGTTTGCGATAATCCGACAGCGCGTCGGCGTCCGCCTTATACAGATTGAAATCGGCCGGCTCGGGGAGCGCAAGCTTGAGCCCTAGCCCTTCCAGGCCCGCATAGATCAGGAGCGCGAACGCAAGATACGGATTCGCCGACGGATCGGGCGAGCGCAGCTCCGCGCGCCGAAACTCGCCGTACGCGGCGGGAATGCGAATCGTCTGAGAGCGGTTCTCGCGCGACCATGAGACGTAGCGAGGCGCCTTATTGCGTCCAAGACGTTTATACGAATTCTCCGTCGGATTAAAGAACAGCGTCGCTTCCGTAACGCGCGCAAGCGCGCCCGCGATCATCTGATTAAATTCAGATTCGGTCGCGGCCGGATCGAGCGACATATTAACGTGGAATCCGTTTCCCGGCGCGTCTTCAAGCGGCTTAGCGGAAAAATCCGCGTACAGTCCGTTCCTTCGCGCGACGGTCCGCACAACCGACTTGAACGAAACGGCGTCGTCCGCGGCGGTCAGCGCGTCGGAAAACCGGAAATCGATTTCGTTCTGGCCCGGTCCCTGCTCATGATGGGAACATTCCGGCCGCACGCCCATCTGCTCAAGCGTCAGACAAATCTCGCGCCGTATATTTTCGCCTTTATCTTCCGGATAAACGTCCATATACCCCGCGGAATCATAGGGGATTTTCGTCGGCGCGTCGCGTTCGTCTAATTCAAACAGATAGAATTCTAACTCAGAGCCAAAGAAGAATTGACGCCCCATGCGCCGCGCCTCTTCAATCGCCTTTTTGAGGAGAAACCGCGCGTCGTTCTCATACGCCCGCCCGTCGGGATAGGAAACGTCGCAAAACATGCGGACCACTCCGCCATGTTCCGGACGCCACGGAAGCTGAACGAGCGTTTCCGGTTCCGGATGCAGTAAGAGATCGGACCGCGCCTCGTCTCCAAATCCGGCGATAGAAGACGCGTCGAACGAAATACCGTACTCAAACGCGCGCGGAAGCTCGCTCGGCATAATCGCGATATTCTTGAGCCGCCCGAAGACGTCGCAAAAAGCGAGCCGTATGAACTTAACGTCCTCTTCCCGGACAAATTCCAACGCGTCCTCTTTCGAATACTTCATTATCTTCTCCTCTTCGAGCCTCCGTCAGTTAGCGACGTACATTCGCCGATACGGATTCTGACTGTCGGGCGTAACGACGGTAAACGGCGCGTTCATAACTTCGTCGAGGACCAGTCCAAACTGATCGCAGTATTCGGCCAGCAGTTTTCGAAGCTCGTCAAGATCCTCTTCGGACGCGGGCCGCGCGGTAACCTGATTCGGAAACGGAACGGTCAGTCG
Organism: uncultured Planctomycetota bacterium; assembly: GCA_902786505.1. GTDB lineage: Bacteria > Planctomycetota > Planctomycetia > Pirellulales > Thermoguttaceae > RUG369. Next base: position 8,584 of record CADACS010000094.1, on the reverse strand, counting down.
GTCGGTTCGCAGATACAACTTGCCGCCGTGCATACCGGTGCAGGGGAAATCGCCGACGAGCGCCTGACCGTCCGAACCAAGCCCGAGAACGACAATAACGCCCCCCGCCTGATATTCGCCGAGAAAACTCCCCGCGCGACCTCCAATTACGACGGCGGGCGATTTCGCCCCGTAAGCCTTCATGTGAATCCCGGCGCGATAGCCCGCGTTCCCGCGAACAAAGATGCGTCCGCCGCGCATCGCGTAGCCCGCCGCGTCTCCAACGTCGCCGTGAATGACGATAACGCCCTCGTTCATCGTATCGCCGGTCTGATCTTGCGCGTTCGAATTCACGACAATTGACGCGCCGTTGAGATACGCGCCCAGCGCGTTGCCGGGTATCCCTTCGATCGTAATCTTTTTATCGCTCATTCCAGCCGCGATAAAACGCTGTCCGCAGCAGTGAAGAAGCGCGCATTCGCCGTCGGCGCGGCGCAGCGACTCGTTAATCGTTTTGTGATCGAGTCCTGAGACGTCTATGACCGTCATAATTCAACCGTCCTTCCCTATCTCCGCTTCCCGCGGCGCGTCCGGCGCTCCCGAATCGAGTAAATCGTACCAAAAGCGCCGCGCAAGTAAAGAGCCCGTTTATATTTCAACCGCGTCTTACCGTCGTACTCTCAATGTGTCGGACTATTCTCCGGCATGAGCGATTCCGAGAATCTGCAGCTCTTTTTCCGTCATTCCGACGCCGCGCAGCATCAGCCGATTCCCGCGCAGCGCCTCGACCGAATTGATTCCCATACCGCCCATCATCTCCATGAGCTCATGGCGCCACGCCGAGACTAAATTGACAAGTCTGCGGCTCCCGAGCTCCGGATCGAGACGTTTGACAAGTTCCGGACGCTGCGTCGCAATACCCCAGTTGCACTTGCCCGACTGACACGTCCGGCAGAGGCGGCAGCCAAGCGCGACGAGCGCGGCCGTCGCGACGTAACACGCGTCCGCGCCAAGCGCAATCGCCTTAACGACGTCCGCGGCGCTGCGTATCGAACCTCCGACGACAAGCGACACGTTATTGCGAATCCCTTCGTCGCGCAGCCGCCGATCGACCGCGGCGAGCGCGAGTTCCACTGGAATTCCCACATTGTCGCGAATACGCGTCGGGGCCGCGCCCGTCCCGCCGCGAAATCCATCGATCGCGATCACGTCCGCGCCCGCGCGCGCTATGCCGCTCGCGATTGCCGCAATATTGTGAACAGCCGCCACTTTAACGATAATCGGCTTCTGGTATTCCGTCGCCTCTTTGAGCGAAAAAATGAGCTGCCGCAAATCCTCGATCGAATAAATATCATGGTGAGGCGCGGGGGAAATAGCGTCGGTTCCTTCCGGAATCATACGCGTGCGCGACACGTCCCCGACAATCTTAGCGCCGGGCAAATGCCCGCCGATACCGGGCTTCGCGCCCTGACCCATCTTGATCTCAATAGCCGCGCCGGCGAGAAGAAAACGCTCGTGAACCCCGAAACGTCCGGAAGCGACCTGCACGACCGTATTCGGCCCGTACTTATAGAAATCCTCGTGAAGTCCGCCCTCGCCAGTATTGTACATAATCCCCAATTCGGTCGCGGCGCGCGCAAGCGATTCGTGCGCGTTGTAACTAATTGAACCGTAACTCATTGCGGAAAACATAATCGGAACGGCAAGTTCGATTTGCGGCTCAAGCCGAACGTCGAGCCGACCTTGGGCGTCGCGTTTAATTCTTGCCGGTTTTTTGCCCAGAAAGACGCGCGTTTCCATCGGTTCGCGAAGCGGATCGATCGACGGATTCGTCACTTGCGACGCGTTGACGAGAATCCGGTCCCAGTAGACGGGCAGCCGATTCGGATTCCCCATCGACGAGAGCAGCACGCCGCCGCTGTTCGCCTGTTTATATATCTCGCGAATCGTTTGATCCGACCAGTTCGCGTTTGAGCGGAATTTACAGTCGCTCTCGACTATCTTGAGCGCGCGCGTTGGACAAAACGCAACGCAGCGCTGGCAATTTACGCATTTCGAATCGTCGGCGAGCATAACGCCGCTCTCCGCGTCGAACGAATGAACTTCGTTCGCGCACTGCCGTTCGCACAGCCGGCAGTTCGTACAGCGGCTCGCGTTCCGAACGACTTCAAATTCTGGATAGAGGAAATCGACTCCCATTAGAAAGCTCCTTCCTTAACGCGAACGACGACCGGTTCGCCTCCGGCGGGCGACCAAACGTTCTCGACGTTCTCTTCCATTGCGCGAATAGCCGCCTCTTCGCTGGCGACGAAAACTTTGTCGTCCTTTTCGCCAACGACCATCGAGCGCAGCTTAAGACGGTCGTTCAACGCCATAAGACCGCCGTTGAATCCCAATACGATAGAAAAAGGGCCCGTTATGAGCAGACTCGGAAAGACGGCCCGAAGATACCGGAGTCGCGCGCGCTCTTCCGCGTCGGAAAGCTGCTCGATCGCGCTCCAAAAGGGCGCCGCTATTACGTTCGCCGTCTCGGTAAGCGTCAGTCGCTGAACGCGAAGCAGATAGTCCATAATGTACGTTATGACTTCGGTGTCCGTCTGAAGAGTACACTTATACCCGAACATCTCAATAAAGCGGCGGTTTGCGTCGTAGGAAGATATCTCCCCGTTATGAACGACGGTATAATCCAGCAGTCCAAAAGGATGCGCGCCTCCCCACCAGCCGGGCGTATTCGTCGGATAGCGGCCGTGCGCGGTCCACTGGTACGCCTGATACTCCTCGAGACGGTAGAACCGACTGACGTCTTCCGGAAAGCCGACCGCTTTGAACGCGCCCATATTCTTACCGCTCGAAAAGACGTACGCGCCGTCCATTTGCGCGTTAATCTTCATAACGGCGCGCGAAACAAACTCGTCGCCGTCGAGCTGCGCCGACTTCAATTGCGACTGAAGCGGCGCGACAAAATAACGCCAGATAATCGGCTCGTCGGTTATTTCAGGAATCTTGCGCGTCGGAATGATTTCAGACTGAACGATTTCAAATCGCTCTTTCAGAAACGCTTCGCACCCTTTCCGAACGTCGCGGCTGTCGAAGAAGAGATGCAGCGCGTAAAAGTCTTTATACTCCGGATAAATACCGTACGCGGCAAAGCCGCCGCCCAAACCGTTGGATCGGTCGCGCATCGGCTTCATGGCGTTCGTAATCGCCTCGCCCGACGTCTTTGACCCGTCGCGGGAAACGAGCGCGGCGATCGCGCACCCGGCGGGAATCCTGATCTGGCCTTCTCTTTCCATCTTGGGAACCTCGTTTCGGTTAACCAATAAAAAAGGCGTCCATTTTAGCCGGACTCATAAAAAATATTATAAGTTTCGGTTAAAATGAACGCCTTTGCTCATTTATAAAAATTATATTATAACGTCGGCTGAAGTCAAGAGAAAGTTGTAATTTTTTTCAATAAATAGAAAGAAACGCGAAAACAAATAAAAATGACAAGTCCAAAGAACGAAAAAAGCCCGCCTCTTGCGAGACGGGCTTCATTTTCAGACGTTCAGTTTAACGCCGCAGAAATCAACGTCAGTCGAGCTGAGTCGTCTCCGTGCCTTTCATGGTAGACGCGGCGCGCCACGCTTCCAGATCGACGACCGTGCTGACAAAACGGACGGAGCCGTCGCACATCGCCGCGTTAACGCCGCCGGAGTGCGAGCTGCGCGCCGGGAAAGTCGCGGCGTACCAGACGCCGTAGCCGTGGCAGTACATCGGAGGCGAAAACTCTTCCGGATCCCATGGATATCGGCCATAGTCGACTTCATAGGTCGAGTTCGGGCCAAGGAAGGTCGTGAAACCGGCGCCGTTAGAATACATAACCGTGCCGTAGTTCCCTCGGTAGACGTCCTCGTTCGCATTGATTTGAACTTCGGAGAGGCAAAGCGTGTTGGACGTGCCGTCTTTGATTTCGCCAATTTTGAAGCTCTTGTTGTGCGTGAACGGACCCTTCTTCGCTTTGTAGGAACCGCGGCCGTCCCAGTTCACAACTTCGTCGTTGCGGTAGTTCGAGTTGCCAAGGTTCACGACGTAGCATGTACGGCGGATACACCAAGTCGCGTTCGCCTTTTCGCCAATGGCGTCCGGCTCCGTCGGGCATTGGTGCGTCGGAATCAGCGCGACGCGATATTCGTGATGATACCCCTGACCTACCGGCTTCGAGAAGTCCAACGTGGAATACAGAGCGGCCTGTTCAATGAACGGAAGCGTACGCCCGTGCCACGAAAACGTGTCGGTAAAGTCGTCCGCATAGCCGGGCAGACCCACCTGAAGCCCCATGGGGAACTTGTCTTGATTCTGACCCGCGTAGGTCTGCATCGCGATCGCGAGCTGCTTCAAGTTGTTCGTGCACTGCATACGCCGCGCAGCTTCGCGCGCCGCCTGAACCGCCGGGAGAAGAAGACCGATTAAAATACCGATGATCGCGATAACGACCAGCAGTTCGACGAGGGTAAAACCCCGTCTGGAAAAGGAGATTCTGTTCATGTCTGACGCCCTCTAAAAAAGTAATACGTCCCGTACAGGATAAAAAACCGGAAAAAGCCCCTCGGCGAATCATTGCGGCGACCGTCGGCTAAGACGACGCGCCAAGATCCGCCACAGTTATAACCGCTTACTCATAATTGTAAGCAGGATTATTCTAAAAAACAAGCGTTTCCCTAAAAAAGAGGGAAAATAAAAGGAAAAACCCGAACGCGCAAAGCGTTCGGGCGACAATATCCTCAAAAAAGCGTCGTGTTCTTAGCGAGCGCTAACGGGAATCGCGCTTCTAAATCACTCGCCGGTCTTGAGATCGAAATCGACGACGTTCTTGCCCGACTTAATCGTGCACTTCAGCTCGCTTTGACGGTTATACTTTTCGGGAATCAGTTCGACCTGACGCTCGGTAACGCCGTGCGCGACTTCGTCTTCAGTCGGATTATCAATCTTTTCCATCTTGTGAGCATAGACGGAAACGACCATCTCGCCTTCAGAAGCGCGCGCGCTGTATTTTCCGTCGACGATCTTAGCGCCGGTCGCCGTGCCGTGCTGCCCCGCCATGGGACCGAAGTTGATCGTGCCGTCGGCGACGGGAGCGCCGTCAAGCGTAACCGTGCCTTCGACGGAGCAAAGTCCGTCGTTCTTACCGCAACCGACGAACGCGGTCAAACAAAACAGGAAGCAGGACAGTACGAACAAACTACCGAAAGATTTTTGCATTTTTTACTTTCTTATGTGATGATTAGTTAAACCGCCATTAAACCCGCGCGTCCCTGTGCGCGCGCAAAAGATCTCAACGAAATTTCTCCCGCCGAGACCTGATCAAACCGCCGACGGCTATCGGATCAAAACCGTCGGCGTTCTATGCAAACGAACCGAAACGCGGATCAGAAGTTCGTGCTGATCGTTTCCTGCCCCTTAGAGGTCGCCATCGAGCGCCAGACGTCGAGATCGACGACCGTCGGAACGAAGCGGACGGAACCGTCGCACATCGCCGCGTTGACGCCGCCGGAGTGCGAGCTGCGCGCGTCAAAGCACGCCGCGCCCCACTGACCGTCGCCGGAACCGCCGTGGTTCGGGAACGGAGGCGTGAAGTCGTCCTGATTCCAACCTTGACGGCCGTGGTCGCAAGAGTAAGTGGAGTTCGGGCCAAGGTAGGCGGTGAAGCCGCAGCCGTTGGAGAACATCGCGACACCGTAGTTGCCCTGATAGCCGTCTTCGTTCGGGTTAACCTGAACTTCAGAGAGGCAGAGGGTGTTGGACGTGCCGTCTTTGAGATCGGAGATCTTAACGGCCTTGTTATAGGTGAACGGGGCCTTCTTGTTCTTGTAGGAACCGCGGCCGTCCCAGTTATTTACGTCGTTCTGGGCGTAGTTCGAATTGCCAAGATTGACGACGTAGCAGGAGCGGCGGGCGCACCAGTCGCGGGCGTTCTTTTCACCAATGGCGTCGGGTTCGGTCGGGCACTGGTGAGTCGGAATCAACGCGACGCGGTACTCATAGTGGTTACCTTGGTTAACGCGCTTCGAGAAATCGAGCGTGCTGAACAGGGCTTCCTGTTCAATGTACGGCAGGGTGCGCGCATGCCAAGAGAAAGTGTCGGTGAAGTTGTCGCCGGCGTTGTCGGTGCGGAAATGCCAACCAACCTGCATCGCGATCGGGAACTTGTCGCCGTTTTGGTTGGCGTACGTCTGCATCGCGATCGCGAGCTGCTTCAGGTTGTTCGTGCACTGCATACGACGGGCCGCTTCACGGGCCGCTTGAACGGCGGGAAGGAGGAGCCCGATCAAAATACCGATGATCGCAATGACGACCAACAGCTCAACGAGGGTAAAACCGCGTTTCTGTGAATTCATAATACTCAATTCCTTGTGATGATATCTATAACCGTCTTTTTGGTAAAAGACGCTGCCCATCCTTCGAATAAAAAGGACGATAAAAACAGTGCGCAACGAAGCGCTAACGCCGAAAAAACCGCAGTAAACACAGCGGTCTCGCGATTATAACGCATTTTAAAAAACGGCGCAAGGGGGACTTGCCGCCGCTTTCGCGTTTTCAGAAGCGGATTTTCCCATATAAGAACCTACAAATGGAACAATCCGCTCCCTGACTCGAAAATTACAGCGTCCAACCGTTTTGATAATTAGCCTTAATAAACTCGTTTGCCTCGGGGTTATTGGCGACGGCGCAGGTTACGGGGTCAAATTCAACCGGTTTACGGCTGCGAATTGCCAGATCGCCCAGAAGCACAAACTCCAATATCGGCATGGCGTCGGGAAAGTTTGAGCCGGCGGGCTCGCCGCCCCTGCAAGCCTCAAGCCACTCGGCCATAACGTTTCCGCGGCGCGGAAGCGTGCGCGGAACTTCGGCAAACTTCTTCGCGCGCTCTTTGTCGAGGATCTGATCGTTGAACATAATCCCGTCGTCCCCGTAATAAAGAACGCCTTCGGAGGGAAGCTCGTCCCCTTCCCAGCCCTGCGGCATAGGCGGGCGAATACCGCCGTCGGTCCATACCAACCGCACTTCGGGCAGGTCGCCGCGCGCGGGGAAATCGTAAGTTACCAGACTCGAGAGCGGATACGCGTCTCCGTAAAACTTGGTCGTCGACGCCGTAACGCGCGTCGGCGTTCCCAACTTCAGCGCGCGATAGGGGATATTCGCCCAGTGGCAGCCCATGTCGCCGAGCGCGCCGGTTCCGAACGCCGTCCAGCCTCGGAAATTGAACGGATGGAAGACCGCCGCGCCGCCCCAATTCTGGGGGCTCATGCGCGGAATCGGGGAATCGTCCCGCCACTTGTCGGCAAACGGAATCTTCGGGGCGGGCCCAAGCCACGCGTCCCAGTCGAAACCGTCGGGGATCGGATCGGTCCACGTCGGCAGCGAAGGAGCGCCTTGCGGCCACACCGGACGCTCCGACCACAGCCAGACTTTACGCACCGCGCCGATCGCGCCCGCGGCGAGGAGTTCGCACACGCGGCAGCCGGTCTCGCCGGTCGCGGGACTCGTTGTGATTTGGGTCGCTACGCCCGCTTCTCGGGCCGCTTTCGCGACGGCGCGCCCTTCCTCGATCGTGCGCGTGAGCGGCTTAACGCAGCAGGTATGCTTGCCGGCGCGGAGCGCCGCGAGCGTTACAATCGCGTGCGTGTGGTCGGGCGTTCCGCAGTAGACGCAGTCGATCTTATCCCCCTCCTTATCGAGCGCCTCGCGGAAGTCCTTGTATTTTCGGGCTTCGGGAAAGAGCGTGAACGTCTTCTCGGCATGGTTCCAGTCCAAGTCGCAAAGGGCGATCGGCTTGAATCCGACGCCCGAAGCTTCTTTCATGTGCGAATTGCCGATTCCGCCGACGCCGACGCCAAGGAGCGTCGGCGTGTCGCTGGGCGCGACAAACCCTTTGCCTAACACGTTGCGCGGAACGACGACGGGCGCGGCCGCCAGGGCCGACGAGGAAAGAAAGGCGCGTCTTGATATCTTCATGGCAGAGTCCTGCTAAAAAAAGGCGAAAGGACGGCCGCGCTTATACGAACGCGGCTCCCTGCTCGCCGGTGGAGAAATTGTATGCCCTTTCAGTATACCGCGTCGGCAAAGTAAAAACAACAACCGAAAAACGCGCCCTGCGCGTGTTGATATTTTGCTTTTCCTCGTTAAACTATATTTTTTGTCGCGGTTCGGGCTAAAAGGTTCCACAGAACTGCGCGTAAAGACCTAAACGCCGTTTTATTTTGGAGAAGAGAATGAACGAAGTCAGAACCCGTTTTGCGCCCAGTCCCACCGGATATATGCACGTCGGCAATCTGCGTACCGCGCTGTACGCCTACCTGACGGCCAGGCACGAAAACGGAGTCTTTATTCTGCGCATCGAAGACACCGACCAGGCGCGAATTGTCGACGGCGCCGTCGATATCATCTACAACACGCTCAAAGAAAACGGCATGACGTGGGACGAAGGCCCGGACGTCGGGGGCGACTACGGGCCGTACGTGCAGAGCGAACGCATGGGTCTGTTCAAAGATTACGCCGTCGAGCTCGTCGAAAAGGGCAAGGCGTACTACTGCTTCTGCACGGAAGAACGCCTCAACGCGCTTCA
>CADACS010000093.1 GCA_902786505.1 uncultured Planctomycetota bacterium | reverse complement strand
TCGTTCGTGCCGTCCGGATTCATCGTCCAGAGCGACTGAACGCGCCAGAGCGCCTTGTCGGTATATTCCCAGCGCGTAAAGATAACGCGCCCGTCGTTCATCATGGAGGGCAGATATTCCGGTTCGCCGTTCGCCGAGATGACGTAAATATTTTTCCCGTCGGGATCGCAGCGGGTCACCGCGAACGAGTGCGTCATGGGCATGCAGCGGACGTAGCTGTGCTGGCGGCTGGAGCAGAACGTAATCTTGCCGTCGGGCGTATAGATCGGATCGAGGTCGTCGTAGTCGCCGAACGTGAGCTGCTTAAACCCGGAACCGTCCAGATTGCATTCGTAAAGGTGGAACGACTTGTCGCCCTTCGGCTCAAACGAGAAGAGGAGCTTTTTGCAGTCGTAGGAGACTTCCGGACGCCAGAAGGAGCCCTCGTGATCTTTGAGCACGTCGACGACTTCGCCGCCGGGATTGAGCCCGACGATGAGCATACGCCCGCCCGGCTCCGCCATAAAGCCGTTCCGGTGGCGCGCTTCGTGGCCCCACTCGTCGGTCGCGTCGCCCGGCTTGCCTTTCGGGTACGGATTGTCGATGAGGACGATCTTGTCGAACGTAATGAGCGGGTTCTTAAAGGTAATGTCGCGCTTGACTTTGCGGACTTCCAGATAGAGCTCTTCTGCGAGTTCGGGCGTCTCTTCGGCGGCGTCGATCTTCTTTTCGAGCTCGTCTAATTTCGCGAGATCTTCGTCGAATTCGGGCGCGTCGTCGAGGTCGGAGAGCCGGTCGGCGAGGTCGCGCGCGTAGCCGATTTCCAACTTGGCTTTTTCAAAGGTCGGCTCGTCGTCGCACTGGAAGAGCCATTCGGTCTTGAGCTGTTGCGCCCCTTCCGGGGTGAGTTCTTCGGCGGCGTTCGCTCCGCACGCGGCGAGCGCGAAGAGCAGGAACGCGAGAAGCGTCTTTTTCATTGAGGGTATCCTTGGTGGTTGGCGCCGAAGTCGTTTATCATGGGGAAAATTCGACCGACGGACGCATGGAAATATGACCGCTGTTCCTCTTATAACGGCGCGCTTACGCCGCGCACGGTTTAAAGCGCGCTCAGAGAACTGTAACGTTCTGTTATTTTTGGGAAATTAGGACGCCCGTCAAGAGATTTCCGGAAAGGGGAAGACAAGTAGATCGGTTTTTGATTGGAATATTCGTTTTATTTTATCTGTTTTAACAAAAACGCGGCGCGCGGCGCGTGACGCCGCGCGCCCCAAATTGCGCCTGCTAATAAATTTCAACTTCGGCGACGGACATTTGCACGCCCTTTTGATCCGGGCCGTCCGGCTTCCATCCGACGATCTTAACCCCGGCGATTTCTTTCTTTTCGAACTCGATTTCATATTTCCTTTGTCCGTTCGGATTATCGAACCGACCGACCGATTCCCATTCTCCGCCGGGCGCTTTAATCAGGACTTCAAAGTCGGTCGGATACCCTTGACCGAAGAGGAGCGAGACGCGGCTTGCGTCGGCGTGTTCCGCGAGATAGACGCAGTACGCCCAAGCCCAGTCGTTCGCGCCGACAGCCGACGTATTGGGATCGCCGTCGATTCCGGCGAACGCGTTGTGGACGTCGCCGACGGACGGTGGAAGCGTCTTCGTTTCGTCGATACTCTTGAGAAAGGCGATCGCGCCGCCCGCAAGGTTGCCGGCCGCGCGCCGGCGTTCGGCCGCTTCGGTCATGGCGTCGAGGTAAGGCCGAACCGCTTTGACAGTCTCGAGCTGCGAGCGGTCCAGACCGCCGTCGCGATAGAGCAGCATTTCGACGGTAACGACTCCGCCGAGGCGGTCGACCGTTCCGACATACTGCGCGAGTTCCTTTTTCGAGAGCTTGACGCCCGGCTGGCCCCAATTCTCGCCGAGAAACGTAAGTATGTGCCACTGCGCGCCTTTAAGAAAGCGTCCGGTCTCCGGGAGCGATTCGAACGAATTCTGCTCGCCCGCGGTGAAGTCGTCGAAGTCGGTATACGCCATGACTTTCGGATCGACGCCCGGATTGAACGCGAGAATACGGTCGGGATTGCCCGCCCGGAGCCCTTTCGCAAGAATAGCGAACGTTTCGTCGCCGTGTCCGATCCACGAATAGGAGCCGTCGATCCACCAGCCTTTGACTTTCGTTCCGTACCGCTCCCCGTATTCCGCGACGACGTCGGACCAATTCTTCATATACTCTTTCGTGACGGGCATGGCCCCTTGGAGTCCGGCGAACGCCTGCGGATCTTTTGTCGGGCCGTCCCCCGTCCAGTAGAGATACAGATCGATTCCGCGCGCTTCGAGCGCGTCCGCGATTTCCATAACGAGGTCGCGCTTCGAACACGCTTCGCCCGGCTTATAGCCCGTGAGGCGGTCGAACGTCGCGTTCGGCGCGCAAAGGTATTTGTCCTGCTGCATCATGGTAAAAAAGACATATCCCGCGCCCGTCTCCGCGACCTGATTCGCGAACAGATCGACGTCGAATTCGTCGACGCATTCGTCCCAGCCCGTCTCTTTACCGAGGCTGTTGACCGTCTCGGCGTTGTTCTGCAATCCGGAAAGGTAATGAAAGAAGACGCCAAATCCCTTGGAGCGGAGCCCTTCGGTTCGGGCGGGATCCGGCGCGCGGTCCGAAGGCGAGCGGTCGGAAATCTGGGCGTGGCATACCTGCCCGGCGGTCAGCGCGAGAAGCAGAACGGCGGCGGCGAGTTTTAGACGTCTCATAAAAATCCTCCGGGGAAATGAAAATTTTTTATTTTCTTTGAAGTTGGCGAAAATCAATTGAAACGATTAACCGGAATCTTCGTCTTACATTTTACTCAGGCTTTTCCGCATAGGAAGAAAAAAAGAATTTTTTTGTTTTTCTCTTGACAACCCGGGAAAGTCGGATTAAAATGGTTGTGGAATCGTCAGGATAGCGTTTGTGACGATTTCCGACTGGGGAACTGGGAGTTCTCCAACGATCTGTTCATGGATGTTCATTGCGGTTTTCTGCCGCCATACATATTTTGCTTTGGGAAACGCGTTCGCGTTCCCGCCGGTAAACGCCGACGCGCTTGGGTCGTCGACGTCTGTTAAAAAGGTTGCAATTGGCGCGGTTAGCGCCACGCTGACTGCAGCTTCAAAAGATTTTTAATCGTTTTTAGGCGGTTCGAGTTCATATCGCGAGCGATATGTCTTCGAAACCGTCGGCACGTTAACAGTTGTTCCGTCTCGGTGTGCGCGGGACAACACTCAGAACTTTTTACATTTGGGGTTCTTTTGTAGCGAGACGCTCGAATTCAACGTCGCGCCGTCTTCCGCTATAAAAGAAGTTTGGTCAATTTAATTTATAACGAGGTCTTACTATGAGAATTCGTGATTTGTGTCGCGCTCTTGGCAGCAACAGCGCTTTCTGTACCTGCAACTCTAACATTCTCGGAGACAAAGCAATGCAAAAGTCTTTCGCTTTCGCGTTCTTCCTTTTCCTCGTCCTGATGTGCTCCGTCTCTCAGGCGGCTAACGGCTATTTGGAAGCCTTCAGTAACTATCGTTGCGATACCGTCGCGTCGCGCGCGAACATCCTCGTGGTCCACCACGACGCCGACGCCGTCGTCGCCGCGATCCCGACGCATGCGATCGTTCATGAAGACGACTCTCTTTACGAGTTCGTCCGATACTACCTCGTCGTCGACGAACAGTTCGTCGAAGCGCGGCCGATCGCCGTTTACGTTCACGAAACGCTCGACCTTACCTTCATTGTGTTCGCAAAAACGCGTGATCTGGAAGGAATTACCGCGGTTGTTTTGGCGCCGCCGGCGAGCGTCGTTGAGAACGCCCCAAGCAAGGCGATCTCCTGCACGACAGGCTCGCGCAATCCCGGTCATATTCGCGCAGTCGATAAGAACACGCTCACGTTCGACTTCTCCAAGGAAGTGGTTTACGGCGAAAGCGGATCTGGCGTCATTGATTCGAACGGTCTGACGATCGGTCTTCTGACCGGCTTTATGAACGACGATCCCTCTTGCGGAATCGGTCTCCGACTCGACCCGTCCGACGTAAAGCGCGTCGTTTCGGCGATTAGGCGCGGCGGTTCGTTGCCCGGCTTCAACCGGTATGCATTCTGAACCGTTCTTTCCGGCGCGCGATCGACGCCAAGCGTTCGGCCCGTTTCCACAGCGGGCCTAACGCGAGGGTTTCTCCCCCGATTGGCGCGCCACGCAACGCGAGCCGTCCTTTTGCCGTCCGGCGGAAGGGCGGCTCTTTTCTATTAAGTTTGACGGCGACTTGTTAGATTTTATCCCCCGACGAAAGCAAATATATTCGAAAATGCGCGCAAATTCGCTTGAAGCGCGCAGGGGCTCAGAGTATAATCGGGGTAAGGCCGGCTTAAATATAAGTCGGCGCTTTCCCCATATTCAGAACCGGCGCGTCCGGAGGAGAACGCTATGCAGGGCAATACGAAAACAATCGATCCTTCTTCTGATCTTTGCGGCGCGGTCGCGTCCCTTTCGAGCGGCGACACGCTGATACTTAAACCGGGCGTCTACAAAATCGCCCGGCATATCGTCGTCGATAAAGACGTCGTCATTAAGGGCTCGACCGGAGCCGCGAAAGACGCCGTAATTATTCGCGAAGGGTCGACGGCTGCGGTAATTGCGGGCGGCTCGCCCACGTTCGAGAACCTGACGTTCGTCTCGCCGGGCGGAAACGCCGACGCCGGGCAGGACTCTATCTCATACGAGAGCTGCGTCGCGGTTCGCGGCGGCTCTCCGACCTTTATCGGATGCCGCGCGACGTCCGCCGAACAGAGCGGCTATTCCGTGCGCGGAGAAGGAGTTGCGGCCAAGCTGGTTCGCTGCGAGGCGCGCGGGACGTGCCACGGCGGAATCTTCTTTGACGGGCGCGCGACCGGGCTGCTCGAAGAATGTCTTTTCGCCGATAACGGGCTCGGCTGCGTCGACGTCGAAGACACGGCCGACGGCAAGTGGGTGGAAATCCGCAAATGCCGACTCATTAAGAGCGGCTTTGCGTCCCTTTCGATCCACAACGGCGGCCGCGTGCGGATCGCCGACAGCGAGCTCGTCGCGTACGATACCAACTGCGTTAAAATCCATGACGCCGGATCGACGCTCGAAGCGCGTTCTGTTCAGTTCCGGGGTCTGCTTCCGCCCGAGCCGGGCCACGAAGAGAATCTCGTTCCGATGGGAATCGCCGCGTTTGAAGCGACGGTTCGGGTCTTCGATTCCACGTTTAAGAATTTCAAGATCGCCGTCGCTCTCTACCAGACGCCCCTGACGCTCGAACGCTGCTCGGCAACCGACTGCGCTAAGTCGATCTTTTCTTCGGACGCCGCGGAAAACTGCAATTTGACCGACTGCCGGCTGTGCGCGGATCCGGTCTATGAATCCGGAGACGTCGGCCCGGACGACGACGACGAGGACGACGATTTCGACGATGATTTCGACGAGGACGAGGAATTCGACGAAGACGAAGACGACGACGAGGATGAAGAGGACGAGGACGACGACGAGGACGACGAGTTCACTGACGAAGAATATCAGAAGGCGATGGAGATCAAAGAGAAGAAGATCGAGGAATTCGTCGGTCCTCAGGCGGATATGGTTATGCACGCGATCATTCCCTACGCCGTCGGCGGTCCCTTTGACGGATATATTCACCCGCGATCCAAGTACGGCGGAACCTTCTTCGTTTCCGAAGAGCTCGTCGATCCGAGCTTCAGCAGTCCGAGCAACTCAATGTTCCATTCGTTCGAGCTCGCGATGGCGACCCGTCAGAAGTGCCCGGCCAAATTCTTTAAGGACGGCGCCGAGGACGAAGACGACGGCGGTCAGACGGAAGAGCAGCCCAAAAAGAGACCGTTCTTTATGAATCTCTTTAAGCCCAAGGAGACGAAAGCGGATTTCGATAAGACGCTCAGCCACTGCGTCAACGTTATGACGCAAATCGGGCGGTACATTGAAAGCGGCGCGACGGTCAACCGGTATGAAACGCTGGAATTTCCAAAAGATTTCGACCTTGAGGACTGCGCCGGCCGATGTTTCGTCTTCGACGCCATCGGAACGCCGTTCCCCGCCGAAGAGGTTCCGCTTAAAGAGCTGCTCGCGGTTTTCGACCGCGACGTCTACGAGGTTCCGAAAGAGGACCGCGCTATGAGAGATCCGAATAAACCGGGAACGTTCGGGCTCCTTCTGCTCATTGAAGTCGACCGAAGCGAAATGAATCTCGCGCGTAAGATCGGCGGCGACGCCTTCATTGAGAAGCTTAAAGAGAAGGGCTACTGGCCGTTCTCCGACCTCGACCGCGAGAAGATTAAATAATCCTTTCCGGCGCGCCGCCGGATTCCCCTCTGTTCGGACAATAAAAAAACCGGGCGCTCTTTCGAGTTCCCGGCTTTTTTTATTTGCGGAGCTTAACGTTCGCTTTCAGCGCGCGTTAGAAGCTCACGCGGCGAACTTGTCGTACGCGGCTTTCACGGCGTCTTTAATCGCCTTGACCTGCTCTTTAACCGCGTCGGGATTCTTGCGCGCGTTGCGCAGCGCCTTGTAGTACGCGCGTTCGATCGTCGCTTCGATCGCGTTTTCTTCCCGGTCGGTTACCGTCTTGCCGGCGGCGCGGAGCGCGCGTTCGACCCCGTCTTCGAGCTCGTCTTCCGCGTCGTCGTCCCCGCGATTGAGGTCGTAGTCAAACGCTTTCGCGATTACGGCTTCGAGCGCGTCGCCGTCGTCCGTCTTCAGCGCCTGCGCGACCGCGCTCTTAATGGCGTCTTCGATCGCGTCTTCGTTTCCGCTCGCGAACGCCGCGTCAAGTTCGTCGGCGGGCGCGGCTTGCGGCGCGTCGGTCAGTTTCGGCGCGGCGGCGGTTCCGCCGTTGAGCTTCTCAAAGACGCCCTTAACCGTTTTCGCGGCGAAGTCCGCGTTGGCGCGGCGGTGGAGCGCCTTTTCAACGACGCTTTCGATCTCGTCTTCTTCCCGGTCGTTTACACGTTTGCCGAGCGCGCGGAGCGCGTTTTCAACGCCGTCTTCGACCGCGCCTTTGCCGTCGTCGTCGCGCGTCTCTCTATCGAACTGAATCGCTTTGGCGATCGCGTAGGCGAGCGTCTCGTCGTCCCCGTTCTGGAGCGCGTCGGCGACCGCGGCTTCAATCGCGTTCTCAATTGCGTCTTCGTTACCGCTCTTCATCGCCAGATCGATCGCTTCTTTCGCTTCGTTCATCGGCGCGGCGGGCGCGGGCGCCGCCGAGCCTTTTCCGGCCGGGCCGCCGTTGTGCTTTTCGAAGGTCGTCTTCACAATGGCGAAGATCGCGTCGGCCGCGGAGTCCAATTTATTCGCGTCGCGTTCGACGTCGCGCATCGCGCGGAAGTACGGGCGTTCGATCGCGTGTTCGATCATATCTTCGTCGCGGTCGGTTACGCGTTTGCCCGAAAGGCGGAGCGCCTGCTCGACTCCGTCTTCGATCGCGCCGCCCGCGTCGTCGTCCCCGGTCGGGGCGTCGTATTCGAGCGCTTTGCGAATCGCGTACTTCAGCGTGGCGTCGTTTCCGTTCTTGAGCGCGTAGGCGACCGCCGCTTCGACCGCGTTTTCAAACGCGTCTTCGACGCCGAGCCGGTACGACTGATCGATCGCCGCTTTAAGACTCGCGTTGACTTCCCCTTTCGCGGGCGCGGGCGCGCCGAGCGCGACGGTCGGGGCCGGCTCTTCGGCCGCGGCGCCGTTGTACTTGTCGAACGTCTCTTTGACGGCGCCTTTGACCGCTTTCGCGGCCCCTTTCGCGGCGTTCGCGTCCTGCGCGGCGCTGCGGAGCGCTTTATAGTACGCGCGTTCAATCGCGGCCTCGATCGCGTTTTCGGTCGCGTCGTCGACCGTCTTGCCGGCCGCGCGCAGCGCCTGTTCGATTCCGTCTTCAAGTTCGTCTTCCGCGTCGTCGTCGCCGCGCGTAAGGTCGTATTCGATCGCTTTGGCAATCGCCGCTTCGAGCGCCGCGTCGTCGGCGTCGGTCAGCGCCTGAGCGATCGCCGCTTTCATTTCGTTTTCAAACGCGTCGTCGTCCGCGACGGCCGCGTTCGCGCAGCATGCGGCGAGCGCTAAGCCTAAACATACAAGGAGCGTCTTTTTCATGAGCAAATCCTTAATCCTGTGCGCCGAAGTTTCGCCTGGCGGGCTTCGGCTAAATTCGATAGGGGGGCTTTTGCGGGAACGTTCCCCGAACAGCCGTGTTATACGGTTAACTCAAAGGGACGCTGAATATTCGGCGGGAGAACGCCGCGCGTCCGATTCGGTACGGCTCTATTGTACAGCCGGAGCCGTTTGCTTAAAGGGGCGGTCTTAATCGCGCGCAAACGCCGCGTCCGCAACGCGCCCCTGCATGGGCAAAAGGTCGAACGCCGCGAGAAAGAAGAGGAGGAGGATCAAGCCCAGCCAGACGAGGAAATAAATCAGGGGTTTCTTCATGGGGGGAGTTCTCCGTCGGGCCGGTTAAAATTTGCGCGCGGAATCCGGCCGCGCCGCCGGCGTCCCGCCGACCTTTTGACCGAAGAGGCGCCGCCGCGCCGTTTTTTTACATGTCATACGCCTCGCGCGCGCAATAATACGAAGAAGACTTTTTTATTTGGGCAGACGTTATTGCAAGGAGAGGCAGATTTATGACGGACAAAGGAAGAATCTACGGCTACGCGCGCGTGAGTACGGCGCGCCAAAACGAGGACCGGCAGCTTCAGGCGCTCAAGGGGGCGGGCGTCCCTTCGGAGAACGTCTATATCGACAAGCAGTCGGGCAAAGATTTCGAGCGCGAGCAGTATAAGAAGCTTCTGGCGAACCTGCGCCCGAACGACGCGCTCTATATCAAGAGCATCGACCGGCTCGGACGCAACTACCGCGAGATTCTCGTACAGTGGCAAACCCTAACGAAAGAGCTCGGCGTCGACGTCGTCGTGCTCGATATGCCGCTGCTCGACACAAGGCGCGGCAAAGACCTGCTCGGAACCTTTATTAGCGACGTCGTTCTCCAGATCCTGTCGTTCGTCGCGGAAAACGAACGCGCCAATATCCGCCAGCGGCAGCGGGAAGGAATCGACGCGGCGAAAGCGCGCGGCGTAAAGTTCGGACGCCCGAGAAGAGCGCTCCCCGATAATTTCAAAGAGATCGTCGCCCTCCGCCGCGCCGGCTTTCTAACGGAAGCAGCCGCCGCAAAAGAAGCCGGAATGCCCCTCTCCACGTTCCGAACCTGCGCTAAGAGAGTCTGAAACTGCGAAAAAGTCGGTTGGGGGAAAATAAAAAAACTGCGAAAATGTATAGGTTTTAGCAATTTACAACTCAAAAAAATATCTTTCCCAAGGTAGCAAAAACTGTCAAATTTGTCAACAATCAAGTGACTTTTTGGTAGAAATTTAACGGTAAAATAGATTATTTTGCGCTTTTTCCCCGAAAAAACAAGGTTCTCCCTCATTGCGAAAACCTATACGTTTTGACAATTTGCAACAGCGCCTTCCGTAATAATGTAAGTGTTTATAATAAACGGCTTATAAAGTCCGTTTTCCCCCCGCGGCATTTATTAAACAGAGGAAATCGGTATGAACTGGAACAGCAAAAAGGCAAGTTTGGCCCGTCAGTCGAAACAAAAGGTTAAGACGAGAACCTTGAGATTAGAGACGCTTGAGTCCCGCGAGCTTCTTTCCGTCAACCCCGCCGAATATGCGCAAATTCGCGATACGTACGATCGACTCGCCCTCCCCGAAGACTTCTCGTCGATCAATACAGTCGAGCTTGCCGAACTTACCGCCGAGGCGCAGCAGGCGGCGATCGACCAAGCCGCAGCGACGCTTCGGTCTGTTTTTCACTTCGCGCAATAATCCGTTCCCAACAAGCGTTTACCCCCCCCAATTTATTCCCAGGCGAGCTTGACAGCTCGTCCCGTTTTTTTCATTTGTCCAGAAACATTGTGGAGAACCGTTATGTCTCTTAGTCGCAAAGCGTTCGAAAGCGTTAAGAATTTTCGTCGTTATCTTTTTGGCGTGGACGGCGGCCCGTTGAATAAGGACCGCGCGCGCAATTCCGTCGATAAAAAACGCCATGCGCCTAAGCCGTCCTCGCTGCGCTTGGAGAGTCTTGAAGAGCGCGCGCTGTTGAGCGTCGCGCCTTCTTTTGCCGGCTCCACGGCCGCTCAGGCCGCGCCCGTTGCTGAAACGTCATATGTTGAATCGGCGCTTTCGATTACGGATCTTTCCAACGCTCTCGGCGGCGGTTCAACGTTGCTCGTTACTACGCTGAACGACGTCGTCAACGCCGCCGACGGCGTAACGTCCCTTCGCGAAGCGATCGCCGCGGCGCAGGACGGCGATACGATAAAATTCGCCGCCCCCGGAAGGATCGTTCTTTCGGGAACAGAGTTGAAAATTACCAAATCGATTACGATTGACGCGACTTCTGTTTGGGACTCCGTCAACGACGCGCCCGGGCTTACCGTCGACGGGAACGCTAGGTCTCGCGTGTTTTATATTTCCGGAGCGGAAGTTGCGCTGACGGGGATTGTTGTCCATAATGGAAGCGCGTCTGAAGATGGCGGCGGCTTCTATGCGGCTTCTGGCAGCGATGTAACGCTGACGAACAGTACGGTCTCGGACAACAGCGCGTCTTATGATGGCGGCGGCTTCTTTGCGGCTTCTAACAGCGTTGTAACGCTTACGAACAGTACGGTCTCCAGCAACAGCGCTCATCATTGCGGCGGCGGCTTCTATGCGGATAATGGTAGTGTAACGCTTACGAACAGTACGGTCTCGGGCAACAGCGCGTCCGGAGGTGGCGGTGGCTTCTCTGCGTTTTCTGGCAGCATTGTAACGCTTACGAACAGTACGGTCTCCGGCAACAGCACGTCTGGTGAATATGGCGGCGGCTTCGATACGTATGATAGTAGTGTAACGCTTACGAACAGTACGGTCTCCGGCAACAACAGCCATAAATATGGCGGCGGCTTCTATGCGCAACTTGGCAATGTAACGCTTACGAACAGTACGGTCTCCGGCAACAGCGCTAGAAGGGGCGGCGGCTTCTATGCGTATTATGGCAATGTAACGCTGACGAACAGTACGGTCTCCGGCAACAGCGCTGAACTTGGCGGCGGCTTCTTGAGTGACAACAGCAATGTAACGCTGACGAACAGTACGGTCTCCGGCAACAGCGCGTCTGAATATGGCGGCGGCGTCCGTGCGTATGATGGCAGCGTAAAACTCTATAATACGATAATCGCGTTAAACTTGGGAGTCGACTGCGCCTCAGGAGGCGCTGAGGTTACGTTCGACAATAGTTTGATCGGAATAGATCCAAGTTTTGCGACACCCCCAGTTTTCGCCGACGGGAAACTTTCGAATCCAGACGAGTT
>CADACS010000092.1 GCA_902786505.1 uncultured Planctomycetota bacterium | reverse complement strand
CCCCGGCAGTTCCTTCGGCCAGCCGAACGGCGGGAAGCTCGTCCAGGTGATCACGCCGGCGCTAAGCGCCGTGTACCCACCCTGCCAGATGTTCCGCGGATGCGTAAGCGGCTTGTGGACGTGGCCAGCGAGCACGAAGGCGCGCTCGTCGCCGCCGAACAGCTCGTCAACCGTGCCGAACCCCTTCTTGCCGCTGCAGTAGGTGGTGTTGCGCATCGGTGCGTGCTGCAGATGGAACACGGGATCGCCGGACTTCGCGCGCGCCTGCGCTATCTTCAGGGCCGCGCTCAGATACGGCTTCGCCTCCGAATACGCGTCGCGCGCGGCGAGCCGTTTCGAGTCGGCCTCGTCGGGCGCGATTCCCTTTTTATTCGCCGCGTCGAGCGCCCGGTCGCCCCGGTCGGCGGCCAGCCGCGCCAGACCGACGTTCGCTTCGAGCGCGTAATCGCCCTCGGGCGCCGACTTGAGATATTTCGCAAAGGCGTCGCGCGCCTGTTCCGCAAGCGCGTCGCGGTTCGCCGCGGGCGCGGCCGTCCACGCGTCGAACGCCGCGGCCGCGATCTTATAATCGAGTTCGTCGTTGAGTTCGGGGGGCGCCGCTTCGTTCGCCTGAAGCTGCTTGAGATAGACGAGCGCGACGTCGTCGTATCCGCGCGCCTTGAGCGCGTCGAGAAAAGCCGCCCAATCCTCCGCGGCAAAGAGCGCGTTCGGAGCAAAGATTCCGGAGCTCTGCGCGCAAATGAGAAAAACGCAGGAAAGAAGGGCGAGAAGTCTCGCGCGAAAGGCGCGGACGTAGTATAATCGGCGTCGCGGCGAATCGGTTCGCGGCGGCGCGGACGGCGAGTTTAAGTTTCGGCACATACTGCGATCTTAGCGCGTAGGGGGTCGGCGCGACGGGCGCGCGCGGGCTGCGTTCGTCCGTCGACAGAAAGGTCGCCGCGCGAACGTTCCGAAATCGCGCGGATTTAACCCGATTATAAGCTGTTTACCTATGAAAATCAATCGTTCTTTCCATAAAATAATCGCCGCGTCCGTTCTCGCGGCGCTCGCGTTCGCGTCGGCCGTTTCCGTCCCTTCGGCGTTCGCGCGCGGCGCGGAAGTTTCAGACTCCGCCCCGTTCGACGTCGACTCGTGGGAAGACGGATTCCCCCTGCTCGAAGCGAAGGACGGTCAGAATCTGCGCGCGATCTGGTCCGAGCTGGAAACGCGCGAAGCCGGGGGCGCCGCGCTCAGCCCGTTCGCAGACGCGGTCTATCTGCAGCTCAAGACGCAGGGAAAGCTCTATAAGGGCAAGCCGCTCCGCGTGCGCGGCCGGCTCCTGCGCGCCGTTCGCACGCCCGGCGCCGGCGCGGAAGACGCGCAGACGCGGGAGGGATTCTACGACCTGTGGATTCTCCTGCCCGACGCCAAACGGGACCCGATTCGCGTACTGACCAAGCGCGCGCCGGACGGTTTCGGCGTCGACGAGAAACTCGAAAACGAAACGCCGTACGCGCGCGACGTAAAATACCGAACGGAGACCGTCGAAACGGTCGCCGTCTACTACCGCGCGAGCGCGTACGACGCGGGGGACGAAATCTACGCCGCGCCGACGCTCGTCGCGCTCGACTTCCGCCTCGTCGGTCCGGCGGCGAAACAAGCGGCGCCCGAAGAGGCGGACCCGCGCCGTTCGGACTCGCGGAGCGCGTTCGGCTGGACGTTCCGCGCCGCGCTCTGTCTGGCGCTCGTTCTCGCGTGGCTGCTCGTTCGCCGCGCCGTGAAATCGCGCCGCGCAGGGGCCAAACGCCGCGACGTCAAACTCGAATCGCTACCCGACAAGCTCGATAAATTCCCGATTCTTCTCGCCGCGCTCGCGCTTGCCGCCTGTCCGACGGCGCGCGCCGACGACGCGTTCTGGGCCGCGGCGACCGACTCCAGCCCGGAAGCGTGGGCGCGAGCCGCCGCGGAAGAGCGCGCGGAGCTCGTCGGCGAGAGCCGCGCTATCGCGCTCGAAGCGCTCGCGCGGCTCGCGGGGCTCCTTTCGGCGTCCGTACTCAAAGAGCAGGCGGGCCCAGAGTTCCAAAAGACGACGCTCGGCGAATACGCCGCCGCGCCCGCGGACAAACGCGTCGATTTCTTCCGACCTGACGGCGGCGAAGAGATCGGCTTTTTCGTCGGAACGCTCAATAAGCTCGATCCGATACCTCTCAACGAGCAGGAGAAAGAGCGCGCGGGCGTTTCGGAAATCTACCGCGCGCAAATTACGACCGACGCGGGCGCGCCGATAACGGTCTACGCGGGCGCGGTTCCGTCGTTCCGCGCGCCGGCCGCGTTCTCGTCCGAGGACAGGGCGCTCAGCCGCCGGGTCGCGGGCGTGGGAATCCGATTCGGGCAAGAGCGCGCGGAGCCGAACGCGGAACCGAACGCCGCGCTCCTCTCGCCGCGTCTGGAATGGATTCCGGCCGAAACGCCGCTCGGCGCCGCGGGGCTCGACCTCTCCTCCTACGAAGACGCGCCCGTCTATCCGATCGACGCGCTCGAAAAAGAAAAGTCGCCCGAACGCCGAAAAGAGTTCGCGCGCGCGCTCCGCTGGACCCGCGACGACCGCCGCCCGTTCTACGGAACGCTCGCCGCCGTTAAACGCATGCCGCCGGGCGCCGACCCGCGCGAGCCGCTCCGCGACGTCGTTCCGCTCTTCAACCGCCCGGAAGAGAATCAGGGCCGGCTCGCGTCCTTCTCCGGCTGGGCGCGGCGCGTCAATCTCGTTCTCGTCGAGGATCCGGACGTTCGGGCCGCGACGGGCCTTGACCGCTACTATCAGATATTCCTCTATACGAACGACTCGCAGGGGTGGCCCCTGACGCTGTGCGCGCCGGAACTCCCGGACGGCATGACGGCGGGGGGCGGGCGCGAATACCGGCGCAACGTCGACGTTTCGGGCTATTTCTATAAGACGTGGGCGTACCGAAAGTCGGGCAAAGACGCGGGCGAAACGGATCATATCGACGCGAAAGAATGGACGCGCGCGCCCCTGCTCATAGGCAGAATAACAAAAGCGTATCCGGAAGAAGAGGAAGAAGAACGCGCGCCGGTCGCGCCGGGAACCGTCTTTACGGTATTCGCCGCGCTCGCGTGCGCGTGGATTATTCTCAGAAGATGGAGTCAGCGCAAAAACGCGCCGGAAGAGAGCCGCTTTCCGCGACGGCGGTAGCGCGCGGCGTTACCGCGGAACGTAGTAATCGAGCAAGACGGTCGTCGTCTGATCGGCGTTCGCGCCTTCGAGCGTCTCGCCGTTGGCATGCGTCTCTACGGTCGTCTCGCGCAAGACGCCGCCGGGCACGGTCGGCGCGCCGACGGTCGTCGTCGACTGATTGCGCTTGCCGCCGACGGACGCGGATCGCGCGACGTAGCGCGGGGGCGCGGCCCCGAACGTCTCGCGGCCCGCAAGTTTCTGGACGACGTAGAGCTCCTGCGACACAACCGACGACCTGCCCGCGCCCTCTTCGGGAATCGCTTCGCGAACCGTCTTGCGCTGCATGACGTACGGCGCGAAGGACCGCGAGTACCAGACGATCGAAGTTTCACGCTGCCGGTCGTTCTCGCGCGCGACGCGCCGCGTCTTGCACGGAACCGCTTTCGAGCCGATCATAAGCGTCGCGAGAAAGAGCTCTTCGACGGTCGTCTTGCCGTCGATTTGGACGTCCCAGAAGTCGTAAAGGGCCGTCTCCGTCTTGCGGGAATAGTCGACGGCGCCCATTTTAATCGTCGATTCGAACTGGAGCTCGTAGCGCCGATTCTCCAGATCGACGCGCTTGAGGAGCGCGCGCGTTTCCGTTACGCTCTGAACCTGCCGGTTATTTTCGTACGAGACGCTCGTCGTGCGGTATCGCGCCCAAGAGCCGACGGGAAACCGCGCCCAGCGCGAATAGACGCGCGCGTCTTCCACTTGCGGATCCGCAAGCGGGAATTCGTCCGCGTCGATCGGCTCGTTCGACGGCACGGAAGAGGCGCGGCCGTAGACGCCCGGAAAGAAGAGCGGAGGCGACGAGAACGCCGGCGCCGCGGATTCGGACGCGGAACCTCCGTTCGCGGGGTCGACCGCGCTTGCGGACGCGGGAACGAAGATCGCGGCGAGCGCGACAAGCGTCAAGATAAAGGGGCGCATAAATACTCTGTCGAAAAACCGAAAATTCTAATGTGAAACGCGGATTCTAACGTCGCCGCGTCGGACGCGGCGCGGGGAGTATACCCGTTTTCTAAAATTCTGTAAACCCCGACGCGCGGCTATTCTCCGGCCGGCTTTTCCATCTGCCGCGACAGCTGCTCAAAGAGCTCGGACACGACGATATCCTGTTCCGGCAGGAGCGTCTTCATATCGACGTGAACGGCGTCGCGGGTCCAGCGGACGAGCAGTTTCGGGGACGTCGTTTCGAGCTTAGCGGCAAATTCGGCGGGCGAAAAACCGCGCAAGCGTACTTCGACGATTCGCGTCGGCGAGGTTCCGAACACGGCGTTCGGGCAGAGAATGGCGCGCCCTTCGACGACGCGCGCGATCTGAACGCATTCGCAATGCTCCAAGAGAGTCGCGAGCCGTTCGGCGCGGCTCTGAAGACTCGAGCGCGGCGTCGCGCGATTCGTAGATCGCGAGCGTCTTCGCGAGTATGGCGTACGCGACGCGGTTCAATTTGGCAAGCGGGGCCGCGGGCGCGGCGAGAATCGAATCGATACTGCTCCGCGAACCGAAAACAAGCCCGCAGGACGGACCGCCAATGAGCTGCGCCCCGTCGCAAAGAACGAGATCGAATCCGTTCTTCAGGCGCTCGCCGACCGTCGGAATCGGCGCGTCGAAAAAGTCCGACAGGTCGATCAGGGGCGCAAATTCAAGATCGCCGATTATAGAGAACGACCGTCCGTCGATTCCCTTGAGCCGCGCCACGTCCGACGCGAGCGGGCTCCGGCCGTCCTGAGACCAGCGGCCGAACGCGCGCCAGACTAAGCCCGTCTCCGCGTCGATCGCGCGCTCGTAGTCGCGAAGCGTTACCGAGTTGCACGCGCCGATTTCGCGCCGCTGGAGCGACGGAAAGAACGAAAACGCGTCTTCGAGCCGGGAACCGTCTTCCTTCTCGAACAGATCCCGGCGCGCGACGACAAGCTTGCGGCCCGACAGCGCGAGCGCGTGCAGAATCGCGACCCGCGCCGACTCGCAATTCGCGAAGACGGCCGCCGACTCGCAGCCCGCCAGGCGCGTGAGACGAAGCCGGACGTCGCGCTCGCGAGCCGCGTCCTGACGGCGCGAATAGTCCGACTGCGGCTCCGAAAGAATCCACGTGCCCTCCTGAACGGCGGGCGGAGCGAGACGCTCGAAACCGTTCGGAAAGACGCGGCCGCGCGCGTCGACGCCGAGCTCAATCACCATATCGTCAATTGTACTTTTGAGCGCGACGAGAACCGCCGACGGATGAAGACGCTGAACAAGCGGTTTAATTGCCGGCGACGAAAGGATTTCTGAAAGGTACGCAAAGGAAAACGGAGTAGCTTTAGCCATGAAACGCTCCCAGAGCCAATAGGGGAACAGGAACAGCGTCAAAACGAATTCTAACCGCCGATAAAACTCAGCCTTCTAATATAACCTATTATTTTTCTAATACAATCGGCGGACGAAACGAAACGCGGCGCCGATTTGGACGCGTTTCGATTAAAAAAAGGGCCAAAGCCGTTGTCATAAAACGTCGATAAAGTACAATTAGCGACCAATCCGGCGCGAGCTTGCGGCGCTTAACCCCGAGCGTGTTTCCGCGGCCCGGCCGCGCCCGCCAACGGCGTTTTTTTACTGAGGAAAAAAACATGAGTCAATTTGAAGAGCAAAAGCAAGAGGACGAACGTATCGAATCGACGGAAAACCTTGTCAACGTTTCCCTGGAAGCGGTCGCCGCGAACCGGGAATCGCTTGAAGCGACCGACGACGCGCCGGACGACGCGCGCCCGTTCGAGATCAACGTCGCCGACCGAATTAAGAAGCTGCCCCCTTACCTCTTCGCCGAACTCAACGCGCTCAAATACGCGAAACGCCGCGAGGGCGCCGACGTAGTCGACCTCGGCATGGGCAGTCCGACCGATCCGCCCGCCCAGAGCGTTATCGACAAGCTCGCCGAAGCGGTCAAGAATCCGAAAGTCCACCGTTACGGCGCTTCGCGCGGCATTAAGAATCTGCGCGCGGAGATGGCGGCGCGGTATCTGAAATATTACGGCGTTCGCCTCAATCCGGACACGGAAGTCATGGCGACGCTCGGCTCGAAAGACGCGCTCAGCCATACGATTCTCGCGCTTTGCGGGCCTGGCGATCTTGCGATCGTTCCGTCCCCGTACTTCCCGGCGCACCTCTACGCCGTTATGCTCGCGGGCGGCGAGACGCTCGCAATCGACGTCCGCAATCCCGAACGGCTCCTGTCGGAAGTCGCGTACGCGTGCGAACGCTTCCTGCCGCGCCCGAAGCTCATGATCGTCAACTTCCCGCACAATCCGACGGCGACGGTCGTGGATCAGGAGTTTTACGTCGATCTTGTCCGTCTGGCGAAGAAGTACGGCTTTATGGTTCTGAGCGACCTAGCGTACGCGGATATCGTTTTCGACGGCTACGTTACGCCGAGCTTCCTCGCGGTTCCGGGCGCGAAAGACGTCGGGGTCGAAATGACGACGATGTCGAAGAGCTACAGTATGGCGGGCTGGCGCATCGGATACTGCTGCGGAAATTCGGAAATCGTGCGCGCGCTCGCCACGATTAAGACGTACTACGACTACGGCGCGTTCATGCCCCTTCAGATCGCGGGCATCGTCGCGCTGCGCGAGCAGGACGCGTACGTCTCGCACATGGCGAAGGTCTACGAGCATCGCCGCAACGTCTTATGCGACGCGCTCGAACGGATCGGCTGGGAAGTCGAACGGCCCAAGGCGTCCATGTTCGTCTGGCAGAAGATTCCGGAAAAATATCTCAAAGGGAGCACGACCTTCGACTTCGCCATGAAGCTGCTCGCGGAAGCGAACGTCGTCGTGAGCCCCGGCTCGGCGTTCGGGCCGCTCGGAGAAGGCTATCTCCGGCTCGCGGTCGTCGAAAAGGAAGAGCGGCTCCGGCAGGCGGTGCGCCAGATCGCGCACGCGCTCGACTGAAAACGCGACGAGAGCGGGAGCGGGCAATGGCAGACGCCAAAAAGACAGACGCGCCTATACTTGCGGTTACGATGGGCGACCCGGCCGGAGTCGGGCCGGAGATTATCGCCGGCGCTTGGCCGTCGTTCTTTCCGAACGGCGCGTCCGGCCCCGCGTTCGCGCTCCCAAAATCGCGGCCCGTCGTATTCGGCGATCCGCAATGCGTCGCCGCCGCGGCCAAATTGCGCGGGCTCGACGCGCGCGCCGTTCCGGTCGACTCGCCCGACGACGCGGCGCGCGACTACGAGCGAAAGTTCGGGCCAAACGCAATTCCCGTCCTGCCCTGCTGCGGCGCGGACGCGGCCCGCGTGAAGTACGGCGCGATCTGCGCGGAAGGGGGCGAGGCGGCGTTTCGCGCGCTCAGTTGCGCGATCGACGCGGCGCTTAGCGGCTCCGTCGACGCGATTGTTACCGCGCCGCTGCACAAAGAAGCGCTCCGGCTTGCGGGCCACAACTATCCGGGCCACACGGAAATTCTCGCGGAGCGGTGCGGCGTCTCCGATTTCGGCATGGCGCTCTATCTTGGTCCGTGTCCGGCGATCGCGTCTCCGACCGGGCTGGGCGTCGTGCACGTCACGCTGCACGAATCGATGCGAAGCGCCGTCGAGCGCGTAAGTTACGAATCTGTTCTCGAAAAGATCGGGCTTCTGCGCCGGTTCATGACCGCGATTCTCGGCCGCGAGCCCCGGCTCGGCGTCTGCGCGCTCAACTGCCACGCGAGCGACGGCGGGCTCTTTGGCGGAGAGGAGCGGGAATATATCGCGCCCGCGGTAGAAACGGCGCGCGAGCAGGGCGCGGACGTCCGCGGCCCCTTCCCGTCCGACACGCTCTTTCTCGACGCGAAAAACGGCCTCTACGACGGTATCGTCGCGATCTATCACGACCAGGGTCATATCGCGATTAAACTTATGGATATGTTCGCGGCGGTCAACGTCTCGCTCGGACTCCCGATTATTCGCACGAGCGTCGCGCACGGAACCGCGTTCAATATAGCGGGTCTGGGAATCGCGAAGACGCAAAGTCTTATTGAGGCGGCGCGCGTCGCCGCGCTCTTTGCGCTCCGCGGAGAGACTCCGTAGCCGAGCGCGCTTCTCTTTTGCTTGACCCGCGCCCTTCTCTGTTTTATAATTCTTTCTAAACGGCGGCTAACGCGGAATATTTCTTTCCGCGACGCCCTAAACTTTTAGGAACTTTATTATGAAACAGACGCTATTCTCTCTGGCGGCGTTCCTGTGCGCGCTTCTCGCGCCCGGTCTGGCCTCCTCTCAAAATCTCGACGAAAACGGGGCGCTCCCGCGCGCGACGCCCGAATCGGTCGGGCTCGATTCCAATGTGATTACCGAAACGATCCGTCAGCTCGACGAGAAATTCGCCCGGGTCGACGCGGTAATGATTCTGCGCGACGGCAAGGTCGTCTCGGAAGCGTGGCGCGCGCCGAACGGGCCCGATATTCCGCACGCGCTCTATTCGCTCAGTAAGAGCTTCTGCTCGACCGCGGTCGGATTCGCGATTCAGGAAGGAAAGATGTCGCTCGATCAGAAACTCGTCGATATCTTCCCGGACGACGTGCCGGAAAATCCGTCGGAGAATCTCAAAAAGATCGATATTGAATCGCTGCTCTCGATGTCCTGCGGGCACGAGAAGGAAATCGAGCTCCCGAATAAGGGTATTTTGGGCGCGACCTACGGCCTTCCGCACGTCGAGACGGGCGACAATCCGACGTGGGTTCACGCCTTTATGGGGCATCCGGTTCCGTTCGAACCGAAGACGCATTTTCTCTATAATACGGCCGGAACCTATATGGTCTCCGCCGCGCTGCAGAAGTCGGTCGGGGAAACGGCGCGCGACTATCTGATTCCGCGCCTGTTCGAGCCTCTGCATATCGACGTTCCGTTCTGGGAGGAATCCCCGGAAGGAATTTCTAAAGGCGGAACGGGGCTCTATTTAAAGACGGAAGATATCGCGAAGTTCGGTCAGTTCTATCTCCAGAAGGGAATGTGGAACGGCAAGCAGCTCCTCAACGCCGAATGGATCGAAAACGCGACGAGCAAGCATATCTCGAACGGAACCGATCCGAACAGCGACTGGGCGCAGGGCTACTGCTTCCAGTTCTGGCGATGCCGGTATAACGTCTATCGCGGCGACGGAGCCTACTGCCAGTTCTGCGTCGTTATGCCCGATCAGAATATGGTCGTCGCGATTAACTCCGACTGCGGAAATTATCAGGGGATCTTGAACGTCCTGTTCGACAATCTCATTCCGGCGGCGAAAGACGCGCCGCTCGCGGAGAATCCGGACGCGCTTAAGACGCTGCGGGAAACGGAAAAGTCGCTCGCGCCGAAAGAGCCGAGCGGAGGCGCGCGGCTGGAACTGCGCTCCCTTCAGAGCAAAGCGCTCGGACGCGAAGTTAAATACCGCGTCTATGTCCCGAACGAATATCAGACGACCTCGTTCTCCTATCCGGTTCTGTATTTACTGCACGGCATGGGCGGGAACGAAGCGGACTGGAGCTCCGAAAAGCAAGGGAATATGGTCAATATCTGCAACGCGTATTTCGCGGAGCATCCGGACCAGAAGCGCATTATTGTCATGCCGGACGCGCGAAGCGACTGGTATCGCGATTCCGCGGACAATTCGTGCAAATATGAGACGTTCTTCTTCGACGAGCTCATGCCGGAAATCGAACGGTCGTTCCGCTGCAAGACGGACAAAAAGGACCGCGCGATCGCCGGACTTTCGATGGGCGGCTACGGGTGCATGCTCTACGCGCTGCGCCATCCGGACAAGTTCGAGTCCTGCTACGCGATGAGCGCGGCGATTCGCACGAAAGACGAAGTCGAAACGCATTCGTTCAACGAATTCCTCAAGCGCTATAAGTCGCGCGACGATATGACCGAGAACGACAATCGGTTCGACGACTACTACTTCGCCAACGACCCGCACACGCTCGTTAAGAAGCTCGAAGATAAGAAAGCCGTTCGCTTTATGCTCGACTGCGGCGACGACGACAGTCTGCTCGCGGGCAACTGGGCGTTCTTTAACGAAGCGCGCGCCGAAAAGGTTCCGTGCGAACTCCGCGTGCGCAACGGCGGGCATACCTGGCAGTACTGGCGCGAGGCGCTCCCATTGTGCTTGGAATTCATCGCTAAGTAACTTCACGCCGCCGAAGCGGAAAGCGTCGTCGCGCGCGCCTTTACGGCCGCCGACGCCACTCCGTTGACCGTCGAAGTCAAGGTTGAAAAAACGCCCCGGTCTCTTTCGTTCTGAGCGAGTTTTAACGTTCGAACAAAAAAGATCAAATCTGCGCGGCGAAAGGCGTCGTCGATAGAACGTCGACGCCTTTCGCCGCGTTTTTTTGGAAACAGGAGATAAATTATGCGCGTTGATAGCCTGCCGCGCCGCGATTTTTTGAAAACGGCGTCTCTCTTCGCCGGGGCCGCCGCAGTCGCGCCTGAAAAGACGTTCGCGCAAGATAGCGCCGACGACGTGATCTTGCGTTTCGCCGTTACGTGCGACACGCATTTTCCAGGCTCCTTCTATCCGGGATTCTTCCCCGGCAATTCCCAGGAAACGCAGCGCTCGCGATTAGCCAAAGCGATTCGACTCGCCGTCGATTACGCTTCCGCGCAGCCTTACGACCGTCTCGACGCTTTTGCCGTTTGCGGCGATATGACAAATCGCGGCGTCGAAGAGGAACTCGTTCCCTTTTGCGAAACATTAGAGGCCGCTCTTCCCGCCGATACACGGCGCGTACTCTGTATGGGAAGCCACGAATACATGGGCGGCTCAAGAGAACTTTGGGAAAAAATCTGCAAGACGCCCGGAAACCGTCGGCGAGAGATCGGCGGATTTCAATTTATAACGCTTTCTCCCGACGACACTTGTGAGACCGACGGCGTTTATAAAAACCGCCTCGAATGGGTTGAACGCGAACTGGAGGCCGCCGTCGCCGAGGGCGGGCCCGAGCGACCGATCTTCTTTTTCCAACATTATCACGTAACGCGTCCCGAAACTCCGGAGCTTCTTGCCGCGGAACCTCAATGGCTGAAAGGACGGCGAACGACTCGTTGTCACAAAGGTCCTCAAGGGGCGTCCGACCTCTTCCCGATCTTCGAAAAGTTTCCTCAACTTATTGATTTTTCGGGACATTCGCATTATCCGATTTCCGACCCCGGCGTCGTCTGGCAAGGGAAATTCACTCTATTCGGCTGCGGTACTTTAACTTACGGCAAATTCCTCGAACCGCCTTACGACACGACGCCCGAAGACCGTTACGAATACGCGCAATTTTACATCGTCGAAGTTTCGCGCGATTTTTCCGTCCGTTTGCGGATTATGGACTTGCCGTCCGAATCGTTGATCGCTCGCGAATATCGCGTCGAACGCCCCGCCGACCCGACCTGCCGTCCCTATTCCGACGCGCGAATCGAAACTTTTCCAACGCCCGTCTGGGGCCCCGGCGCCGGACTTTGGCGCGACGAGCGGCCGTCCGACGGCGGTTCGTTTCGCTTTCCGCAAGCGCAAAACGTCGAAGACGTCCAGAGTTATCGAGTCGTTCTCGTCAAGAAAAGCGAGCCTGAAAAGATTGTCGCGGAGCGGCTTTTATGGTCGAAATTCTACCGCAACCCCCAGCCGGATAAAATAACGTTCAGTTTAACGAATCTGGATCCAAAAACAGATTATCATATGGAAGTCGTCCCGATTAACTTTTTCGGAAAACAGGGCGAAACGCCCCTGACGCTCGACTTTACAACATGACCGAAAGCGGCGTCCGGTTAAAACGAAATCGCGCCCGCGCTTCATTTGAAACGCGGGCGCGTTCTTATTCCCGGAGCGGCGCGCCTAACGCGGACCCGCGGCGTTCTCCAGCGAGCTCTCCCAATCCTGATACTTCGGGTTCCCGGAAATCTCCGGCGCTTCTCCGACAAACGCCCTCGACGCTTCGGCGTCGTCCTGCAGGAGCCATGCGAACCACGCCGCGACGTAACCGTCCGCCGCGTAAAGTATTCCGTAATGATCGACGCCTTTCTTACGAACGAGCGCTTTGGGCGCCCGAATCTCTCCGTACGTCTCCTGCAAGTGCGTCCACGGGACGTTTTTGTCCTCGGTTCCGGAAATAATCAGTATGGGAACCGTAACGTCGGACGGCCTGAGCAGATCCGAGAACCGCTCTCCCGACGGCGAGGGAGAGAGAGTCGCGGCGCAGCGGTAAAGGTCTTTCCGCGGCTGAGACGTAAGCGCCCTAAAGATCGCCGCGCCTCCGAGCGAGCAGCCGCAAAGCCCTATTCGGCCGGCGTCGATTCGGCGGAAAAAAACGCTCGACGGGTCGTCGTTTTGCGTTAGAAGAAACGCCGCCGTCGCGTCGGTCGACGCGCCGCTGAGCGGCCCGGAGTCGTCGTTTCCGATCGCGACGATTCCGCGCGACGCCATGCGTTTGAAAACCGCGGCGTAGTCGGACGCTTTGACGCCCGCCCCATTGACGAAAACGACGGCCGGAAACTTATTCGCGCCCTTTTCCAGAACTTTCGGATAATACGCGACGAAGCGTCCCAGGCCGTTCGGCGCGGGCGACTCGAAACGCGCGACTCGAAACGCCCCCTTCGCCAGATACTTCGCCTCCAGCGCTCCGCCCGGCTCGACCGTCTGCGCGTAATTGTCGGGCGCTGCGGACGTCGGGCTCAAACGGCAGACGAGCGCGGCGAGGGCCGACCCGAAAAGAACGGCGATAAACGCCGGAACCGCCAGCCGTCGAATCTTTCTTTTCATCCCCGTTAATCCCCGCAAATAACCGTTTCACTCTTTTAGAACGTTGCCCGCAAACTTCAAATCGGCTTGAATTCGATTTCGTTTTTCGCGGCGTATTCTTCGGCGTACGACGATTTTGAGCCGCGTATAACGAGTATTCGGCAGTCGTCGAACGCGCGGTATCCGATCGATTCGATTCCGTCGGGAATAACGATCTCTTTCAGTCTGAAACAGGACTCAAACGCCCTATGACCGATCGTCTTAACCGTATTTGGCACGGATATCTCCGTCATTTCATAGCAACAGGAAAACGCGTCTTTTTCAATTGTTTCCAGCCCGTCGGGCAAAGAGACGGTCTCTACGAACGAGTGTCCGAACGCGAACGCGCCGATCTTGGTAACGCCGGCGGGAACGGCATATTGGCGAACCGGATGAAGAGGGGCGCGCCATAGGAGCGTCTTGCCCCCGTCGCCGAACAGAATTCCGTCGCGCATACGGTAGAAGCCGGCGCCGTCGGGCAAGTCGATCTTCTCCAGCGAAGCGCAGTTGCCAAACGCGCCCTCGGCAATCGATTTAATTCCGCGCGGCAGAGAGACCGATTCCAATTTGGGGCAGAACTGAAACGCGTTCTTGCCAATTTTCGTTAAGTTCTTCGGTAAGTCGAGCGACTTAAATCTGTTGTATCTGAACGCGTAAGGGCCGATCGACCGTAAGCTTTCGGGAAAAGTTACCGATTCCAGAAGGCAGTTGTCAAAAGCGCGGCTTTCGATCGACACGACGCCTTCCGGAATGGAAATCCGGCCCAGTCCGTGACAGTAATCGAACGCGCCCGCGCCGATCTTTTTGAGCGCCTTTGAAAAGACGACCGACTTCAGGCGGAAACATTCGTTAAACGCCTGCTTGCCAATCGTTTCGACGCCGGCGCCGAGATTGACGGACTGCAGGCTGGGGCACATAAAAAACGCCTTGTCTTCGATCGTCGTTACGGAGTCGGGCAGAACGATACTCGTAAAGATACAGTTTTTGCACGCCGACGGCCCGACCGTCTCGACGCCCGGCGGAACCGTTACTTCTTTTTGACGCCGGCAGGGAACGCGAACGAGCGTCTTAACGTCTTTTGTGTACAGGACGCCGTCGATCGAACAGAAATGGGGATTCTGGGGATCGACTTCAATCCGCCTCAGCTTCCATTCGGACGGGTCAAGTTTGATCGTATAAAGAAAAGGGTTCGCGCGATTGGCCTCGATGTGCTTCAGGTTCCAATTGGGCGAATCGGGATCGATCGAATCGACGTCCGCGGTAAGAAACGCAACTCGCTCTTCAAGATCTACTTCTATTGGCATGGCTGCTCCTGTCCGAAAAAAAACGGCTCAACGCGCCGGATTATAGACGAAACGCACGCGGCCGTCAACTTCCAAAGCCATGACGCTTGCTTTTTAAATCGCGGGAACTTATAATGGCCGCGTTTGGGTTTTTATTCAAAAAGGAATATAGCATGGCGAAGTTTGATACTTATCGGCGTTCGGCCAACTACGGGCTCGGACTTTGGCGTTTGTTCGTTCTCGCGTTCGCGTTCTGCGGCTTAGCTATTGGCGCGTCGTTCGGTCAGGATGGCGCGTCCGACGGCGGCTCCGTCTTTACGTTTCCCAAACAGATCGACGCGCTGGGCGGCAGTTTGAGCGGCTCGTTTGATCCCATGACGGACAGCGAGCGGTACGAAGTCGATCCGGAAAGCAAATACTTTTGCGCCGTCGACGGAATCGTCTATACGAAGGACATGAAGACGCTCGTCGCCGTTCCGAAACGGTACTCCGCTGAGGAATTACAAGTACCGTCGGGCGTAACGTCCATTAATTCCTGCGCGTTCGACGGCTGCATTTACGTGGAATCGGTCGTTTTGCCCGACAGCCTCAGAATAATTGGCGGAGAGGCGTTTGCCAAATGCCGTTCGCTGCGCTCGATTTCCATTCCGGAGGGCGTCGTCTCAATTGGCGACAGCGCGTTCGATTCCTGCCATGCGCTCGAATCGGTCGAACTGCCGAAAACGCTTGAAAAGATTGGCGGCGAGGCCTTTCTCGACTGCGCTATGCTGAAGTCGATTCTGATTCCGGAAGGCGTGAAGTCAATAGCCGGCGACGCGTTCCATCGCTGCTATTCCATGACGGAAATCAACGTCGCCGAGGGCAACTCGAAATTTAAGTCGGTCGACGGCGTTCTGTTCAGTAAAGACGGCAGGACGCTCGTTAAATATCCAATTGCGAAAGGGCAAAAGAGCTACGCCGTTCCCGACGGAGTAACGACGGTCGGCAAATCGGCTTTTTGGCATTGCGACGCGCTGGAATTTGTCAGTCTGCCCGAGGGCGCGGAAACGGTCGAATCGGCCGCGTTCTGCTACTGTCTGAATTTGAAGTCGGTCTATCTTCCGGACACGGTCAAAACAATTGCGAATCAGGCGTTTTCGTACTGTAAGTCGCTCAGGACAATACGTATTCCGAAAAAGGTTAAGGCGATTCCGGGCCTTGCGTTTGACGAGTGCTCCAAACTGAAATTCGTCGAGTTGACCGAAACGGTCGCGAATATTGCGCCGGGCGCGTTCGATGAATGCGACGCCCCGATTCTTTCCGCGCCGAAAGATTCATACGTCCAGCGGTACGCCGAGGAGAACGGCCTGACGTTCGAGCCGTACGCCCCGCCGATCGAAGCGATTCAAGAGTATACCGTTCCGAAAGAGACAGGCGAAGACGACAGTCTGAGAACAGAGATCGCGCTCGCGGAAAACCTCGATCGAATTGAAGTCGATCCGGAGAATCCGTACTTCTGCGCCATAGACGGCGTTCTGTACTCGAAAGATAAAAAGAAGCTCATACAGGCCCCTAAAAAGATGCGTCTGTCGGAGTTTACCGTGCCCGAGGGCGTAACTGAAATCGCGCCCGCGAGTTTCAACGGGGTCTACGTGCAGTCGGTTGCGATTCCCGCGAGCGTCGAAAAGATTGCCCCGTCCGCGTTTAACTTCTGTCCGTCGCTGTGGAAATTCAGCGTCGCCGAAGAGAATCCCAACTATAAATCGGTCGACGGCGTCCTGTTCACTAAAGACGGCAAGAAGCTCGTCTGCTATCCGAACGACCTGCCGCGCGTTTTATATCAAGTTCCGGACGGAGTTACGGCGATTGGCGACATGGCGTTTTTCTCGACCGGTTCGCTCGTCGCCGTCAATTTGCCCGACGGTTTGGAGTCGATTGGCGATATGGCGTTCTTCGCCTGCTATTCGCTGCAGGCCGCGGACCTGCCGGCGAGCGTCGACAGGATCGGCCTGATGGCGTTCGGAATGGGACTGAGACTGAGCGAGTTCAAGATTCCGGAAGGGTGCGACGTGGAGATCGGCGCAAGAGCGTTTGAGCAGTGCGGCGCGTTGGGACGATTCTACGTCGAGGGGAACGTCCGCGCGATCGCCCCCGACGCCTTTTCCCAATGTCCCAACGTAACGCTCGTTGCGGCGAAAGGCTCAAATATCGAGGCGTACGCGAAAGAGAATAAACTTGATTTTGAGGCGGTCAAGCCGGAACTGGGCGACGCCTCGGCGAAGTCCGTAACGCTTC
Organism: uncultured Planctomycetota bacterium; assembly: GCA_902786505.1. Lineage (GTDB taxonomy): Bacteria > Planctomycetota > Planctomycetia > Pirellulales > Thermoguttaceae > RUG369. Next base: position 4,826 of record CADACS010000092.1, on the reverse strand, counting down.
CGAAAGAGGCCGATTCGCTCGATATGCTCGATATTGCCAAACTGACGACGTATAAAGAGTTAGAACGAATCGAGGTCGATCCGGAAAATGAGGATTTTTGTTCCGTCGACGGCGTCCTCTATACAAAAGACAAGTCCAAGCTCGTTAAACTTCCGACGAAATATCGTTCGGCGGCTGCGCGCTGCTGGAATCGGTCGCAATTCACAAAGACGTCGCCGAGATTTCAAAGTTCGCGTTTTGCGACAGTCAGGCGCTCGCGAGAATCGAGGTCGCGGAAGAGAACGAACGGTATCGGTCGATCGACGGCGCGCTTGCCTCCAAGGACGGCAAGAAGCTCCTGTGCGTTCCGGCGGGCGTCGGGCGGAAAGAATACGCCGTGCCGGAAGGCGTCGAAACAATTGGCTCCGCCGCGTTTGGCGACTGCTACGCGATAAAGTCGATTATCGTTCCGGAAGGGGTTGCGAAGATCGAAGAGCTTGCCTTTTACGAATGCGCTTTTGACTCGATAACCCTGCCCGGCAGTCTGAAAGAAATCGAGCTGGGCGCCTTCTACTTTGAAGGCAAGCCGACCGTGCGCGCGCCGAAAGGCTCCTATGCCGAGAAGGCCGCGAAGAGATACCGGTTCCCGTTTGAGCCGACCGACTGAAATTAAGGCGCACGCCGCGACGGCGCGGCTCCCGGCGGCGACGGCGCCGCTCCCGGTTCGCGCTCCCGCGCGGAACTGCGGTAACCGCTCCCGTTGGTCGCTGGCCTTAAACTGCCGTCCCGGCGCACGCCCTTAACCGGCCGTCTCGGCCGGTCTAACCGACGCGCAATAAACCGCAAAGAATACCGCCGCCACAATGCGCAAGGCCGCGCACGCGCCCGTCAGGGCGCCCAGCCGGACGAACGTCCGGTTCGCCGTAACCTACGCCGTTCAAAGCGTTAACGAAAAACCAAAACAAAAACCTCCGCGGACCGCCGCCGCAACGCAAAAGGAGTCTGATAAAAATGGCGTCCGACACGCTCTTCGTTCATACGGGAAACACAGCGCCGGTCAAGCGGCGCATTCTCGTTTTTTGCGAAACGAACACGTCGTACGGACGCGGCATTATCGAGGGGCTTTCCCAATACGCGCGTGAAAAGAACTGGATACTGAGTTTTGAGCAAGTGGGACGCGACGCGCGTCAATTCGAACGCTATAAGCCGTGGCGGGCCGACGGCGTCGTTATAAGATCATATTACCGTTCAACCTACGCTAAAATTCAGCAAAGCGGAATCCCGTTTGTCGAATTGTTAGGTTACGCGGAAACGAACACGCCGCCAGACGTTACGATGGACGAACGGCGCGTCGCGGAATTAGTCGTCGACCATTTTGTCGCACGCGGCCTGCGGACCTTCGCCTATTACTGCATGGAAGATTCGCCCATCTTTTACGGCCGGAGACATTTCTTTCTCGAACGTCTCTTAACGCTTGGCTACCCTTGCGACGTCTATCCGGTCCGCTGGCGCGAACGCGACTATACGTTCCCGCGATGGAGCGAGAAATACCGCGCCAAACTCGCGAAATGGCTCAAAGGCCTGCCTAAGCCCGTCGCGCTCTTCGCGTCGCTCGATCAATGCGGACAGGTCGTTCTGGAACTGTGTCAGGAACTTGGAATCCGAGCGCCTCAGGAAATCTCAGTCGTCGCCGTGGGCAACGACGACTGGATCTGCAATCTCCTCCGCCCTACGCTCTCAAGCGTCGACGGCAACAGCTTTGCGATCGGCTGGCACGCCGCTAATATTCTCGAACGCAAAATGAACGGCGAATCGGTTGAAAAAAAGACAATCTTTGTGCCGGCGGGTTTCTTAGCGACAAGGCAGTCGAGCGATTTTTACGCCGTGGGGGATCCCGACGTCGAGACCGCGTTGACGTTCATTCGGGAAAACGCCTGTCAGCGGATTACCGTTCAGGATATCTTAGACGAAATCAACGTTTCTCAGCGTACGCTCTACCGTTTGTTCGCAAAATATCTCGGCCGTACCCCGCAGGATGAAATCATGAACGTACAAATAGAACGCGCCAAAACGCTGCTCCGCGAGACAAACGATTCCGTCGCGGCGGTAGCCTTTCAATGCGGGTTCGCCAGCGACGTCTATTTCGTTAGAGCGTTTCGACGGGAAGTGGGAACGACGCCAAATATGTTTCGGCTTCAATACCGATTTGACTCAGATTCTTACAAAAAATCATTCCTGCAAACAGACTCAAAATAATAAAAATCTCTAACTGTCTGCTATCTATCGATTTACAAAAACGGACGCCCATAGAGAATGGCAGGATATGTATATAGAATGACAGGATTTTGTCATTCACACGCGTCTTGAGCGAGAGTACAATCGTTGACGTTAAGCGCCGAAGTCCTCCAAAATTCAAAGAGGTTTCGCTTGCGCCGGTTGCGTATTTTTTTATTACTCGTTTTACTCTCGTGAGGAGATCTCGACATGAACGCCTTGAAAAAGTTGAACCGACGGGGATTTACGCTCGTCGAGCTGCTGGTCGTTATCGCGATCATCGGTATTTTGATCGGTCTGCTGCTCCCTGCGGTACAAGCCGCCCGAGAAGCCGCAAGACGCATGCAATGCTCGAACAATATGAAGCAATTCGGGCTCGCCTTGCATAATTACGCAGACGTCAACGGCAAGTTTCCTTCTCTGGGAACGAACTGTTACGGATACGCCTATGTCGGCGGTATCGTTTCGATGCTCCCGTTCATGGAACAAAACGCGCTTTGCGACGCCATGCTCTCCTCTTGGAAAAACTCGTACGGCCTTCCGCCCGACGAAACGCTCGTCGCAAGTTTGGGCACGACGCCGATTTCTACTTTATGCTGCCCGTCCGATCCCTATTCCAAACAAATCATGGGTATTTCCGGACACCTTGCCCCCGGCACAAGCATTATGTTCTCGTTAGCCGACGTCGCCTGTGAAAACCATATTGGCGGTCTGACGGGGCCTTACGGCGACAACGCGACGCTTGGCACGTCCGGCAGCCAGATGACGGGGCGCGGCATGTTCTTCGTGAACGTGTGGCACGCAATGTCGGCCATGGTCGACGGAACCTCGAACACGGTCGTGGGGAGCGAATCCGGGACGTCTCCGGGCGTCTCGAAAGGGTCCGGATTCCCGACTGAATTGCGGGGCGGCGTTACGAATAGACCGCCGGGAGGAATGGTCAACGGATCCTGGCAGCTCTACGCGGCCGACTGCCTGAATATGCGCGATCCTCTTAATCCGAACCACATTCAGAATCCGACGCGCAGTCTTCGCGGACGTCTCTTTGGCGCGGGCGGAGCGCAAATCACCGGATTCTGCACGATTCTCCCGCCTAATTCGCCTTCGTGCGCGCGCGTTGGCGGCGACTCCTCTTGGTCCTTTTGGGGAATCTACTCGGCCAGTTCGTATCATTCGGGCGGCGCCAACGCGGTCATGGCCGACGGGTCCGTTCGTTTTATTCCCGATACGATCGATTGCGGGGCTATTAACGAATACCAAACGATTAAGCTCTACCTGAGCGGTAAAAGTCCGTTCGGCGTTTGGGGCGCTTTGGGATCAATTAACGGCGGCGAAAGCGTTTCGCTGTAATCCTGTCCGTCAAACAGACAGGAAGAAAAATGAAAGCGAACTTGCCGCTTGCGTTATTGCGGTTCCTGCCGTGCGCGGCGCTTCCCGAGTCCGCGCATGGGCGGGAATCCGCGGAGCTTGAGTCGGGACACGGCCCGAACGAAACGGTTCGCGAACTAAGCGTCGACGCTTGTAAACAAAGAGAAGGAATGATAAAATGCACGCTATACGCAACGCCGCTATGTTCTGTCTCGCAGTTCTGTTCCTAATCCCTTCGGGCTGTTCCAAACCGCGCCCTGACGGAATGCCGGAACTCGTTCAGTGCACGGTTGTTCTGAAATATTCAGACGGGAAGCCGGCGGAAGGAGTAACCGTCGTGTTGAATTCCGACTCCCCCGCTTTGCTGAAGTGGCCCAGCGCGGGAGTAACCGACAGTTCGGGCAAAGCGAAAATCGTAACCTACGGTCAGTACCCCGGCGCGCCGGAAGGCGAATTCAAAGTCGTGCTGAAGAAGATCGAAATTGTCGGCGAAACGAACAGCGACGACGGATCGGAAGGGCAAAAAGAACCGATCGAGTATTATTCGCTCGTCGGAACTGATTTTACGAAGCCCGAAACGACGCCGCTGACTCTTACCGTCGGAAAGAAATCTGTTTCCGAAACGTTTGATATCGGAGAAGAAAAGCGCGAGCTCGTCGATCGATTTGTACCCGGCGCGAGTTTATAAGGACGAAAGAGATGAAGAGAATATTTGCCGTTTGCGCGATTCTTTTGTCGACCGTAGGCGCGGCGTTCCTGACGTCGGCGTTCGCGGCGGAACCGGAACCGGCGTTTCCCGTCGAACGCATGCAGCGCGACTGGCTCTATCAGGACGCGGGCACGCTGATTTTCGCGAATCTCGTATTTTCTTCCATCTTGCAGCCCGTGCTCGGCTACTACGCCGACCGCGTTGCGCGGCCGTGGTTCGCGCCGCTTGGCATCGTCATCAGCGGCGCGAGCATCGCCGTGCTGCCATTTGTGACGGACTATGGGGTGCTCTTCCTCTGCGCGATGGCCGGCGGCCTCGGCTCGGCGCTCTATCATCCAGAGGGCGCGCGCATGGTGAACGGCCTCGCGGGCGCACACAAAGGCAAGGCGCTCGGCACGTTCTCCGTCGGCGGCAATGGCGGTTTCGCTGCCGGCCCGCTGTTCGCAGGCTTCTGCGCGTATGTCACGGATATTCACGGCCTGCTGTTTTATGCGGT
>CADACS010000091.1 GCA_902786505.1 uncultured Planctomycetota bacterium | reverse complement strand
AGTCTGCTCTGCCGTCCAAATCCTTGTCGTAGATTTCGGTTGGCGCGCCGTCGTATGCCACGAGATAATTCCCGTCATGAAGTGAGAGACTATAAATTTTTCCCAGGGTCTTTTCCTCGCCATTAACAACTACGTGCATAACCTTGGTATCATATGGAGCATAAGCATAGTGCTCGGAGTCGAAGTAGACAACATAGCCGGCGATTTTGTTCATTTTGGACGTTCATTTTTACAAATTCGGCGCGTTTCCTTTATAATGGAACGCATTGACGGGGACCCGCCTTTCGGCGTTTTGGACTCTGGAGTTGTTTTTTTACAGAAACGTAGCGAGAAATTGCAATGAATTTCAAAAATCTTTTCCATATAATGCGGCGAGTTTTTTATTTGCTTGCCGCCAGTTTGTCGTTTTTGATCGCCGCGTCGAGTCAGGCGAAAGAATACGAACCGCTGAATCCAACCGCGCCCGACCGTTTGCCTAAGGAACTTGACGGACGTTCCGTTACGCCGGAAATCGGCTGCTTTTGGTCGTATGACGACGATTGGTCGAACGGTCAGGGGGACGTCTATAAAAATCAGATCGACGCCGAAGCGCCTTATGGAGCGTTTGATGCCGTTTTGCTCACGCTCCGATCCTGCAACACGATAGTTGGAAATGAAAAAGCGCGCGACGCGGCGAAGAAGGCGGCGGAATATGCGCGGGAACGGTACGGTATCGGAACGTTGCTCGATATCGACGTTCGTATTGCCCGATACGACTTTGAAAAGGCGCGTCCCGATCTCGCCCAAGAGCGACTCCTCTTCATGGAGACTGAAATTGCCGGAGAAGGAGAGAAGGGGAATCTTAAATTTTCGTGTCCGAATCTTTCCGATCACTATACGGGGAACGCGCCCTATTTCGTTCGCGGCGGCCGCGTAGTGAAGGCTTGGTGTTATCGCCGAACTGCCGACGGCGCGATTGATCCGGGGTCCGTGATCGACGTCAGCGACTCTGTCGTCTGGGACAAAACTCAGTATGTTGTCGATAAGAAACCGAGCGATAAAGTCGACTCAACGTCGCGCAATGGACTGTCCGTTTCGTTCGACCGTTCTGAAATGGCGAAACGGGGCGATTTCATTACATGCGCCGCGGCGTTCCGTTACTCCTATCCGGACTTGTTTGCCGACGAGACGCTCGAATTGGAAAAGAAACTTTACGAGAGTTTTCGCGACGTGCCGGCGCTGGGCGTCGGTAAAGACGAATGGGGATTTCCCCCTTGCTTTAACCGCGTCGACGCGCTCGACGATTATTGGTATTCTGAGCGTATGCGCGCCGCGTACGCGAAAAAATATGGGAATCGCGACCTTGTCGACGACCTCTTTCTCGCGTTTCGGCCGCAAGCAGATAAGAACGACGAACGAGTCGAGTGCGTCGACCGTTTTCGCCGTCTTTGCGGCGATAGGGTCGTCGAGTACGCATTTCAGAATTATGCCGCCGCCAAAGCTATTTGGGGAGACGACGCGTTTGTCGGCGTTCATTGCACGTGGTATCCATGGCCCAATATGCTGGAAATGCGCAAAGGCGGAATTATGTGGTGGAAAGCGCCGCGCGACGTAGCGCAAGTAGACGAATACGTTCCGTTCTGTGTTCGCAATTCTCTCGCGAAAGCGTGCGATTCCCTTTGGGTCAATATGTTTTACGCTAACGCCTTAGCCCCGTACGTCTGGGAGCATTGGACCGCGGCCGCTTCCGGAGGGCGCGTTCATATCCATCAAATTTATCCCAGAAATGAGAACTCGCCTACCAACCCAATCGATCCTAAATGGCTGCCAATTGTCGCCGACGCGGGCGCGGGTAAAATCCGTCAAAAGATTCGCATGCTGAATCTTGTTTCCAATTCTCAATTGGACGCTCCGGTCGCCGTTATTTTTGGCCGTTTTGCGGCGTCGAATCCGCTTCGGCCCGAATATATGACGGTTGGCGTAGACGTTTGCGACCGCCTTGCGACGCGCGGATATCCCGCCGATCTCACGCCGATCGACGAAATGAGTTCTGCGACGCTTGACGGAAAGCCGCGTTGGACGGTCAACGACGGATATCTGCAATACGGGAACCAGAAGTACCACGCCGTTATTCTTAACGGCGAAAGCCCAGCCGAGGGCGCGGATTACGCCGCGTTCCGCGCGCTGGCGGCTTCGGCTAAGGAATGTAAAACGCAAATTATTTCTCTCGCGCCCGGCGCCTCGAAAGAAGAAAAGGACGCGTTGGTAGAAGGTGTTGTCGCAACGTTGAAGGAACGCGGCGTTCCGGAACAGACGGCGTGGGTTCGCGACGAGTTTGCATTTGGAGGAGGCGATGAAATTTCTACGCGGCCTCCTCGCCGCGCCTTCTCGCGGTTTTTAGACGGAACGCTTCTGTGGATCTCCGCGCAAGAGAACGATTTGGGCGATCCGATTGTATTGAACAAAGAAAAAATCGCGCTCGCCGGCGGAAAGTCGACTCCTGAGATTTCCGCCGTCGCTAACGGCGTTTTTGCGGCGCGTTTTAACGACGACGGCGAACTGACCGCCGTCGTTGCGTCGGAGCTCAAATCTCTGTCGATCGGCGAATTTAACGCGACGCTTTCCGAAGACGTTATTGGCGACGACCCGATCGACGTCGCGATCTGGAAGACAAACGACGGTAAATGGTTCGGCGTTTTCCAAAGGAGTCGTAACGAGCTTCCGGAAGCGCTCGAAGGTCTCGCGTCGACGTGGAAGTATTTACAGCGACGTTAATGAACGTTCGGTTTGACTTTCTCAAATGAAAACCGCAAACAGGCGCGAACGCTTGTTTGCGGTTTTTTAGCTATAGAACTCGCTAATGCGCTACATCGCTTTCAGGACCAGACTCCAATCAAGGGAGATTCCCAAGGCGGCGTGCTGTCCCCAGCCGGAGAAAATAGATTTCGTCCGGCAGACAAGATAGCCCCAAAGGAGACCGCCGGCGATACAGCCGAACGTTTCCGACGCGGGGTGCCCGTAATGAAGCATCGTTGAAGCGAGAACTTGCAGAAGAATTGCCGGCCCGACGCCAATTGTTTCCGACAGTCCCAGTTGTATAAACCCGCGGAACATGAATTCCCAGGCGAGGTAATAGAGGAACAGGTACATTATAGAGTGTACGATTAGCGCCGTCATCGAAACGCCTGCGAGAGGATTAAAAGGATAGACGGCGTAAAACTCTTTTGTATTGCCGCTTAGCCAGCCTATGACGAGCATAATGGGAACGAAGTTACAGAAACTGACCAACGTGCGTTTGAAGACGCCGGGAGTCAGGCCGTACTTCTGAAGTTTTTCCCGAAAGACGAACTTTACAATACAGCATGGCCCGACGCCCATAAGTAGAAACGCAGCCCACAATTTTCGCGCGTTCCAGAGGAATTGCGCGGGGGAAATCTGCTCCGTCATGGAGCCGTCGAGAGGCTTAGCGCGTTGCGCCTCGGAAGTTCCTGACGGAAACGATTCCGCCAGAACGCATTTTCCTGTTTCGGGTTCGCCAAATCGAGGCGGGGAAGGAATATACTTCCACGTCGACAGCGCGAAGACCGCGTACAGAAGGATAACCGTCGTTTTGAAATTATCTCCGGAAATAAAGAGTCTGAGATAGTCCAAGACTGACTGTAAAAAAGAAACGTCTTCGGGGAGACTCCGGTTTGAAGCGGACGTTGGGTTCATTGTTTCTCTTGTTGCGGCGATAATTAAAGGTTGACGGCTTAATTCTATTTTTCTAACGGGAGGAGTTCGACGCGTCGAACGTAGTATTCGGCGAGTTCAGACTGCAACTGAATGCGTCCCGCAGACGGCTTGACGTCGTACGCCTGATTGACGAGAACGCCGTTTACATAGACGTCGACCGCAGTCCCTCTGCAAACGACTCGCAGCTCGTTCCACTCGCCAAGCGGTCGGTCAAGGTCGTCCTTTCCGCGGAATCCCCGAACGTCCGCCCATTCCGGATCGCGCGCGAACCAATCGACTCGGCCGCTCAAGACGCGCTGCGGTTTTCCTTTGGGGTCGAAAACCCACGCGCCCAACTTCGATTTTTCAGGCTTGACGTTTGCGGTGAGCGCGAATTCTTCCGTATTATTTCCAACGACGATAAAGTCGCCAAGTCCGCCCTCGATAATATTAGTTTCAATTGAATAGAGCCAGCTGCCGCCGTAAGCGCCCTCTTTGCCAACCGAGTGAATCAGCAGTCCGCCGTCGCGGCAACGGTCTTCGCGGTTACTCCATGATTTCTCGCCCCACTTGAATTCCACGACGATCTGGTAATCTCGAAACGCGCGGTCCGAGGTAATTCCTCCGATTCCGTATCCGGAAATATGAAGGACTCCGTCTTCTACGGTAAATACCCCGTCTGGATCTTTGCCAGGCTCTTTTCCGGCGAGGAAAACGCTCCAGCCGTCGAGGTTTTTCCCGTTAAAGAGATCGATTTTTTCTGTAACGACTTCTGGCGTCGGTTCGTCGCCGCGCGCCGACGGAGATAAAAAAGAACACAGAGCGACCGCCGTAAGCGCCGCGGCTAAAGTCCAAGAAGAACGAGTCATTTGTAAGTCTCCAAAAGCGGAACACGGAGCGCTGAACGCAGTTAGCGAGTCCATTTGCCGCACTTTACGCAGTATTCGTCTTTATGACCGAAACCGCAGGTCGTGCACAGGCGCGCTTCATATCGCGCGCTTCCGACCCACTTGCCGCATTTTACGCAATTCTGGCTCTTAGAGCTGAATCCGCAGTTAGTGCAAATTCGTGCGTTATAGTAGTTTGATCCCGTCCACTTGTCGCATTTTACGCAATTCTGGATTTTATTTCCGAATCCGCAACTGACGCAAAGTAGAGCAGGATAATAGTTTGGCGCGCTCGCTTCTGTCGGAATACACACGGACGTCGCAAGAATCGCTAAAAAGAACAGTATCTTCTTAAACATTTTTATATCCCCCAGGTTAAAGGCTGCACGTTAATTGTAGCGCTCATTTTCGATTTATCGACGTCAGAAAGCGTTTATTACAAAAAATAGCGTTTTTTACCGTCTATGACGAAAAGGCGCGTTGACGTGGTTTTTCTTGACAATCAAATTACCGTTGGTATCATTTCCTTTGAACGCCGATCCTGTTTCACAGCGATCGGCGTCGGTAAACGGTTATGAAATGGAGTACTACGTTATGTTTAAAAGAACCATTATGTTTTGTTGCGCCGTCTCGTTCATTTTGATCGGCGCGGCCTCTAACTCGTTTGCGCAGGATACGCCGAAATACGAACCGCCGGCAATTCAGCAAGAGGGCGGTTGGAACCTTATTCTCGTTCCCGATCCGCAGGCTTATACTCGCTATTCGCGAAATCAAGGGATCTACGATCTGATGACAACGTGGATTGCGGAAAACGCTGAAAAGCTCAACGTCAAAGGCGTCGTTTGCGTCGGCGATATGGTTGAATCGAATAATTTACAGCAAGGGGACGGAAAGTTTGCCAATCAGACGAGCAAACAGATGTGGGAATGCACGGCCGGCGCGTTTGCGCGCCTTAACGGGATTTGCCCTTGCTTCGTTGCGACGGGCAATCACGATTACGGGCCGTTTATCTATCCCGACGGGAACCATTACGGCACGCGCTCTTCTCTGAACCGTGAAACGCAGTTTTCCCAGTATTTTCCAATTGACGGCAATCCCGCGAATAAAGGCGTTCTGTTTGAAACTTTTGAGAACGCGTACGGCGTTAAAACGCTCGAAAACGCCGCGTATCAAATCGAAGGAACCGAAGGTCAGCGCGTCGTTATTGTCGTTCTCGAATTTGCGCCGCGGGACGAAACGCTCGCTTGGGCTAAAAGCGTTTTTGAACGTCCGGAAAACGCCGACGCCTTTGGGATTGTCGTAACGCATTCGTACATGCGTCCCTATACCGCCAACTGCGAACGAGACCCGGCCGAGAGCTACGGCCTGAACAAAGAGGGTGGAAACGCCGGTCAAGCGATCTGGGAAAAACTCGTATATCCAACCGCCAATATTCGTATGGTTCTTTGCGGCCATCACTCGACCGCCGACAATATGGACGGCTGCACCGGATTCCGCGTCGATAAGAACGCCGCCGACAAGACGGTCTCGCAGCTCCTCTGCGATATGCAGGCGATGGGCGGCGGTTGGGAAGGGAACGGCGGCGACGGCTGGCTGCAAATTTTGGAATTCTCCAAAGATATGAAAACCGTTAAGCTTCGAACGTTCTCGCCTCTCTTTGCGATTTCTCCGACGACGCAGGAGCACGCTTGGTGGCACAACGAACGTCAGGAATTTGAATTTAGTATTGAATGAGCGCCGCGTTAAAAAACGCGCCGTTTCATGAAGAAGCGGCGCGCAGCGGCAATTATCACTCGGGGGAATTTGAGCGAATCGGTTCAAATTCCCTTTTTTTATTTCCCTTTGCCGACAATAAGAATCGGCTGCCAAGGGGCAATTTCCGAAACGACAAAGCGGCGGTAGCCGTCGGAATCCGGTTCCGAACCTTTTACGGTCGTCTCGTTGCAGTCGAAATCATAGACCGTAATTTCCGAAAGCTCGGTCTTAATCATAAAGGCGGCCTCTTCCGCGGGATCGAAATTCGCGTTGATCGCGACGGCGGCAAAGGAACCGTCTTCCGCCTGTTTGCGCATCCAGAAATGAATTTTCCCAAACGAATCAACGTATCCCGGCAACGTGTCCTTCGAAAGCCAACGCATAATTCTGCGAATTTGCGACTGTTTGGGATAGTTATAGAAATTTGACCAAGGGAAATATCCGTTGAGGCAAACGCGGCCGCCAAGCGGATTTTCATAAATACCCAAGATCGTTTTCGCAACTTCGTTTCCGCCGTAATCGACCGCGCTGGACAGCGTCTCTGCTTTCGGACTCGTTAAGTGAAGTTCATAGATCGGCTCGCGCCAGAACGACTGACGCAGGTCGCGCGTTCTTCCCGCGAATTTACCGTTGAGTTCATGATCAGTGAATTTTTCGATCCCGTCGACTCTAATAACGCCGCCGTATTCCATACCGGTAAGGTCGTTGAGCGCGTATGTGCCCGGATCGTTCGCAAGACCGACCGTGTCGAGATCAAAATAGACGCCTTTTTTGAAGTATTCCTTCATTTGGTCGCGCGAGTGATGGTTCAGGAAAGAACGCGAGAGAAGGAATACGTTGGAGTCGTCTGGGGAGTACTGGTACGCGACGGGAACGCCGGTTTCCGCTATCCCGTTCGTCAGGACGTCGATGGGAGTTCTGTCCCCAAAGTTGGCGTCGGTTCGTTCCCAAAGGGGAAAGACGCCGACGTTAGGGACGCGTCCGAGATTTTGGACCGCCAAGTCAAAGAATGGACGACGCTTTGCGACGGTTGCGATCATGTGTTCGTATTCGTCGAGCGGTTCATCGTTCATGGTTAGGACGTTGAACGCCGCGCCGGTACACCCTGCCGCAATGTGCGAGACCGCTTCGAGCGTCGTTACATAGGCGGACTTCGAAAGGGGCTGATACGGGAAGTTTTCGATTTCCGACTGAACTACGACGACTTCCGGAGGAAGAAGCGATATCTGCCGCCCGAGCTGATGCGACTTTTCAAAGAGCGAGCTCATGAAATCCTGACTGTAGAATCCGCCGCCCGGCCGCCAGTAGACTTCTTTATCGCGATTCGGGCCGGAAAGCGTAATCGCCCAGCGATTGAAGTCGTATCCTTCTTCATAGCGTTCCCCTGTCATGAATCCGAGAGGAACGTCGGGAAGCGTTTCATGAACCGTCTTTTCAATGAGCGCAAAAAGATCGTTGATAGAATCGGCGGAAAACTGTCGGACTTTGGCTAGTACGCCGGGATCGCCGAATTTTGCTCCTAGCTCTTCTCGCGTAAGCGTTGTTCCAAATCTTTCGGACAGCGCCTTCATGCAAGTATCGCAAAAGCAGATAGAACCGGACGCTCCGCTGGAATCGATCATATGCGAGACGCGCACGTCGTCGTCGATCCAGATATAATCCGGGTTCGCTTTAGCGAGCGCCGTAAAGATGCGGCGAATGCGTTGCCGGAAAGCGTCGCTGTTAGGACATAACGTCCCTTGCGCTTCAACGCCGTTTATTGTAATTCCTCGCGGAATCTCAGGTCCGATAGCGTGTGGAAGATCTTCGGGATGATGTCCCATTGTGCACAGGATATTTATGCCGGCACGGTAGCCTCTCGCTTTCGTCTCCGCGATTCGATCTTTTAGAATAACGCACCGTCGTTCTAATTCGTCGTCGGGAATCGGAGTATGCGTGGTTTGAGTAAAGAACGTAACTTCGTCCGTCGCATTTGGATATTTGTCGAAAAGATCGAGTAATTGCCGAAAACGCGCGTCGTTAAGCCAAATACTGGTTCCTACTCTAAAAGAGACGGACGCTTTTGCCGGATTGGCGGCGTTTACGTCTAGCGCGCGGATCGCTAACGCTGCAAAAAGAAGCGATCCTAAAAGGAAGCCTATAGTTGTAAAACGCTTCATGGGGGCGTCCTTATCGCAAAGGTTTGAAGGAAAAAGAGACGGGCGGGGTCTTGCCCACCCGCCTGTCAGAGATATTGATTACGCTTGGAACGTTCCTTTGTGTAAATATGGTTTAAGCGCGGCAAACCGGACGTCGATTTCTTCTTTTTCTTCGTCGGTGAGGGCCTGTTCTCTCAAAATGGGCTTTTCAGGAATCGCGTTGTTGGGCCCGTATTCGCGCGAAATTCTGTTTTTGCAGACTCCGCGCTTCTGCCAGACGTAAAGGTGGTATCCACGCAGTTCGTTGCCGGAGATAGATTGCTTCAAATTCAGCATGAGCAGGAGCTTGCCGTATGCGTCTGCGGCGATTACCTTGTCGCCCATATCCGCTTCCCGCCAAATGAACTCGAGCAGATCGGCGTAGACGGCTCGTTCGGTAATGAGCCCTTCCGTACCTATTCGGCATTGACGAAGCCAGCCGTAACCGCCCATAGCGGAGAAGACGCGTTTGATTGTCGGCTTAGCCTCGACAAGACTTCGCATGCGCGCTTCGATCGGAGACGTTTCCTCTTTGACGTAACCGAAGTGCGGAAATTCTTTTGCCAGCTCAATGAGCATTTTGAGCGACGGCGACGGCCCTTTGTATTTCGTTCCGCCCGAAGTTTGGATGATTACGGGGCATTCGACGGCGCCTGCGATCGCGCGAAAATACGCGTACATATCGTCTTCCGTCTTGCCGTCGTCGGGCGGACGCGAGATAATCGCGTCTGCTCCAAGTTCATTTGCATGGCGCGCATAGACGAGTACGTCGTCGGCGTCTTTGCCGTTAACGCCGAGGCATAACGCGGATTTTTGCCGGTTCTTGAGCGCGTCCTTTAATACGGTCATCCCCTGAAGTTTTTCTTCAGCTGTAAGAAGATCGACCGCGTCTCCCGCCTGCGGCCAAATCATGCCCGAACAGCCGCACCAGTCGACGAATTTCGCCTGAAGGCCGAGCGTGTCGAAATCGACTTCGCCCGATTCAAGAAAGGGCGTCGAGAGGATAGGGAAGGGACCGCGAATTCGCGGATCGCCCGTAATTTCGCGCGTTGCCGGTTTCGGCGCGTCTTGACCGTTCGTTTTCGGCGTCAGCGCGCCGTTAGCGGCGATTCCGACTGCTCCGAGCGTTAAGGCGCGCAACATGTTGCGTCTGGATAATTCGTTCTTCATTTTTCGTTCCTATTGTCTGTGGCGACGTCTTTTCAAGTCTAGTTAAATTGCCGTAAAACTATTAAAGGTCAATCTGCGGAACGGCGAATTCTTCCCGATATTCGATATCAAGCAGCGACTTGGCTTCGGCTTCATATTCGCCTTTGACGGAGTCGTTTTCGTAGTCGATTTCGAGAAATTGACTCAGTTTGAACGTATCTGCGTTCATTTCGATATTCTGATTGCGCAAATGCCGTTCCAAATCGGAGATCGCGCCGGTCAGCACGCCGCGGGGCGTGTCGTCCATTTTGAGGGCTGCTTCCTTTGAATAAGGCTCGGCGAGCCGATACGCCAAATTGGCGCCGTTGTACCAGAACGACGTGTCGAACGCGATTTCGACAGGCGCGTTGAGGAGGCCGGCGTCGCGCGATTTCACGGCGTCGACGAAATTCTGCAGGTGCGGCCCGGCTCCTTCGTATTCGCCGGTTCCAACGAACTCGCGTATCTTTTTTCCGTTTGAATCGAACGCGACCGCGCCGCCCCAATGCTTTTCGTAACGTCCTCCCTCGCCGTAAACGACGTAACCGCTCGTGGGACCGGGGCATGAGCCCGCGTATTTCTTATTGTTGGCGTCGGCGACGTTTGAAATACAAAAGACTACTGGAATCGACCCCGTGTCGAAGTAAACGAACATGGAGTTCGGCGATTCGCCCGCGTCGTTGTAACCGACTCGACCCCCGCCGCTTAGTATGCGTCTGGGCGCTTTGACGGCGTCGCGTAAAACGTCGTTTCGGCAGTCGTCGAGCAGATGCGCGCCCCAGTTGCCGGTCTCTCCGTTGCCCGTGCGCCACATCCAGTGCCAGTCGTAATGGAGATTTGAACGGTAGAGCGGGACGTCGGGCGCGGGACCGAGCCACAGGTTATAGTCTACGGTAGGTGGCGGAACGAGCGGCTTATCCGTTTTGCCGATTGAAAAGCGCGGAAAGAAGCGATTGACACGAACTGACTGAAGCGGCCCGATTTCACAGTCTTCGTGCAGAAACTTTTTTACTTCTGGGTGGAATTCAGGATCGGTGCGCATTTGCGAGCCGATTTGACAAATCTTTCCGTATTTTTTAGCCGCGTTGACAATTTGCCGGCCTTCCCAGAAGGTTATGCTCAGCGGCTTTTCCAAGTAGACGTCTTTGCCGGCCTGCATTGCCCAGATAGCGGCGAGCGCGTGCCAGTGGTTGCACGTGGCGACGACGATCGCGTCGACGTCGGGCGACTCGATTACTTTGCGCAAATCCTGCGTATCAGCGGCGTTGGGAAACGATTTCTTGGCGTTGGCAAGACGCTGCGAATCGGGATCGCAAAGCGCGGTAACGCGAACGTTTGGATTTTCGGATAAGAACTTGAGCAGAACGCCGCTGCGTCCTCCGCAGCCGACGACGCCTATGCGCAGCGCGTCGTTAGCTCCGGCTTTCACGACGATTTCAGGGGAAGAGAAGAACGGCGACGCGATTAACGCGGCCGAACTTGCCTGAATAAAACGTCGGCGATTAAAACGTTTGTTAATGATTGACATAATCGACCCGCTATGATTGCTGACAGGAAAAGGTCAGGTTGACTTTAAGAGATTATATATTGTCGAATATCTCATTTCAACTTTTGTTTGTCGCCGCGGACCTGTTTCCGTTTTTTTAGCGCGCAATTTGCCGCTTGCTTTTTGGGCAAACCGATTGAAACGGAGACTCCGTGAAAACCTCTTTTTCTTTTATGCTTGAATTTTCAGCGCGAATCGCGTAAGATAGATCGCGTTTACCTGTACGAGGATACGCAGGCGCTTGGCTGGCGAATTCAGCCGTTTGACCTGTCGACCAAAATGACGTTAGGAATGGATTATGAAAAAATCGTTTGAGCGGTCAAAAAACCTGTGGATATTCGTCGTTGTTCTGACGGCGTATTCCGTTTTATTTACTTCCGGCTCTTTCGGACGCGAAACGTTGAACTTCAACGACGGCTGGACTTTCTATTGGCGATAAGGTTCCTCTCGAAAAAACGGGCGCAAAAATTCCGGTGCGTCTGCCGCACGACTGGGCGATTCAGGGCGGGTTCGACCGGAAGTACGATACCAATACTGGCGCGTCTCCTTGGCGGGGCGTCGGAATCTACACAAAAACGTTCCGCATGGGCGCTGACGACGTCGATAAACGGTTTGTTCTGAGTTTTGACGGCTGTATGTCGTTTCCCGAAGTATCGGTAAACGGAATCTACGCCGGCGGATGGGATTACGGTTATCTCGGTTTTCAAGTTGACATAACCCCGTTTTTGAAAGCAGATTCCGAGAATACGGTCGCCGTTCGCTGCGATACGCGGGAGCATCATTCTCGGTGGTATCCCGGCGCGGGCGTTTACCGCTCCGTCGAACTTATTGTCTGCTCAAAAGACGTCTGGCTTCCGCAGGGCGCCGTTGTCGTACGGGCGTCGAACGTCGAGCCGAAATCGACCGTTTCCGGGTCGGCGTCTCTGTATGTCGCCGTAACGCCGGAAATTGCAAACGAAGTTAAAGACGCCGGAATCGCGCTGACAATATTTGATCCAGACGGCAAGGCTGTTTATGAAGAGACGAAAAAACTTAATCTTACCGCTAACGGCGCGAAGAACGAACGCCTTAATTCAATTAACAAATTTCCCGCTTACGAAGACGAGCCCGTTTGCGAATGGACGGTTTCCTTTGAAAACGCCGTTCTTTGGGACGTCGACGCGCCTAAGCTCTATAAAGCGGCGGTTGCCGTTACCGATTCGCGAGGAAACGTACTTGACGAAACCGTAGCTCCGTTTGGTATTCGTAAAGCGGAGTGGACGGTCGACGACGGATTCTATCTGAACGGAAGACGGCTGCAGCTGTACGGCGTCGATCTGCATCACGACCAGGGGATTATCGGCGCGTGCGCGCATCCGGCCGCGATAAAGCGTCAGCTTTCGATTATGCGCGACATGGGCGCAAACGCCATTAGAACGAGCCACAATCCGAACGCGTCTGTCTTTATGGATCTGTGCGACGAGATGGGGTTCATTGTATGGGACGAGCTGTTTGACAAGTGGGATGGAACCGCGGGCCTGCGCAAAGGGGACGATTTCTATACTTTTGCCGAACGTCAAGCGCGTCAGTTCGCGCGTCGCGACCGCAACAGGCCGAGCGTCTGCGCTTGGTCAATTGGGAACGAAATTTGGAATATCGAACGAAACGAAGTTGCTCCGTCGAATCCGGATAACGCCGCGAAAAAGCGCGTCGCGTGGGTTCACGACGTCATTAAGAAATACGACCCGACGCGGCTTGTCGGGCAGGGCTGTTTCGTCTCTGAAGTTCTCGGCGACTATCCTCCGAAAGTAGACGTTCTCGCGCCGCTTGATATTTCGGGCTGGAATTACGGCGCCAAATATCGAATCGCGCGCAAGAGTTATCCCAACATGCCCATGGTCTATACCGAATCGTCTTCCGCCTTTTCTACTCGCGGTTACTATGATCCGACCTTTAAGCGCCCGGACCGAAAGGACGTCTACGATTTTAACGCTTTGCAAGTTGACAGTTACGACTTGATTTCCGCGAACGGGCCTCGCGATATTCCCGACGTTGATTTCGAGCGCATGGCCGTCGACCGTTACATTCCGGGCGAGTTTGTTTGGACGGGCTTCGATTATATTGGCGAGCCGGCGCCTTTTGAGAAAGTGGCGAAGAGCAGTTATTTTGGAATTGTCGACCTGTGCGGCCTTCCTAAGGACCGATTCTATCTGTACCGAAGCCATTGGAATCAGAAGGACGTTACCGTCCACATTCTTCCGCACTGGAATTGGCAGGGACGCGAAGGAAAGGAAACGCCCGTTTATGTCTATACAAGCGGCGATTCGGCCGAACTCTTTTTGAACGGTAAATCGTTGGGACGCAAAACAAAGGATTTGACGCGAACTCTGGAGAAACCGGACGGCGCCGAGTTCGACCTGCCCGATTACTATTGGATCGTCGACAAATATCGGCTGCGTTGGGAGAACGTCGCGTACGAGCCCGGCGTCCTTGAAGTTGTCGCGTATAAAGACGGAAAAGAGATTGGAAGGGCGACGCGGAAAACGGCGGGCGAAGTCGCGAGACTGGCGCTCGTTCCCGAAAAAGACGCCTTTGAAGGGGATGACGATCTCGTCTACGTCAATATTGACGCGGTCGACGCCGAAGGGACCCTTTGCCCGAACGCCATGACTCGATTTACCGCCCGGGTCGAAGGAGACGCGGAAATCGTCGGTATCGGAAACGGCAATCCGATCGACTACGATTCGTTCGCCGACGCGACTCATTCGCTCTTTTACGGAAAAGCGACGCTCGTTCTGAGGAACGTCAAACCGGGCGCGAAAGCTCGACTGACTGTCGTTGCCGACGGTTTGCCCGAGGCGTCCGTTACCATTGGCGCAAAGTGATTAAGACGGTTTAAGACTGGCTAAAAGACTGCGGCGTTTCACGAATCACGGTTCGCGCGAAACGCCGCTTTTTTTACGATTGCTGTTTAGAAATTAGAACGTCAGACCTTCCGCGCCTTCGAACGCGAAGGAAGTCGCCCATTGCCAAAAGGTGTGTTCGACGCGTGATACGAGGATATTGAGCCCCTCTTTGAGCTCGACTTCAATCGAATCCTCAGCCTTAATGTGGCGCGGGGAGAGGGTGTCGAAATAGACCTCTTTGCCGTTCAAATAGATCGTCTCAATCGCCGTTGTGCTGAATCCTTCGGAATTCAGCTTTAACGTCGCTTTTTGCGCTTTCGGACTTCTGACGTAACGAACGACGTAAGCGCCCTCAAAAGCGTTTGCCGGCGCGATAGCCGCAATATCGACGGCGTTCGGATTATTCGCGCCCGTCTTGAATTGAGTGGGGAAATACATCGTCCAGTCGAGCGGTTTGTCGGAACCGGGGGCCGTAAACGTCTCTTGAAGCGGATCTTTTCCGGCGAGAACGGCTTTGTCGATTTCAGTAATCGCTTTTTCCCGCGGATAATCTTCCGGTTTCGTGAAGGTGGCGCCGTCGGCGAGGGTAAAACCGGTCGCGACGAAATAAGGCGCGTTGACGAGGAGCGAACGTTCAATTCCACCCACGCTGACGTCAATGGTTGCGGGGAGCGCCTGCGTCGAACAGGAGAGCGTAATAAGAACGCCGTCCGAACTTCCGGTTTTCTCAACGCTTTCAACCGTGAGCGCTCCGTTAGGTTTAATCTCAAATTTGTCGACTTCCGCGTTGGGAATGTTGCGCGTCGTTGCGACGACGCGTACGTCGATATGATTGACGTCGTATTTTGCCGGAACCGTCGCGCCGTAGATCGAAAGGATCATACCGGGGGAATCGAAATCGCGAATTTCCGGATCGATTTTTGTTTCGTAGTATTTATCCGCTATTTCGTTGAAGCCGAGCCCTTTGAGGAACGACCACGACATGACTTGATGCCCGTATTGATTCGGATGGACGAAGTCGAGCGTGAATCTGAAGTCGGGCTTGGTAAAGCGAACGCTTTCAACGAACCGTTTAAATTCGTCGCGAGTATTGACGAATTCGCAATTTGTCTCTTTCGCAACTTCTTGAATGATCTTTGCGAATCGGTCCATCATTTCGTTTTTAAAGGAATAGGCTTCCTCTGTCAGCATCGTCGGGGGCGTGAGGATTATGCGTTTGACGTTGGGAACACGTTTGCGAAGATCGGCGACCAGTTTGCCGTATTCCGCTTTCCAAGACGCGAAGCCCTCTTCGTCCGACTTGACTGACGGCTGGAGCGCGTCGTTCATGCCGAGGTGGACGAGAATGACGTCCGCTCCTTTATCGAATTCGTCTTTTACAAAGATTCCGTTGATATCGAGCCGCTGATTATTTTCGTAGGAGTTAGCGATAATATTGCGCCAACTGAAAATCGTTTGACCGCTGCCGCCGAGCGGAACGAATTCCGCGTCGTTGTGAGCGTCAGCAAGCGCCGCGCGGATTTCGTGAGTAAACCCGTACGGAAGATTCATTGAATGACCGGTGATACTGTCGCCGACGACCACGATTCTTTCTGCGCCGAAGGAGACCGCGGAACCGACGAGGAGCGCCGCTGAAACTGCGGCGCTGCAAAGTGTTTTCAGTAGTGTTTTCATGTTTGTTCGCCAAATCAAAGTTGGGGTGGTCGGAGAGCGAAGCTCTTCGCCCTCGTTTTATAACGCGCTTTAGTTTACAGGAGCGGCCGTCGGGAAACAAGCGTTTTTGCGAAATGTCCAAAGAATCGCTCTTTTGGCGGCGCCCTTCAAAGGAAACGTTAGGAGTTGTTACGGCAGAGGCCGCTGAGGAGACGGTTTGCAAGAAGCGGCGCTCTAAAAAAATTTTTTTTAATTTCCCACTTGACGGAATAAAAAAGACGGGTATATTTTCACGAGTCGTCTGCAAGCGCGGGCGGCGCGGCGGCGGCTCTGCCGGCGCCAACGATATTTAAAAAGTAGGTAATGCAAGAGTGGCGTAG
>CADACS010000090.1 GCA_902786505.1 uncultured Planctomycetota bacterium | reverse complement strand
CTTCGCATCGAGCCATGACACGGCGCCGCAGAGGCCCAGGAATTCTCCGTGAGGGTCGCTCCAGCGGTCTTCGCTGGCACTCTCCAGATAGAGAGGCCGGGGAGCGATGAGGGCCAGCGCCTCATGCTGGTCAAAGGGCAGAAGATCCTCGTTGCCGGAATAGAAATGAAAGCGCCCCGTAAACCAGTGCGGGAAATGCGTGTTGATGTGCCGGAGCGTTTCCCCATAGCGCCGGCGGGAGATGGCGGCGCCCCCGCAGCCGGTCAAACGTAAACGCGGAAGACCGCGGAAGAATCCGCTTCCTGAGGCGGCGGTTCCGTTGGAGACTACCGCGTCGTTCCAGCCTCAAACGGCCGCGCCGTTGAGCGCGCTCAATCCGCCGGAATCTTTTCTGGACGAATTCAACGAGACGGCGACGCTTAGATTTCCCCAAAGGCAGGCGCGACAAACGTCCAATGCGTTTCCGAATCTTTCCGACTCGGAGCGTGTCGCTTGGGTCGTGGGCGATTTCGACGATTCAGAAGTCGCCGCGGCGGCCAACGACGTCGTTGAACGCAAACCGGGCAAACGCGGCCGCCCCAAGGGATCGACCAACCGCGTCCGACGCGCGGCGCAAGCAAACGACGCGCCGCTCTTCCCCGTTCGCCAACCGGAACAGGCGCCCCGAGCTCTCTTTGAAACGCGTCCGGAGCAGTTAAGCCAACCGACGGCGGCCCCAGCTCCGCCAGATTTCTCAGAAGAAGAGGAAATCGTTTCGCGAAACGCGAGAGGAGCAAACTTTGTCACGCGCCCCAAAGGGACGCCCCGAGTTCAAGCCGTTTCAGACAGAACGACGCAATTCGCCACGCTCGATACGTTCGTTCCCGGCTACTCGAACCGTCTTGCGCTCAGCGTTGCAGGCGTGGCGATTAGCGAGCCCGCCGCGATGAA
Source organism: uncultured Planctomycetota bacterium (assembly GCA_902786505.1). GTDB lineage: Bacteria > Planctomycetota > Planctomycetia > Pirellulales > Thermoguttaceae > RUG369. Next base: position 10,824 of record CADACS010000090.1, on the reverse strand, counting down.
TCCGATCTTCTTTTTCGGCAATACGAGCGTTGGCAAGACTCACTTGCTCGAGGGAATTTGCGACGCCTATACCCGCGTCCCCGGGCGGAAACCGCCGCTCTATATGACGGGCGAACAGTTTACTTCCGCGTTCATTCAGAGTATGCGCGGGGGCCGAGCGTTTCGCGACCGCTTTAAAAACATCTCGCTCCTTGCGCTGGACGATCTTCACTTCCTCGAAGGAAAATTAGCGACTGAAACGGAGTTCCTCAACGTCGTCGACTATCTTCGCGCGCGACGCGTTCAGCTCGTTTTCACTGCGAATCGGCCGCTCGTCGAACTGACCAAACTGCGCGGAGAACTCATCGCGCGTATCGAAAGCGGTTTTATCGGCGAAATAAAAAATCCTGAGCGCGAAACGCTGCTGCAAATCCTGCAACAGATGGCGAGAGAACGCAAAATATTCGTTCCGGACGACGTATGCCGATACGTCGTTTCCCGGTTTGCCACTCATGCGCGACAGCTCTCCGGAGCGTTAAATCGGCTTTTGGCCGCGCACCTTACGACTGGTTCGCCAATTGATCTTGAACTTGCAAGAGACGCGTTGGCCGATCTTGCCGCCGCAAACTATCGCAACGTGAAATTAGAAGACGTCGAACGCGTCGTTCAATCCGTTTTCGGGCTTGATTCCAATACGCTAAAATCCTCTTCCCGCGCGAAAAAGTGCGCCGATCCGCGCGCAATTGCTATGTGGCTCGCTCGCAAACATACGCGTTCGGCTCTTGCGGAAATCGGCAACTTCTTCGGAGGAAGAAAACACAGCGCCGTTCTTTCCGCACAGAAGAAAGTCGACGAATGGATTAGAACAAACGAAACGATAGACGCCGGCGAATCTGTCGTTACCGTTCCCGAGATTGTCAAACGTCTGGAAGTCGCGCTTGCCTATCCCCGGCAGTAACGCCTGCTGCTTTCCCCGTAATTCATTCTGTCTCGCCGCTCTTTCCCAAAAGATTGGCGAGATTTCTTTTTGTAAAAATTCCGCGCGCGCTTGCAACCTTTGCCGCCGCTCTTCATAATACATAGAAAACGTCCGCCATTCCTCACAGGTCCTTTTAAGGATTAGCCCATGACGCGTCTCTATCCCTTTTTCCGCATAACGTCACTCGCGATCTTTCTAACAACGCTCGCGTCTTTCGGCTCCGGCGCCGAAACCGTACGTGTCGATTCTATTCCGTCGTTCGACTGGCAGTTGGAAACCGACGCTGAAAATCTGCCGGCAGCATCCCCTTATATCCCAATGACCTACGCCGAAGGGGAGACGTGGTACGAATCGACGTTCTACCGCGGAACAGAGGATTGGGCGCGTGTCGGACGCGACTGGGCGCATCCGGGCGAACACGCGGCCAGCGTGCGCGCGTTTACCTTTCCGCGCGACGGTCTCGTCTCCATTTCAGGCCGAGCCGCAAAAGCGCACGTCGACGCGCAATCGGACGGCGTCGACGTAGAAATTCGCGTCAACGACGAAATCATAGCGCAGGAATACCTTACAGGGGACGACGAAAGAGGCGTTCGCTTTTTCATCAAAACGCCTATCAAAGAAAACGACGTCGTTCGATTTATCGTCCGCCGTCATGATAAGCATTTTTGCGACACAACCCGCTTTGACCCGACGGTCGCCTACCTTGACGGAGATCGGGAAACGTTCGCCGCGTCCGACGGTTTCGACGCCGACGAATGCGACGGGCAGCGGCGTTGGTCGTATGAAACGCTTCCTGACGAGCCAACGTTCGAACGTCCGAAACCGGAAGGATACGGCGTCGATTTCGGCGCGACGATTCGATACGAATGGCTCCGGGAAGATAAAATAGCGCCCGGCGATTCGCTCGCCTACTCGACCTGCGCGATTAAACACCTTCAGCTTGCGCGAACGCTTTACGAAGACCTCGCCGACACGTTTGACGATGAAACGGCGGACGCTTTTAATAAAAGGCTTCAGGAACTTGAATCTCAAAACGCGGAAGCGCTCGCGCCGGCAGACGCGGAAAAGTATTATGCGGCGGTTAGAGGATTCAAGCGTAAATTGGTATTTTCCAACGAGCTCTATCAAAACGCCCCGCTTCTTTTTGTTAAACGCGCCCCGACCGGATACAATCACTTAGTAATGCAGTATTTCGGATGGCGGGCCCAAAAGGGAGGCGGAATCTTTCTCCTCGAAGAACCGGGCAAATCGTTGGCGTGCCGGGATCTCTTTGACGGCAAACTTGCGGAAGGCTGCGTCTTAGAACCGAGACTGTCGTTCGACGCAAAACGAATCGTCTTTTCGTGGGTCGATCTGTCGAACAATCCGAGCTTTGATCCGTACAAAGTCCACTTTACCGATCCGGACGAAGGTTTTTATCACGTGTGGTCGGCCAATATCGACGGCTCTGAACTTAAGCGGCTGACGAGCGGATCTTTCGACGATATCACGCCCAATTTCCTCCCGGACGGCAAAATCGCCTTTTCGTCGACGCGGCGGCGGGGCTATGCGCGCTGCTTCTGGTGGGGCTTTGGAAGACGCTGGCACGTCTATACGATCCATACTATGGATCCGGACGGCTCTGATATTAAAACGCTTTCGTGGCACGATACGAACGAATGGTTCCCTGAAACGGCAAACGACGGCCGGTTAGTCTATGCAAGATGGGACTATATCGATCGCGACGCCGTTACCCATCAGAATCTGTGGAGTATGCGTCCCGACGGTACGAATCCTTCCGCGCTTTGGGGCAACGCGACGCCCAGTCCTCACTGCGCGTTCCAAGTGCGCGCGATACCTAACAGCGGCAAGTTTGTTTTTACCGCCAGCGCCCATCATTCGAGCGTGGGCGGCTCGATTGTCATCGTTGATCCAACCGTCGCGATCGACGGACAGGAAGCGATACAGCGCGTTACGCCGAGCGTTCAGTTCCCGGAAGCGGAATCGCCTGAACTGCCTGAGTATTATGAATCGCCGTATCCGCTGTCGGAAAAATATTTCTATGTTTCCTACTCGCCCAAACCTCTCCGTTGGGAATGGCAAAAACCTCAAGACGCCGACGCCCTCGGAATTTATACGTTGGACGTCTTTGGCAATCGAGAACTTGTCTACCGAAGTCCGACCTTATGCGCGGTAAACGCTCAACCGATCATAGAGCGCGAAACGCCGCCCGTATGGTCGAGTCAACTCCCGAAAGACGCGCCGAACTACGGCGAAATGTCGGTCGTCGACGTATATAAAGGGCTGGGCGACAAGGTAGAACGCGGTTCGATTAAAGAACTGCGCGTCGTTCAGCTCTTTCCGAAAGTTACGCGCGACAGCGATAATCCGCCTATCGGCAAGGCGCGTGAAGAAAACGGACGCGCTATTCTTGGAACCGTTCCCGTTGAAGAAGACGGAAGCGCCTATTTCCGAGTCCCGGCTCAAACGCCGTTCTATCTTCAGGCGATTGACCGCGACGGAAACGCCTATCAGACAATGCGTTCGCTCACATATTTGCAGCCGGGCGAAAAGATATCCTGTATCGGATGCCATGAACGCCGCGATTCGAGCGGCGGTTCCGGATTTGAAACGTACTCCGCCGACGCGTCTCATACGCTCGCGGCAAAACGCGCGCCTTCCGTTATTAAGCCCGACAGGCTAAGCGGCCGCCCATTCTCGTATCCCCACGACATACAGCCGATTCTCGACGCAAAGTGCCTGGCGTGCCATAACGAAACGAACGCGCAGGGGCAAATCGATCTGTCGGGAACCCCATGCGGCGAAGGGAAAGACGCCTTTACACGGTCCTATATGTCGCTCATGGACGATCGCGATTTCTGGGGCGAAGGGACCAATCCGAAAAACGCGGCCGAAGCTCTCGTTCCGAGATTCGGAGCGCGAAACACAATTCAAATTACTGAACCCGGCGGCATGTACGGCGCGCTTGGAAGCCGGCTCATGAAGATGCTGCGCGAAGGGCATGAAGACGTAAAACTGTCCGACGAAGAGCTAAGAACAATCGCCGCCTGGATCGATCTTAACGGGATCTTTTACGGCGTCGATAATGAAGAGGGACAGAAGATTATCTTGAACGGAGGCGTCGCGCCTATGCCGGAAATACGGTGAAAGTCAATTGAACCCCCGCTCCAGAAAAGGAAAAGTAGAAGCAGCGTCTTTATCCCGAAGGAAAGATAAACTAAGAAAGTGAGCGACGACGCGCCCATAGGATGCGAACACAGAGCCAACAAACCTGAATGTAGCGTCGCTTTGGGGTTTGAGGGAATTGTAAATGATTGATTATGGATTAAAGAATAAAGTGGCTCTCGTTACCGGGGCGAATAACCCGCAGGGAATTGGAGCAACGGCGGCGCTTGCGTTTGCTCGCGAGGGAGCGAAAGTTGTTTTAGTATATAAAAAAATCTTTCGTGAATTTGATCAGGATAAAGTTGATAGAAATGGGAAAGACCGATATTACGCAGCAAATGCGGGTGACGCAGATATTGTAGAAAGCAAACTCAGGGAATTAAACGCCGACTATATTATCCTGGAAAGCGACATTTCCAACGAGAACGACGTAACGGAAATCTATTCAACGGTTATGAAAAGGTTCGGAAGAGTCGATATCTTGGTTAATAACGCGGCCGTAGACGATGAAAACGGTTTTGACACAATAGAAAAAATTACCCAACATGTGATCGACGAAACTTTTGCGGTCAATGTTCGAGGAAGCGTTTTGATGACCAGAGAATTTGTTAAACGCCGGGGTAATTATGGGAGAATTATCAATATTTCAACGGACGCGTCGCAAATTTTTGCGGGGCAAATCACTTATGGAGCCAGTAAAGCGACGTTAGAAGCGCTGACTCGCAGTATCGCTCTTGAAGTTGGAAAGTATGGAATAACCGTAAATTGCGTTGCGCCTGGTCCAACTCAAACGGGATGGATCGACGCCGATTTGGAAAAAGCAGTCGTTCCGTTAATTCCAATGGGAAAATTAATTCAACCGGAAGATATCGCTGAAACGGTTCTGTTTTTAGCAAGCGATCGGGCTAAAATGCTTACGGGCCAAATAATCAAAGTTTCCGGAGGCCACGCGCTTTAGTTTCCCGTTTGTCGATTCACAGCCCCGAGATAATTTTTTTAAATCTGCGCTCGCTCAGCCGTCTGTACGTCGTTGAGTTAAACGGCTGTATTGTCGCCTGATTTATCTCAAAACAGGCGACAATACGACGCGCATGCTCCGGGACGGTATTCTGAACCGCTGTTGTTCTCCTTCCTTAGTCGGCGCCCTTTTCTGCTTTCTTCGTTTCGGCAAGCTTCTTCTCAGCCGTTTCATAAATTTTATTTAACAGACTCAGTTTTTTGTCGGCGACATAATCCTGACTCATTTCCCAGATCATAACGCCGCCCGCGTTATCAAAGGCAAATTCTGTCTTTTGGGCGATGGTCTCCAAACCGTTATAATATACGGTCGCGCCTTTATATTCCGTTTTATCCCTTGCGGCGTTGTTCTTGTCAGCCGCCGTCAAATCCGAGTAGGAAGTCCAGTTAGGTCTCGCGTAAAACGGAACGCCAACTATAATCTTGTCCTTTGGAAGTCCGGCCTTTTTCCAAGTATTTGTACTGTCGACAGCGTAGTTGAAAGGAGAATGCCCGGCGCCCCCATTGCCGTCGTAAGCCATAACGTTGACCCAGTCTAAATAACCAAGCGCTACCGGAGAATAGCCGGTCGTTGTAAAACCCGCCACCGCGGAGGTAAGAATCTTTCCTTCGCCTCGCTGGTCAAGTCCCTCCCTCAAATATTTAATCAGAGTCTCATATTGGCGGCTTGTATTGGCTCTCGGATACTCCCAATCGACGTCAATTCCGTCCAGTCCGTAATCGTCCACTACTTTCAGCATAGCGTTTGCCAGCGTTCTGCATTTGGAGTCCGAATCGGTCGCCGCGGCAAAGGTAGACTCAAGGGGCGCTCCCCCATATGACCATCCGCCAATTGCAATGCAAACCTTTACATTATTTTCATGAGCTTTCTTTACCAACGCGGTCATAAAACCGCCGTCGTTTAAGGGGCGGATTTCCCCTTCCGCGGTCGGAATCGCAAAGGCGTATATCAGATGCGTTACTTGGCTGTAATCGATATTGTTCAAATATCCCACGCCATACCAGTTTGGCGCATAACCGACGACCTTAAACTGATCCATTCCGGATCCCCGTTCAGGCGTACAGAACAAAAGAACGGCGGTTGCAATAACGACGAAGAGTTTGCCTAATGTAAAACCGTCTCGTCTTATCCATCTCCCTTTTCCGAAAATATTGAGCATTTGTGCGACCTTCTTAAAAAAGTTTATAACGGCGAAATCCTTCCGCGACACGCGCAAACGGAACTTTGCCCAATCGTGAAATATAACCTACTGCCGTAATATGGTATAAACGGCGCTTGGGAAAGTCAACTTATGAGAAATTATTATTCGCCCTCCGAGATATGTTCTGTTGTTTTGTCTCCAGAAAAAACTATCTTCAGGACAGGCAAAAATGCCGCGACGTCTGATGAAAAAGGAGAGGAGACTGACGAAAGCGTTCTCTTGAACGTTCTTCTCCCGAAAGTCTCGCTTGATTTCCGGTAAAGACGGGCGTTTCTATCAGAGAAAAAACATATTGAAACTGTGACAGTTCTGTGGACTCATTAAAGAAAAAATGTTGTTTTTTTCGTTTTTTGCCCGTGACTCCTGAAAGGAAAGATCGGTCAAAAAAGAGAGAGAAAGCGCGGCGTTCAAGGAAAATTTGTGCGGAGGCTCTTTCGAAAGCTATTGAATCATGAAGATAAATACGCACAATATAGTGCGTTGACGCACGCGATCAAACAAACGCGCGGCTTCAGTGTCCCCGTCGTGATAAGATCGGGGAACGTGGAGCGCGAAATATTGGATACTCAACAGAAAAAGAGGTCTAAACATGAATTGCAAAGCGAAGTTTAATTACTGGGTTGACCTGCTCTTCTTGATAACGCTGCTCGTCGTCATTTTTACCGGTTTGCTCATTTGGGGGTGGATACGGCCTCAAGGCGCGCCAGGCGGACCGGGGGCTCCCGCGGCGGCGGCGCAGCAAAGCGCGAATCCGGCTCTAGGCGAGCGCGGCGGCGACGCGGCGCGGCCAGACCCCGGTAAAGCGGCGGGCGGCGCCCCGCAAATGGGAGAAGCGAAGATCTTCTGGGGGCTTTTACGCGGAAAAGCGTTCTGGGGGATGAATAAGAAGCAATGGGAAAACGTTCATGCGTGGGTTTCCGTAGCAATGTGCGTCTTCTTTATCTGCCACCTTGTTATGCATTTCCGATGGCTCGTTTCACCGCCTAGACGGATTTCGGCGGCGCGCCCCGAAACAGTTAAACCAAATTTGAAAGAGTAATCGCCGAGCGACGGTCTCTGAATAACCAGACTCAGAACTCTGATTGCGTTATTCGACGGCGATTGTTGTCGCCGCGTGCGCGCCCTCTTAAAGGATCGCGCGCGTACTCCCTAAACAGTCTAATAAAAACGGCGCGTAATCCATTCCTGTAAACGGCGGCCATTTTTTATAAACGAGACGAGGTTCAAAAGATGGAAGAAACGGAAAAAGAAGAAACGGGCGCTAAAAAGCGCTGTTTTGGCAGTTGCAAAAAGTTTGGGATCGCCGCTGCGGTAATCGCGGTCGCAATTTGCGCGAAGTACGGATACGAAAAGCTTTGCGATAAGCCTTTAAAAATAGCCGAAACAACGAGCCCCGACGCGAAGCCCGACTACGCGAACGGAATCGGAATCGACTCTATTAAACGATTCAATTTGCGACAGGAGCGCGACGTTTGGCCCGCCGAAGAAAACGGCTGGAAAGATCTTTTGCAAGCTTTTGGGCCTATCCTTCTGGAGCAACAGCACGCCTGGCGAGAGATCCCTTGGGAGGAATTTCCCATAAAGTGCAAGGTCTGGTTCGACGGTTATTGGACGCCTCTATGCGAGAAATACGGAATCGACCCGAACGTTAAACCGGTCTTTTGGGATCGCATGGACGTTCAACAGTATCTCATAAAGAACGGAATAACCGGCGAGGAGACTCCGACGGACATAACATTTGACGGAGGCGAGCTTTACGACTACTGGGAAAACCATGAGAAAAAGATTGGAATCGCTTCTTGGGAAGCGGTCGAAGAGACGCTTGCCAGTTCAAGAGAGCGCCCTTGGACCGCTGAGGAATATCCCAATTTGGCGAAATGGCTTGAGGAAAACGCGGATATGTTCGACGCCGTCGCCGCCGCCGTTCGCAAGCCGAAATTTCGCTGTTGGCATTTTCCCGGAGGGGGCGCGACGAGCGACGCGGAAGCTGAACCGGGCGCGTATATCGCGACTCTTTTGCCCGACGTTCAGTCGATGCGCGATATCTGCCGGCTCTGCCAGACGCGCGCAAACTTCCACGTTGGAAAAGGCGATTTTTCCGGAGCAATCGACGATATCGAGACGACGCTTCTCATCGGAAAGAGCTTGATGGAAGGGAACAATAGAACCCTCGTCGAGCGGCTCGTGGGAATCGCCGTAACGGGAATCGCAGCGGCGATCGCGCTCGACGCGAATCCAAACGCGTCGCCAAGTCCCGAAGAGCGCGCGCGTTTGGTCGCGATTTGGAAAGACGCTTTCGACGCAACCGATTATACCGAATGGGGACGCGAGTGGGCTCGCGACGAAATAGAAACCTTTTGGACGCCCATGGCGCAGCTTTTCGTACAGTCTTTACGCAAAGGAAAGTATACGCTGACTGTATTTAGCGGCGAGTTTGAAGGCTACGTCGCCGATAACGGCGCTCATTCCCTATTTGAAAGACCTCCGAGATTTTGGGTTGATACGTTGAAAATCAAATCCGGCGCGAATAAGCGGCTGTTATTCCGAGGCGGCTTTGACGACGCGGCGTTCATGCGCGAAATCGAGAGTCTCGACAAGACGGCGGCGGAGGGCGATAACCAAGCGCTCGAGAGAACGTGGGAAGAATTGGAAAGATCCGGAAACTCCGAAAAGAAAGCCGCGGCGGAATTGCATAAACTGATCTGCCCCTCGACAAGCGGAGTCGTCGCGCAGGCGGAGCGCATGGGCTGTTTCATTAATACTGTCGAGATCGTCAACGCGATTTTGGCGTATAACGCGGAAAAAGGGGCGCTGCCTCCGGCGTTTACTGTTGACGCAGACGGAAAACCTCTGCACAGCTGGCGCGTTTTGATTCTGCCGTACCTTGGCGAAGAGGAAAAAGCGCTTTACGAAAAAATCAAGCTCGACGAACCTTGGGACTCGGAATACAATAAGCCGCTCTTGACAATCGCGCCCAAAGTTTACCGCTGTCCTTCCAATCGAAACTGCGGCGAGGGACAAACGACTTTCAGCGTGATTCTCGGCGACGGCGCGTTTTTCGACGCTTCCGGGGTCGGAAAGAACCTTGGCGAGTTTTATGCGCGCGAGGGCTATATCACGCGCGTCCAAGCGCTGATTTGCGAACGGCGCGAACCGATCGAGTGGGCGCGGCCCGACGCGGAATTGACTCTCGAGGAGATTCGCGCGACGTTTGGACTCGACGCGAAGCCTTCGGAAGGAGGCGCCGGCTCGCTTCACTCCGGGGGAATGCAAGTGGGAACCGCCGGCGGCGCCGCTCGTTTTGTCTCGGAATCGGAACCGGGGTTCAAACTGGAAAAATACCTAACCGGCGTTCCCGAACCGAAAGAAGACGAACAGTCAAAACCGGAATAGGCGCCTATTTCCCGTCCCTTGGAAAACGTCTCCGATATTTCGAATATCTTAATTCGTTCGCGTGGGGGAGACGCGCCGTCTCTCCCACAGCAGGCTTGGTTGTATGACGTCCAAAGGAATGTTGACCGGATTTTCAATCCCCGCTCGTTATTAAACATCCAGCAAAAAAGACTCCCCGCTCAATGCAAGACGCCAGACGCCGCGGTATAATAACCGTTTGAAGGAGGCTCTTCACATGCTGTACTACGTTACGGGCAATATGTTCGAGCGTTCTTATGACGTCCTCGTAAACCCAGTTAATTGCGCTGGCGTCATGGGGAAAGGTCTGGCCCTCAGTTTCAAGCAAAGATATCCGGAAAACTTTGTCGCTTATCGACAGGCGTGCAAAGAGGGCGCGCTGAAGCCCGGCAGTCTTTTCATCTACGGCGCGTCGCCAGTGATCGTCAACTTCGCGACAAAAGACCATTGGCGATCCCCGTCCCTTTTGTCCTATGTCGCCGACGGAGCCGACGACTTAGCCGCATGGCTCAAAGGTAATCCGCAGCTCCACACGGTCGCGGCGCCAAAACTCGGTTGCGGACTCGGCGGCCTAAATTGGCAAGAAGTCCAGCCCATTCTGGCCGACGCTCTTAAAGACTCCCCGCAAGATATTTATATTTATACTTAGGAGTACTGCTGAGCGCCCGCAAAAGTTCGACGAAACCTAACGTATAGGGAGCGGCGCAAAGCGCCTTATTCAAGCAACTTAAATTAATAGCCACGAAAAAAATGAACCAGGAAGCAATCGTAAAACAATTATTCCTGCTGCAGGACAAAAAATATGCGGCTATGCAGGTCAAAATCATTCCGACGGTTGAAGCGGATAGAATTATAGGCGTCAGGACGCCGGAACTTCGCGCCTTGGCAAAAGAACTTTACAAGGGTGCGAACGCAGGCTCGTTTCTAACCTGTCTTCCCCATCGGTATTTCGACGAAGATCAGCTGCACGCGTTTATCGTCTCGCAGGAGAAAGAGTTCGATAAATGCGTTTCAGAAGTAGAGGCTTTTCTTCCGTTCATTGACAACTGGGCGACATGCGATCAGCTTTCG
>CADACS010000089.1 GCA_902786505.1 uncultured Planctomycetota bacterium | reverse complement strand
TTTGACGCCGGACGCTTTTTGTTCACGCCCCGCCCTTCTTTATAGTCGCCGTCCTTCTCGGCGCCGACGCCGTCGATCGCGTCCGCGGTCGCGTCGTCGACGGCAAGTCCGTCGCTCGCGCCGTTCATCGCTTCTTCAACCGTAACGAGATTCAGGTTCATATCGCGCAGATACCCTTTTCGGGCCAATACTTCCGCTTTATACATCGACCCGAAGTCGCGAAGCGTCCACGCGCTAAGCAGAATAAACGCGAGCATGAGGATATTGTAGAAGCGGTACGGAATCGACGAAACGAAAAGCCCGTACGCCTGATACGTCGTATCGAGACCCGCGTCGGTCAGACCGGATTCAATATAAGTGAGCTCCGTTCCAATCCAGGTGGAAATCAGCGCGATTCCGGCGATAGGCGCGGCGGTCGCGTCCAGAATGAAGGACAGCTTCTCGCGCGACACGCGGTTGCGGTCAGTAATCGGCCGTACGATCGGACCGCGAATCTGAACGTTCGCGTAGTCGTCGAAGAAAATAAAGATACCGAGAATCCACGTGACGATCTGCGAGCTTGCCGGGCCGCGCGCCAGCTTAACGAAAAGTTCGGCGACCGCGCGAATTCCGCCGCTGGCGGCCAAGAGCGCGACAAGTCCGCCGATCGCGCCGCACTGGAGCAAAATCCCCGCGTTGCCGGGCTTCGCGACGACTTCAAGCATCTTTGCCGACGCAATATTAAAGGTATGAAGCGCGGCGGAACCGGGCGCCCCATATTTCTGCAGCGCCATGAGATAGGCTGCGGAAAAGAGCCCGACAAGAAGGGAAACGACGACGTTTCGCGTCGCGACCGCCAGCAGAATAGCGACAAGCGGCGGTAAAACGGACCATATTCCCGACGTCGACCAGAACCCCGCCCCGGGAGCCTGAAGCGACGTGCAAGTCGCGGCGATCAACGCCAGAAGGATCAGTAGATAAAACGACAGCCGTACCTTTGAGCTCATGCGAGGACGCGCTCCTAAATTCAAATGGAAAAAAGCGCGCCGAACGGCCGACGCGTTCTTCAGAGTATAAAGTGAACGGAAAGCGCCGTCAAGCGTCGAGGGGTTCGGCGCGCCTGTTCGCCGCGGAGAACCCCGTTCAAAACGCGGCGCGGCGAACGCAGAGACTGGATTTCCTAGTCTTTTGATTGGAAATTATCAAAAAACGCAAAAAAAGACAAAAAAAAGGGGATAAAGCTAACCCTGACCGACGGCAAGACCCGATAAACCGATAGAAATGGATTGTCCCGCAGTCCGTAGGCGTGCGCTTGCGGCTCTACGGGGCGTTTGCGCCCTATTACAAAGAGGCAAAGCACAATGAAAAGGATTTTATTACTCGCGTCTCTTATTGGAGCGACGACGCTAGGGAGTTCGGCGTTTGCCTATAACTACGTCTTCCGCTCTATACCGGAGACGAGCGACGCGGCGGCGGCGACCCCTGCGGCCGCGACGGCGCCTTACGCGGTCGACGGCTCGTACGAGATCGGCGCCTACGAAGCGCCGGAAGCGAACAAGCTCTTCAGCGGAAGTATTGTCGGCTCCTGGGCCGACGGCTTCGGCCAAACGGGCGACCGCTGGACCATGAATCAGGTATGGCTCACGAGCGAGCGCGAAGTGAGCGGGGATCCCGGACGCATCGACTTGGGCTATCGCGTCGACGCGCTTTTCGGAACCAACAATCTCCAATCGTCGGACGGTTTCGACGGCAAGTGGGGCGTCAGCGGAGACGGATACTGCGCGTCGCTCTATCAGGCGTACGGTCAAATCGGGTTCGGCAAACTGTCGTTGAAAGGCGGTAAGTTCGGAACGACGATCGGTTACGAATCGGTCGACGCGTCGGCGAATCCGTTCGCGACTCATTCGCACATGTTCAATCACGAACCGACGACGCATACGGGCGGTCTGTTCACGCTTCAGGCGACGGACGGATTCAGCATTGACGTCGGTCTGATCTCCGGAATCGACAACAGCTTCGACAACCGGCGCGGCGACACGGGCTTCCTGTTCGGCGCCAATCTTGATCTTGCGGAAAACTTCTCGATTTCTTACGCGAGCGAGCTTACGCAGAATCACAGCGAACTTGGCGAAAACCGTCTCGGCTGCTCGTGGGGATATTACGACGATCTGTTCGGCCTTCCGATCGGCGACAGCGACGAATACCTCCAAACGGTAACCGCGAGCGTCGGTCTGACCGATAAATTCAACTACGCGTTCGTCTCGAACTACGGCTGCATGTCGGATCGCGCGACGCATACGAATCGGTACAGTCAGCTCGGTTTCGCGAATTACTTCACCTACGATATTACCTGCTGCCTCAAGGCGGCGGTCCGCTACGAATACTACACGCAGTGGCTTGCGGACGAAGGCAAAACGCTCGGAACGACCGGCGAAGCGCGTCAGAATATCCACGACGTTTCGTTCGGCCTGACCTACAAACCGGTTGAACACATCTTCATTCTTCCGGAAATCCGCTACGACTGGGTTGAAACGGGCGATATCAAAGGCAAGAATTCGATCAAAGACGACGGCGTAACCGGCGCGGTCGCTTGCGGATTCGTCTTCTGACGTTCTGCGCTGCGACGCAAAAAACACAAAACCGCGCGAAGACGTTAACGCGTCCTCGCGCGGTTCTTTTTTAGGAGTCAATCGGAATCGACGCCGATTTTACAACGGGCGCCGTTACTCTTGATCTTCAGCGGGCGCCTTCCCTTCGATCGCCGCCTTTACCTGCGTTTCGGAGTAGATTGGAAGGAAATGGATTCCGCCGGCCGCGTCGCAGTAGTTGACGCCTTCGGAATGGCGGCCGCCAAACGCCGCGTTCCCCTTCCCTCCGGCCGCTTCCAAGCAGTCTTGCGCCGTCAGTTCGGCGTCAGGCTTCATCCAGCAGATCGGTTCCAATCGTTCCACGACCATCGCCAGCACGTTCGTTTCGACGCCGTTCTGTTTCCGCAATTCCCGTACGTTCTTGCCTTTGCCGCTCGCGTCGAAAGGCCCGTTCCCGCCTAAGATTACGGAATAGGGCGTCTTATCGGCGGCGCCGTCAACCGGGCAGCGGAACACGTTTGGAATCTGTCCGTGGAACTGTTTGTTGTAGTCGGAATCCCACGGTTCGTCGAGCCGAATCTTTTCGAAAAGCGCTTTCGCGTCGTCGCCAAGATACGGAAGAACGAGAACGCGCCAGCTGTGCAGAGGCTTGCCGGAAGCGTCGACGGTAAACGCCGGCGGAAGCGCGCCGTGCTCCGCCTGATACGCGAGCAGGGCGAATCCGAGCTGTTTCAGGTTCGTCACGCAAACGAGCCGGTTAAACGCGCTGTAGGAGGCGGCGACGAACGGATATCCGGACATTAAGTTAAAGAAATCGGCCGCCAGTTTCTTCTCGACGGGGGAGTTTTCGTCCACGTCGGCGGAAAACGGCTCGCCTTTACTCGCCGCGTCGAGCGTTTGCTCATAAAAGGACCGAAATTCGCGAATGAAAATCCGCATGTCCAACTCGTCGGCTTTCAACGCGGATTCTTTACTCGATTCGGGGTCGATTAGGGCGAAAAGCGTTTCCAACTCGGGCGGATCGTCCGACGTCAGGTCCGCAAATTCCATAATCTCTTTAAGCGATTTCATATCGCCGTTCTGAATTAATACGGCAAAATCCTGAGCCGTCGCCGTCATGAAGAATTCGTATTCGTACCGAACGGTCGCGTCGACGACCGCTTTTAAATCGACGTCGGCGGCAAAATCGCGCCACATTTTCAGGAGCCGCGCGTAGCCTTCGGAAGACGGAGCGGCCTTCTCGCACGCCTCCAAACCGACGCCTGCGGCAATACTGATAATCGCCATGCCAACGAGTCTTTCAACCATGACGGAATTCTTGTTTTCAAGCGCCCGTTTGCCGATGAGCAGCATCGTTTCAACGTCGTCGATCGCGCCGTCGACGTCGCCCGAGCCAAGTCGGTATTTGGCGCGGATTTGAAGCAGACGCGCAATTTCACGCGTATATTGGACGTCGGGCAGAAGGAGCCCGACCATGCCGAACGGTTTGTCGTCGCATCGCCGCCACATACGCAAATAGGGCCGCCGCGCCGCTTGGGCGAATATATCGAAGAGCTCGGCGCGTTCCTCGAGCCATTTCGCCGCCATCGGAAATTCTTCGGCCGTCCACGGTTTACCCATAATACGCATATAGCAGTCGTTCGCTTCGGACAGGGAGCTCAGACCGACTTTCTGCTCGTTCTTCTCCCAATATTTGTATTCCGAGGCGTCGGACGAATCGGGCGGCGTTTCTTTGCCGGTAATACCGTACTTTACGAGCCAAGAGTATATGCCCAGGTCGTCAAGCATCGTCGGCTTCGCCTTAGGATCGAGCCCCAGCTTTTCGCAAGCCGGCGTCCAGAAATCCTCAAACCACTCTTTTGTCGCTTTGTCCGTCGGGAAATTCTCCCACGGAATCTTATCGGCGCACGCGACATATTCCAGCGCG
This sequence comes from uncultured Planctomycetota bacterium, assembly GCA_902786505.1. Lineage (GTDB taxonomy): Bacteria > Planctomycetota > Planctomycetia > Pirellulales > Thermoguttaceae > RUG369. Next base: position 7,263 of record CADACS010000089.1, on the reverse strand, counting down.
CGCGGACCGAGCGCCTGTAAAATCAGCGCCCAGCCGTTCTCTTCGGGCGCCGGAAAATCCGCCGCCTGCTGCAAAGAGTAGAGCTCCGAAAAATTGATTCCGACGCCGTTTTCATAATCGGGCTTGGCGTCGACCGATTTGGGCGACTCGACCGTAATCTTCTTACCGCCGTCCTGCGCAAACGCGCCGCTTACGCACAGCGCGACGGAAAGCGCCGCAAAAGCGGCAAACCCGGCTCTAAACACATCATTCTTACTTCTCATAAACGCCTCTCCTTACAACAAGTCAACCGTGACGAAAACAAACCGCCGCATTTCAGCAAAGCCGCGCGCACAAGCCCGCTGCCGCCCACGTAACAATAAAAAACAAACGTAATAAGTAAAATAAACTTTTACGGGGATGATCCGATTTTATATTATTTACAGAAAATTTAAAACAGCGTTATCCAATTTGAAACAAGAAAAAGAAGAATTTACCTACCCCCCCCTATAATCGTTACAATCATAATAATCATTATAAACATTACTCACAAAGTTCAACGCGCCCCCGTTCGGAAAACCTTTCAGACAGGGGCGTTTGGCCGCCGTCATCATGTAAAAACACAGGTCCCTACTCTTCTTCCCCGCCGTCCGATTCAGGAAGCGGCGTTCCAAACATGAGAAGGTCAAAAGCGGAACCGTCCACTCCGTACGTCTGGAAGAACGTAACGGAACCGTCCGCGTGGCCGACGTTTATCCCTCCGGCATGTCCGTTGTCGGGATTCCGGTCCAGAGCGTCGGTCTCTTCGAGAAACGACCGCGCGTCCAATTCCGCGTCGGGCTTCATCCAGCAGACCGGCCGCTCCCGTTCCACAATCAGCGCCTGCCGGCTCGTTTCGACGCCGCCGCGCCTGAGCGCCGCCGCCAGATCTTTGCCGGCGCCCGACGCGTCAAAGAGCGCGTCCTCGCCAAGAATGACCGAATACGCCGTCGATCCCTCTTCGAGATTCTTATTCGACGAACAGCGGAAGATTTTCGGCGAACTTGCGTGGAACTGGCGGTTGTAATCCGAATCCCAGGGTTCGTCCAGCCGAATCTGACCGTATAACGCTTTATTCTCCTCGCCAAGATAGGGCAAAATAAGAACGCGCCAGCTGTGAAGCGGCTTCCCCTGACCGTCGACGGTAAACGCGGGAGGAAGAGCGCCGTGTTCAGATTGATATCTGAGCAGCGCGAGCGTCAGAAGTTTCAGCTTGACGACGCAGTCGACGCGCTCGTCCGCGCGGCCGAAAGCTTCAATCGCCGGTCCCAGAAGGAGAAATAACTTTTTTGCCAATTTCTTTTCGTGGGATTTCGGCCGATAAGACGACGCCCATTCGCGTATATCGACGGTCTGGTCGACAAGAAGTTCGTTCCAGAGCCTTTCCATTTCGGCCATATAGAGACCGTCGTCGAACGAACCGCGCACGAGCAGCAGCCTACGCAGGAAAGAAAAGTCGTATTCCGGCGAACCGCCGGGCTCCGGAGACAAATCGCGGAGAAACTTCTTCAGCGAACCGTTCCGAATCAGCGCGGGTATCTCCTGAGAAATCGGGAGATAAAAGGAATCGCGTTCGCCCTTCAACGCGTCGAGAGTCGACGCGTTAAAGTCCAGTTTGCCAAAGTAACCGTTCCAGACGTCCTCCAAACGCGCGCGGTCTTCCGGACTCGGTCCGGCGTCGGAAGAACCGCCGTCAAGCGCGACGCCCGCGGCGATTCCAAGAATCGCGACCCCGACAAGCGAGTTAACAATCTGTTCGTCCTTACGGTTGACAAAAAAAGACTTCGCGAGAAGAACGAGCGACTCGACGTCGTCGACCGCCCCGGAAAAATCGCCCGTCCCCGTTCGGTAATTGGCTCGAATCGCAAACTTTCTGGCAATATCGCGCGAAAACTGAAAGTACAGCTTACCGCCAAGCCAGCCGCCCGATTCTTCGGAAATGAAACGCCAGCATCCGAAACGCGGCGAACGAACGGCCCGCGCAAGGACGTCGTACAAGTCGGCGTTTTCCTCAATCCAACGCGCGGCGACAGGACACTCTTCCTTCGTCCAGGGCTTTGCCAAAAGACGCTGATAACCGTCGATTACCTGCTGAGAATCAAGGCGGCCCGTCTTCTCTTCGTAGTTCTCCCAATACCGTTCCTTAGCGGACCATCCCGAGAGGTCGGAATCGGACGCCTCCGGCTCTTCGCCCGAGATTCCGTTTTTAATCAGGTACTCGTACAAATCCAGACGGGTCAAAAACTCAGGAGGAACCGTCGGATCGATTCCATACTTTTCGCAAAGGGGCGTCCATTCGCGTTTGAACCAGTATTCGCCGGCAAGCTGCTCCCAGGGCGTTCTCTCCACAAAAGACTTATGATCAAGCGCAATCGGGCCGAACGCCTGCAAGACCAGCTTCCAGCCGTTTTCGTCGGCGGGCATAAGATTCGCTTCCTGGCGCGCCTCAAGCCGCCGCCGAAAATCGATTCCGACGCCATGGGCGTAATCGGGCTCCGCGTCGACCGATTCGACGGGACGGAACGTCAGCGGCCTGTCGTTATGTTTTTCCACGGCGTATCTTACGCAAACCGCGACGGCAACCGAGGCCAGGGCGATCCAAAACTCCTTCCGTTCGTAAAACCGCCGGTTCCGAATATCTGTATTTTCAGAAGACATAACTCGCTCCTTTCTCCGTCAAAAAGGGACCCTTTGTCAGAAAAAATTCGTTTCAGCGTTTTTTGGCGCGGAAGATTTTTACGTCGTCGTAAGTAACGACTTCCTCTTCGCTTCCGGTCGCCGATAAAAGGAGAACCAGGTAGCGGGCGTCGTCCGGAACGACGGCGTAGCCGGTCAGTTCGACGTAGCCCGATTCGTCCGGCTGCGCGTCGAAGTCGGGATACACCATGACGTCAAGCGTCTGCGAGACCCAATTCTTACGCTCGCCCTGCCAGCGAACGCGGAAATTGCCAAAACTTTCGCCCGTCGACTTCACCTTGCCCGTAACGAGAAACATCTCGCCCGGCTTCGCTTCGACGCTCTGGAGGAAGCATCCGTTTTGAGCGCCCTCGATCACGGCGGCGCCGTCGACCGCTTTAAATTTGCCCGTCGGATGCGTTTCGATCTGCCAGAAATCCCAGGAGGCGGGCTTTCCGCTCGCGTCGGCTTCGGAGAAATCGCCGTTTACGCAAAGGTTTACGGCGTCCGGATCGTTCAGAACGCTCTTTTTCAACAAGTTGAGCGTAAGATTAGGATCGGCCAGGCCGAAAATACGGTCGGTAAGTCCGGGGAGCGCCTCTTCCCACGAAGTCCAGTCGTCGTCCGATTTCGCGTTTTCCGGCGCCCACCACCGCTTCTGCTCGCCGTAAATCCAGACGTACTCGTCGGACGCCGCGAGCGCGGAGCGAAGGTTCGCGACCAAACGGTCGAGCCGGGTCTCGCCCGGTTCCGCGCCGCGATAATACGGGGAGCCTTCCGGATTGGAATACATATCGAGATAGAACCCGAATCCCGCCTGAACCTGCAAACGGTACTTTTTGCGGTTTTCCGGCGAAACGAGCCGAACGGCCGGCCCCGTCGCAAGGAGCATGTCGCACGCCGCGCGGTCGTACTGCGCGGAACCGTTCATGTAGTATCCGTTTTCGCACCCGTCGACGAGCGTCGTTTCCGGCGCGACCGCGTCGAGCATGCCGTCGATAAAGGAAGGCAGCAGGCCGTAGCCGCTCCGGCGCAGCGTCAGATCGGGATATTCGCTGCGGCCCGCGTCCGTATTAATCGAGTTCATCCACAGGCAGAGCACGACGACTTCGGGGTACTCTTTGCAAACCGCTTCGCACATCTCCGCGCCGCGCCGACGCGCCAGCTTCTTCGATTCGTCGAAAGAACGGCCGGTCGCAGGATCGTGCTTGAACATCTCCGCGCCGTAAGATTCAAAATCAAAGCAGAGTCCGCCTTTGGTCTCGCGCGCGACCCATGCGCAAATCGCGGCTTTTTCGCACACGTTTTTCCAGCATTCCTCGTCCGCCCAGTCGAACGGCGTCGGATAGAAGTTAATGCGAATGAAGTTGTTCTTATAGCGCTGGAAATTGCACGCTTCAAGATCGTGAACGCACGGTTCAAACCATTCTTTTTTCCACGGATCGGGCGTAAAGAGCGACTGACTGGCGACGCCCTTTCCGTTTTCGTTTTGGGCGGTCAGGTCGTAGACGATTCCGTCAAACGGAGCGTCCTTCTCCATCTCGCGCCAGTGTTCGCGGATATATTGGGTCGTCGGAATGTCCCATCCGAGTTCGATAAGTTTCTTTTTCGGCTGATCTTGTGCAAAAGCGCACGACGCCGCGGCCGCGACGGTCAAAACGGTTAGAATAAAACGTGCGAATTTCATTTGACTCTCCTGAATATTTTTAAAACGTCAGTTTCACATAACGGTTAACGCGCCTTATTGAGCAAGTTGCGCAGGAGCCGCTCGGCGAGCGGATCGGGGAGCGACTCCTGAATAAGCCAGGTGGAAAAGATCGCGCGTCCCTTCCCCAGCTTCCATTCCGCCATCGACAGCCCGCCCTGATAGCCCATTTGCGTATTAAAACCGCCGGCGATCGCAGCGTCGGGCGCGGGGCTCTGATCCCGGAACGTAAGGGACGGAACAACCTCCCGATAATAAACGTAATCGACCGCGCCGCCCGATTCAAGCCCGTCGAAAGCGGGGTCGTGCCTGTTCCAGTCGTCTTTATGATAGAGCCACGCCTGCATCCGCTCGACTTGTCCTTTCTGTTCGAACGGCAGATAGCGCGTAAAATCGCCGTTCTCCTCAAAGACGTCGAGCGACAGAAAGACGGCGTTCACGCCCGATCGAACGCAGTCGAAAAGCCGGGCGAATTCTTCGTCGTTTTTTCGGTTCGACGATTTTCCGACAAGAATCCGATCGCCGGGTTTCGGCGCGGCCGCCTGGCCGTCGGACCGCGTAAACGGCTCCGCGGAAATCCCCGCTTCGGCCAGTTTTCCGAGCAGGTCCGCGTCGTCGCCCCAGACGTAAATCTTGCCCTCTCCGACGTCGGGGAATTCAGCGCGGTCAAACGTAAAGAACCGCTGGACGCCGATCGCCGCGCCCCCGCGCTGCATCTCCGCGAAGAACCGGCACTCGCCCGTCCCAACGTTTTTGGGAATCGCGATTTCCTCGGAAAAGACGGGCATGGTCATTGGATTTTCCTTGCCGTCTTCCGGTTCGGGAACCGTTATAACGCGCGTTTCGTCGAAGATCCGCTCGTTGTTCGGTCCGACGACCGTATAGCGCACGGGGTAATCGCCGGGCTTGAGCGCGTCTTCGTTGACTAACACGGCTTCAATACGAATCTTATCGCCGCCGGCGACGTGGGCGGGCTCGACGAAATTACAGAACCGCAGCGGCGCAAAGACGTCGGCCAACGCGTCGACCGTACCGGGCTTGAGCTCCCGGAAGATTGTCGTCAGTCCTTCGCCGGAAATCCCCTGGTCGTGCGTTCCGGTAACGCTGTGCGCGACCACGTTCGCGTTCGCGCGGATCGCGTTGATTCCAAGCCGGCGCTGCTCCGCCATGAGCGCGATCGCCTGCCGGAAGAAATCCTCTTGCGTCGCAAAGACGCCGTCGAGCTTCCACGCGTTCCAGTCGGCGTTGAACTGATCGTAACGCCAGCGGTAATGCTTCGCGTCGGCCGCGTCCGTCGCGCCGTACTGCTCATAATAGCGCGTAAGACGGAAGAGATCGACGGCGCTCCCGATTCCGTATTCGGACAGAAAGACGGGCAAGTCCCCTTTCCCGTGCGTTCGCAGCTCATTAATAACGGCGGCGGTATGCGGAACCGGCTTATACGGATGCGTGTCGGCGAGCTCGTTCTGCCATTCGAGCGAACCGGGATTGGCGATCCGTCCAATCGGCTCGAACGCAAGTTTCTCCTGACCGAGATCAAAGAGCGTAAACGCGGACAGATCGGGCGACGGGCCGCTCGGGAGCCAGCCGTACGACCATACGCCGTTGGGATTGCGCTCATGAGAATAGTCGGCGGTAACGTCGGAAACGGTCCCGTCGGGCGCGATCATCTTCATATCGATCGCGGTCGTGTCGCCCGTCCCGGCCCCGTCTCCGATTCCGACGGCGACGCACAGCGACTCCCCTTCCTCAAACGTAAAGAGCTCTTTGTCAAGAAGTTTCATAACGCTCTTATCCGACTCGATTCCCAGCGCGTCGGACGTCGACAGCGCGATAAGCTTTCCCCAGCCGTTGAGATTGAGATAGCCCGTCCAGAGCTCGGCGCGCGAGCCGTCTTTGCGCTCTTTGATCAGATGAAGATCGACGTTCGCGACGCCGTGAAGGACGACGTCGGTAAACCGCGCGAAGAAGTCGTAGGAGCCCGCTTTCGGCGCCGTCCACTTCAAAACGCAGTATTCGTGGGAGACGTCGCCCGGATGGAGAAAGACGGTATTCTTGAACCAGCGCGTGCCGTCGAAATCGAAGGTTGCGTCGGTCGCGTTCTTAACGACGCCGGGCATAATCGCCGCGTTTTTGCGGCGCCAGATCGCGTAATCGGCCTGCGTAACCGCTTCGCCGGCAAAGGGATCGAACCCGCCGCTATTGAGAAAGACGAGCCGGTCCGGGTCGAGTTCGCGAACGGTCGGAAGCATGCCCGCCGCCTGAAGTACGAGCGGAATATCGACCGTTTCGTTGAGGAGTCCCCACGCGACGACGCTCGGATGATTCCAGTCGCGGCGTATCATGCCGAGCGTCTGCTCCTCGAACCGGCGCGCGCGTTCGGGACACGCGCCAAAACACCAGCCGGCGAGACATTCGTCGTAGACGAGGAACCCGATCCGGTCGCACAGATCGAGCTGGAATCGGCGCGGCAGTCCGGCGATATAGCGGATCATATTAAATCCCATCGTCTTACAGGAAATAATGTCTTTCCGGTAGAGATCGGGATCGAGCGGGACGCGGTGCGTAATGGGCGAATCGCTCCCGGAATGAGAACATTTGACGTAGATTCGTTTTCCGTTGAGCCGAAAATAGCCGTTTTCAAATCGGAAGTCGCGAAACCCGCACGTCGCGGCCCTGCGGTCGAGCTCGGCGCCGTCGGAAGAGACGAGTTCGCACGTTACGGAATAGAGATTCGGATCGTTCAAGCTCCATAATTTGAAATCGGGCACGGTCAGCTTCCCGACCGTCTGGGAAACGCCCGGCTTCGCCTCCGCCCGGCATTCGACGGGTCGGGTAAATTCCCCGCCGTCGCACGAAACGGC
>CADACS010000088.1:4284-16169 GCA_902786505.1 uncultured Planctomycetota bacterium | reverse complement strand
GTCGCCGTTCTCCAGTCGTTCCCATACGCCGCCTCCATAACAAACGCCGTCCCAAAGGACGCGCATGAGTTCACAGTTCCAAACGCCTCATGCTAAAGGCGTTACTACTCTACATGTCGCATTTTAGCAAAGTTCGGCCAGAAGGGGCTCTTAATAACGGGCAACGGCCATCCGTGCGGCCAATATACATAGAACGCCTTTCCAATTAGGAATTTGCGATCAATATAATAAGAAACGTTATTATCTGCCCAAAGCCGACTGTCAAGACTAAAACCGCTATTGTCGCCCAAGCCTAAATACTGCCCTTCACGCAACGTAAAAAGCGCAGATTTCGTATTGCCGTATCCGCGCCAGAATTTAGGCGTAGACATAAACCGAGACGCGTCGTCTTCTTCGCTGAGCGTTAAAGGAATCCCGGAAATCAAGCGGTCGCAGCGCGCTGTTCCAAAATCGTTATAGGCAAACGCGTCCCATTCTTCAAGCATACGTCCGGCGGCAATGTAGTAAACGTCGCGCAAAACCTTCATATGCTCGATACTGACCGAAACGCCATGAGCGCCAATTGCCACCGGAGCGAGGTCGCGCGCGTTAGGATCGCGGTTTCTCGGAATAAGAGCGTCCGCGCCTTGCGTAAATCTGTCGTACCGGCCGCCCCCGTCAGGAAAAAATAATTCAGCGTCGTCAACGGCAACGCGCATTTCCTCGTCGACATTCAGAAATGCGAAATGATACGTCTTGCCGGAAACAAAACGATATTCAAGAACGCTAGGTTTAAATTCAGGAACAGAGGGTACGCTCAGGGTAATTGTACCCGCCTTCGGCATAATAACGCAGCGGAAAACAACCCCGCCCTTTACTAGATCAAAAGCAATCTTATCAGAATCGGCGTTTGCTTGGTTAATCGTTAAATCACAAGAAAACGCCAGATCCCCTACCCAGTTGCATCCAAATCCGTCAGGATTCTTAAAACAGTACGTACGCTCGACGCCGTCGGCCCCGACAAACGTCTGAGAAAGCGCGGAAAACTCGTCTGAGCGCGATCGATCCCACTCTTCAACAAGACTCGTCACACGTCCGCCTTTGGCTATGACTTCACGCGTCGCCTGTCGGCGTGAAATACCTGCGTTATACGCTGAAAAGTCGTCAATCAAGCGGGGATTGCTTTCAATTTTGCCGCTTCTCTCAACGTCAAGCGGCAACCGTCCTTCCGAAAGATGAATCCAATCCCGGGAACTCGGAACGATATGTCTGTAGCGAAGCCAATAAAAATCTGCGTCTTCTGGAACAACCGGATCTATGTCCGCTTCCGACCCAAGTTCCAACGAAGAAACGTTCTGATTATTCGAAAGAGCGCCGTCAAATTTGAATCCGCGCGCGCCTTCCCGTTCATAGGAAGTCCATGCAACTTTGTCGGAACGGTTATAGGCAAGGTCGTCGGTCCATCGCTCAGGCCAGCCCGCAGCTTGCAATTTTTCCGCTTTGTAATCTTCGTCATACACTACCTGAAGAATCTGACGAAGATACTTATATTCCTTCCTTGCTATTTCAAAAGGCTTGCTGGAATCCACTGCTTCATAGTTGGGACCAGTTCCGGAAGAAACATTAGCTCGCGACAAATCAACGTCCGGGGAAAGACCGTCGGAAACCGCTGCGTCGACCTTTGCATCGGAGGATTTTGTTTCTCCAAGCTCAGACGTAAATTTCTGAACAAAAATATCGCCGTACTGAATACGGAGATTTTCGTTCGGAAGCCCGACAAACCGTTTAATAAAATTAACCTTGGGGTCGTTAGGAGCGCGGAAAACTGAAACGTCCCATCGCGCAACATCGCGCTGATCAAACGTCATCTTACTGACGAGGATACGGTCGCCAGTAAAAGAAGGCGCCTTTTTATCGGTTTTTAAACTCGGAGTCTCGTCTCCAAAATACTCAGTAAAGCCGCACTGGGGACAAACTCCCGCTACGACTCTTAATCCGCTCCGAGTATTCGTCGCGGAATTCATCTCCTCGCTGGCGCTTACCTGGAAATTGTACCCGCACTGACTGCAATTGACGTCTTTGTGCCGTCCCATAAGGGTTGGAGCCATCGAACCAGTCGGAATCACAAACGCTTCCGCTTCAAATGTTTTGAATAAAAAAGCCAAAAAGAGGGCGACCGCAAGCGACTCGAGAATTTCCCGTATTTGCAAGAACGTCGAATTCTCTTTCTCAACGTTCTTCTTTTTAACTTCAGCGCCGTCAACCGACATGACAGTCCTTTTCGAAATATGCGTTTTCGGCATTATGCCGCGTTATGTTCTCTAACAGACGCTATCACGCGCCTTCATCCAAGCGTAGCCGCCGACTGCTTTGAAATACGTGCTCACGACTTCTTTTAAAAAAAGCGGAAGACATTATAATCTCTAGAAGACGGAGGTCCGGCCACGTCGGCCATTATACCCCTTTTTCAGTTGTTATCCAACCCCTGGAAATAAGAACGTTCGCTCTGTTATAAGACTCACGTTGTTATTTCTGAGGGAAACAATTGGCGCAAAATTGGGATAAATCAAAAAGAATCTGGAGCCAGCGAATAGCAGAGAATATCATGGCAAATACGCTTAATGTCGGTTTTATTGGTCTAGGTCAAATGGCGACGGCGCTCGCGTCCGGTTTTCTGAGAGCGCAAATCATTGATTCTGCGCACGTTTTCGGATACGACGTAAGCGCAGAAGCCGGACAAAAATTCTCCGCGACAACAAATGCCGCCGTTTGTGAAACCCCGCAAGACGTCGTCAACAAAGCGGACGTTCTCTTTTTAGCCGTCAAACCGCAGTACATGAAGGGCGCGCTGGCTCCCGTTAGCGACGCAATTGAAGGGAATCCTTCGCGTTTACTGGTAGTTACCATCGCCGCAGGACTCCCTATCTCCTTTTACGAAAAAATACTCTCGCCTGATATCCGTCTGGCTCGCGTTATGCCCAACACCCCATGTCTGGTTGGTCAAGCGGCGTGCGGATTCGCGCTCAATAAAAACGCTTCCCAGGAAGACGGCGCTCTTGTGAAGAGTTTCCTCGATACGGTAGGCGTAGCGTTTGAGCTCCCAGAGAATCAGCTAGACGCGGTAACCGGCCTTTCCGGCTCGGGTCCGGCATATATCTTCATGGCAATTGAAGCTCTTGCCGACGGCGGCGTTAAAGCCGGCCTTCCCCGTCAAATTGCGCTCACGCTTGCCGCTCAAACGGTCAAGGGCTCGGCCGAGATGTACTTGCAAACCAAACGTCATCCGGGCGAATTAAAAGACGCCGTTACAAGTCCTGCCGGAACAACAATCGCGGGAGTCGCCGCGCTTGAAGAGCACGGTTTCCGCGCCGCTTTAATCGACGCGGTTGAACGCGGAACGATTCGTTCACGCGAACTTGGCGCCCAGTAAAAATCGCCTGTCGCCGTTTCTCCTCGCAATTTCTCGACATTCCCAGCTGGACTCAGATGAGTTTGCCAACGCCTCCAAACAATAAACCGCCGCAGGATCCTGACTCTCGACTTGCTCGTCTGAAAAGTCTTGAAGCACGGTTGAACGAGCAACCCGACGGCAGATCCGGATATTCCTCCGCAAAGGGAAAAGCCGGGTCTGCGCGTTCGGAACGTTCTCTGCCGCGTCGCGTTGATTTGTCGGCGTTGAATCGATTGCTTGGAAGGGGTTCGGAACCTTCGGAAGAAGCGCCGCAAACAATTGAGAGTTTTAAGGACTCGATGGCGAAAGAAGAGCAGGAACTCATCCTCTCCGACGAAGCGGGCGTTGTAACAGCAAAACAACGCGCGTCGTCTTGGGGACTGAGCGTCTTCGTGCACGCCGTAATTATCCTCATTCTCACTTTCGTCTTCTTTCCGTTGAAACCCCAACCGCGGGAGCTTGAAGCCGTTTTTAGCACAGAAATTGGCGATCAACTCGATTTTTTAACGGACGATAGCGGCAACCTCAATCCAAACGACGCGGATAACTACGCATTTACCGTTCCGGAAGAGTTAAAGGTAGAAGACGCCGTTGTTTTTGAAAAAAGAGAACTGCCTTTTGAATCGGACGTCGCGGCGCCCATTTTCGACCAGTCTCGTATTGAAATGAGCGATATGCTGTCGGGCCGAACGGATCCGGGCTTGAAGAACGACCTTCTGTCAAAGTACGGGGGAAATAAAACAACGGAAGAGTCCGTTGAAGCAGCGCTCCGCTGGTTGCGAAGACAACAGGAAAAAGAAGGCTCGTGGAGTCTAAACGGCCCGTACAAAGACGGAATCCACTCGCTTGACAACCGCCCAGCGGCGACTGCGCTTGCGCTGCTTGCCTTTCAAGGGGCGGGCAATACCCGCACGTCGGGCGAACACTCAATCGCGGTCAGGCGCGGTTGGACTTGGCTCTTGAAACAGCAGAATCCAGACGGCTCATTCGCTCCAAGCATTAGATCGAGCGAAGCGCTGTTTTACACGCAGGCCATTTGTACAATTGCTCTTTGCGAAATGATAACGCTGGAGAAATCCGTAAGTTCAAGCGTGCGAAAACAGGCCAAGGCGGCTGTCGATTATTTACTCGAAAATCAACACGCAAAGTTAGGCGGCTGGAAGTACGCCCCGCAAGAATCCAGCGACCTTTCCGTCACCGGATGGTGCGTTATGGCGCTAAAAACTGCGGAAATGGCAAATATTTCCGTTCCCGAATCGAACTATAAACGCGTCTCGGCGTACCTTGATTCTATTTCCTACGACGACGGCGCGGGATACGTTTATCAGTTGGTCTCAAACGAGGTGACAGAGGCAGAAAAACGCCCTTCAATGACGGCGACGGGGTTGATGTGCCGGGAATATTTAGGGTGGTCCCAAACAGAACCGGCGTTATTGCGCGGCGCCGCAACTTTAGCAAGCGACGAAAACCTAATTAGATTTCCGGAATCCGAAGAAGAAATAGAGGAAAATGGATTTTTCCACAACGTATACGGATGGTACTCTACCTCTATGGCGCTGAAAGGACTGGGACCGTATAATAAGTACTGGCGGCGATGGAATACGGCTCTAAGTCGAGAATTGCCCAAACAGCAGGAACCCCAATCGTCAGACGAAGCCGGCAGTTGGGACCCCAAGTACGACGAATACTCCTTCGGAGGCGGAAGATTATACGTTACCTGTCTTTGCGTCCTCTGTCTCGAAGTTTATTACCGGCATTTGTCAATATACCGATGACTAAGCTTTGGCGGTTTGCCGCTTGTTGTAAAACCAGAATCGGAACGCGAAATCAGTTTCGCTGTTTTTCATAACGTTTGTTACTTTTGTAGTTGAGGATTCGATATGAATGTTTCCCGAAGAACATTTTTGGCGTCTGCGGCTCTTTTCGCTCTCGTCCGACCTAATCTGCTTCTGAAAGAAGAGCTCAGCGCGCTGGCAGAGGAACCGGCTGTCGAGTCCTTCAATCGCGCGAATCTTTCCTTCGCGCAGTCGAACGACGTTAGTTTCGGCGGATTCTTTGGAACGCGATACAAGCAGTCTCTCGACCGTCTAACGGCCAGTCCTATCGACAACGTTCCTTTCGTCCTCGACGACGTCAACTTCAATCAGCAACGCCGGTTTTTCAACTACAGCGGCGATATTTCCGGGCGATATATTGAAGTTGCCTCGCTTGCCTCTACGAAAGACAAACCGATTACGCCCATACTGCCGCAAGTCATTGACGAAATCGTTCAGTACCAGAAGGAAGACGGCCATTTTGGACGCGAAGTCGATTGGAACAAACCCATTGACGTTGCCGGATCGACCGACCAATCCCTCGAAATGCCAATTCTTTGGGGCAACGGTCGGCTTATGCTTGGTCTTTTCGCCGCTTACGAAAGATTCGGCTCCGAAAAAGCCTTTGCGGCCGCAAAGAAAATGGCCGATTTCTATGTGAACGTCGTCGTTCCCCGCTTCTGCGATCCCAATCGCATGGACGAATACGAACAGAAGGCCAAAGGGTACGCGGCCGCATACGTCACCTGCGTATTCCACGGAATTGAAGGTCTTGTTCGCGCCTACCGACTGACGGGCGAAAAGAAATATCTGGACGCCGCCGTTCATATGGCCGATTTCCACGAACATTTCGATACGCTTCCTGTTGGACACAGCCACGGAAGCATCAGCGCGCACGAAGCGCTTGTTATGCTTTACGAAGAAACCAACGATCAAAAGTATTTGGACCGCGTCGTTAAACGTTGGAACGACGCCGTATATCAGGGGTTTGTCAATCCCAGCGGCGGAGTCTGTGAAAACTATATTATCGAAGGCCATAGCGACGAGGGCTGTTCCGAAGCGGACTGGCTTCGTATCTGCCTTATGATTTGGCGTAATACCGGCGACGTTAAATACCTTGATTTCGCCGAAAGAATGCTCTACAACGAGTATCAAATGAACCAATGGCACACCGGCGGATTCGGGCACCGTTACATGATCTCCGACGACAAAGGTTGCTTTGCGTGGGGCGAGCGCTACGCGGAATCCTACTGGTGCTGCAGCTACCACGGTCCGCTCGGCTATTACGAACTCAAAGAGTTCTTCGCGGTCGGTTCCGTCTGTCCGAAAACAGGCGTCGACATGGTCTATTACAACTTCCCTCTCGAATTCACGACTCCGCTTACCATTCGCGGCGTCAAATGGCAGATTGCCTCCCGCCAAACCGACGTCAGCAAAGAGTTCCCCGTCAAGACGATCGTCACGGTTGCCGGCGCTAAAAAAGGCGGCGCGCTGAAATTTGCCGCGCGTATTCCGGACTGGGCTCAAAAGGTCGAAATCAAACGAAAAGACGAAGTACTCGAAGCGACGGTCGTGAACGGGTACGCCGTCGTCGACGTGAATTCGGGCGACGAACTCTATATTTCGTACGCGGCGGTTCCGTTCCTGGAAGACCGGCGGTTCCACAAAATCGCCACGCCTTCGGAATCGGGTCAAGTTAATGAATGCGTTCTTCGGTTCGGTCCTAACGTCATGGCGTCCAAAGCCAACGACGGTTCGAAGATTGAGGACGTAACTCTCAAACTTGACGGGAATGGCGTCCTGCAATTGCCGGACTCGCTTACGTGCGCGTACGACATGTCCAACGACGAACGCTGTGGCAAACATACGTTCGTCTTCAACGTTACGGTTGAAAAGTAAGACAGATTTGCCGTAATTAACAAGAGCCCGCCGACTTGTTCTGATCTTGTCGGCGGGTTCGTTTATAATAGTAATAAACTGTCTCCATCGATAAAATTCCCATTACTCGCAACGTTAACTGGAAATATGACGCAATCTCGTATATAATTGGCGTGCAGCGTCGCTGGAATTCATTTAAGTTTTATCCGATTTAATCGGTCGATTGTAAATAAGGTCGTATAATGTCAGACAGTTTCAACGCTTCGCCTGTTCGAATTCTCGCGTTTGGCGAGCTGCTTTGGGATATGCTCCCCACGGGCAAAAAACTCGGCGGCGCGCCCGTCAATTTTCTTTATCACGCCAAGACGCTTGGAGCCGACGTACGGGCGCTTACGCGAATAGGCGACGACGAGTTAGGGCGAGAAATCCTCGCGCGCCTTCAAACGCTCGGCGTTCCAAACGAAGCGCTGCAGATCTCGAAAACTGCGCCAACAGGAACTGTCGACGTTTCCGTCGACTGCAACGGCAGTCCCAGCTATAAAATTGTCGAAAACGTCGCTTGGGACGAAATACAGGTCGACCGACAGGTGTTGGAAAGCGCGATCGAATTCCTCACAAAGCCGAACGTCGCGTCTGCCTTCTATTTTGGCAGTTTAGCGTTGCGCTCAGAAAACAATAAAGAAGCCGTCGGCCGGCTCCTTGAGGCGATCCCCCAAAACGTCATGCGCATATGCGACCTCAATTTGCGCGCTCCCTTCTACGATCGGGAAACCGTTGAATTCACACTGGAACATGCCGACGTCTTTAAACTCAACGATCTTGAAGCCGTCGAGCTTGATCAGCTTTTCAGCGACAGAATTCCGCGACGTCTCGCGAATTTCTCCGACGCGCGGCGTTCGTTGAGCGAATCTCTATGCGCTGGAATTCAAAACGACTCGAATGAGCTCGCCCAATGGGCTGCGAGTTGGCTTGACGAATTTAACCTGAAGACAATTATTTTAACCTGCGGCGCGGACGGGGCGTTTCTTTTTACTCAAACTGGTTACGCGTTCGCCCCGTCGGAAAAGGTCGTCGTTAAGGACGCGGTCGGCGCTGGCGATTCGTTTGCCGCCGTGTGCGCCGTTGGGCTGCTGCGAGGATATTCAAAGCGCGTCATTATAGAAGCGGCGGCGAAGCGAGCTGCGTATGTCTGCACGCAGGAAGGCGGAACGCCTGAACTTCCCAAGGAGTTCGCGGATCCGTTCGGCGCGTCCGAGATTTAAAACGTTCGGAGCCTTTTTTCAATTCGTTGTCTAAATAGGAATTAAAACGCTCAGTAGTTCAAAAAAGGATTGTTCTCTATGATACGACGGTTAGCAACAAACACTCGCTCTCTGATATGCGTCGCGGTTCTACTCGGTCTCTTTGTCCAGTCCCGCGCTATTTTAGGGTCGGAACAGGACGTCGTGGCGCCTGAAACGGTCGATCAGACTGCTTACGAACACGCGAAATCAATATCAACCGCCTTCCATCAAACGGCCCAGAAAGCCCTTCCCGCTTCAGTCAAAATTATCGTTAAGAAGTCCAATAACTTGATTTCCGACAAATCAAAATTGCCTCTGGCGGAGCTTCTTCCGGAACTTAGCGACCGCGACCTCATCGAGGGCGCGGGCTCCGGTTTCATCGTCGACCCCAGCGGCGTTATTGTGACGAACTGCCATGTCGTACAGCAGGCGGACGTAGGCAAATCAATCTCGGTCGAACTCAACGACGGACGAAGGTTCCCTGCAAAAAAGATCGTCAAAGACGAAAAGGCAGACGTTGCCGTCGTTACGATCGAAGCGCCTGAGCCGCTCCCGTGTCTTACATTTGCCGACAGCGACGCCGTAGAAATTGGAGACTGGGTGCTCGCAATAGGCAATCCGTTTATGCTCGGCTCGTCCGTCAGCGCGGGCATTATCAGCGCGAAAGAACGTCTGCGCGACTCTAAGTTATTTCTGCAGACGGACGCGGCCGTCAATCCGGGCAACAGCGGAGGGCCGCTCGTCAATCTTCGCGGCGAAGTCGTCGGAGTCAATACGGCGATCGCGTCGCTCAGCGGAGGCTATCAGGGCGTAGGCTTTGCAATTCCCGCTAATATTGCTCGTTGGATTGCCGATCAACTTCGCAATAAAGGCAAGGTGGAGCGCGCTTTCCTTGGCGCGCCTCTTTCGCAGGTCGAATACGGAGAAGCGCGCAAACTTAACCTTCCCGGACTAACCGGCGTGCGCGTTGGCGCGCCCTTTAAAGATTCGCCCGCCGCAAAGGCCGGACTCCACGCCAACGACGTGCTTTTAACCATCGACGGCCGTCCCATCGAATCGCCCGAATTATTTGAATCTTTCGTTGAACGCGCCGACGTTAACCGTGATTTCAAATTAAAAGTTCTCCGCCAGAATTCGCCTGAACCGCTGGAACTTTCTATCCGTTTCGAAATCAGGCCGGACGGCTACGTCGGCGTGCCCATGACGGAAAACCTAGTCCAAAAGGGTTCTCACAAAATGGATAAAGAATGGGGCGTCATGGTTATTCCGTCCACGCCCGATTCCGCGGCGAGGATCGGAGCGGGCTCCCTTGAGGGAATCGTCGTCCTCAACGCAACTCCCGGCGGACTTGCGTATCGCGCGGGTATTCGCAACGGCTCGCTCATTTTGAAAATGAACGGTCGCGAAGTTCGTACTATCGACGAGTACGAACAAGCCAAAAGTGAAAGCGGAGAGATCGAACTGGAGTTCTGGCAGAAATCGGAAATAAAAACGGTTCGTTTGGCGACAAAAGGCAAGCAGAACTAGCAAACCTGGTTAAACGGTGTTTTCAACGTGATCTGATAGAGAGGAAATCAAAATGAGATTTTTACTTAGATCGACGCTGCGCGTTTTGACGTTAGCGTTCTTCGGAGTCGCTTTTTCCAATATGCTCTTTGCGGAGACCCCGACGCCTCCGCCGGCAAAAGACGCGCCGGAGGGTTTTGTTTCCCTGTTTGACGGCAAATCGCTCGACGGCTGGAAAGGATCGGAAAAATTCTGGTCTGTTGAAAATGGCTGTATCACCGGAAAGTCAAGCGAAGAGACGCCCGTTCCTTACAGCGCGTTCCTCGTTTGGCAAGGGGAACCGGTCGGCGACTTTACCCTTATCGCCGATTTCTGCATAACCTCTGGCAACTCCGGAATCGAGTACAGAGCGTGGAGCGATCCCGCCCGCGAATTTGGACTAAACGGTTACCAGGCGGATATTTGCCCCGGCGATATCATGGGTATTTTGTACGGCGAAGCGCTAGGCGAGATTGTCGCTCAGCGCGGAGAGGCGGCGCGTTTTGACAAAGACGGCAAAAAAACGATCCAAAAGTTCGGCGACGCTCAGGAAATCGCTAAATCGATCAACATGAACGGTTGGAACACCTATCGAATCGAAGCGCGAGGCAATAAGTTCGTCGAGTATATTAACGGCGTTAAGACGTCGGAACTCGTCGACGAACGCGACGTCTCCCCGACTAAAGGAACCTTCGGTCTGCAAATCCATCCGGGGCCCCCGATGTTCGTTCAATATAAAAACATCTTCCTGAAAAAGGACTGAAACGGTATTTCGGCTTCAAGCCAATTTCATTTCGTTCCCCATTCCAAAGAAACGAGAGAGGACTGTCATGCAGTTGAACAGAAGAACCCTTTTGAAAACGGCGTTAGTCGCCTCCCCTATGCTCGTTGCGTCCCGCGTATTAGGACTCGACGGCGAAACCGCGCCCAGCGAAAGAGTACGGCTCGGCGTCGTCGGACTCGGCGGCCGCGGCAGCTACATCGCGACGATTATCCAGCAGGCAAAAGACTGTCAGCTCGTCGCTATTAGCGATATTTTCAAGCCTAACGTCGATCGTTATATGAAGGATCGCTCGGACTGGCTGAAGTCGTATGAAGATTTCCGCAAGATGATCGAAACGGAAAAACTCGACGGAGTCTGCTGCGAAACGTGCACGCACCAGCGCGCGTGGGTCGCTATTCACTCGATGCTCTGCGGCGCCAACGTTTACATCGAAAAGCCGATGGCGTTGACGATTAAAGAAGGCCGCGCTATGGCCGACGCGGCGAAGAAACTCAAGAAGGTTACTCAGGTCGGCACGCAGCAGCGTTCTCTTCCTCTCTGCAAGTGGGCGTGCGAACAGGTCGCCAACGGAGCTATTGGAAACGTTAAAACGGTTCTCGTTCCGAACTTCGTCGGTCCGAACGTATTCCCGGACGACGATCCCAAGTACGCGCTCGATCCCAAAGATTGCGAACCGTGGTGGGACGTCTGGACGAACCAGGCGAAACTTCGTAAGTGTTGTCCGGAAATCCAGTTCAGTTGGAGCAACTGGTGGGATTACGACGCGGGCGGAACTTGCTTTGGCGTTTCCGGATGGGGCACTCACTCGTTCGACCAAATGCAGATGGCTATCGGCACGAGTCTCACCGGACCGATGCAGATCATTCTCGAAGAGGAATGCACAATCCAGGATTCCGGTAAATTCACGAACCGCCCCTATTCCGAGGACGAAACGGGCGCAGAATACTACCACATGGCGAAAGTTCGCGGTCCTCGCGCTAAGGTCAAGATGCTCTTCCCGAACGGCGTTGAAGCGCGATTCGAACTCGACGGCGACCGCGGCCCCGGCCTCGGATGCATTGTCGTCGGAGACAAAGGCAAGCTCGAAATCAACCGCCATAAGGTCGCGTCGAACCCGAAAGAATTGGCCGCGTCTCTTCCGGAAGAGGCCA
>CADACS010000088.1:0-4249 GCA_902786505.1 uncultured Planctomycetota bacterium | reverse complement strand
CGTTCGACCACGATTTGCGAGCTCATCAACATCGTTCGCGCTACGGCCGAAGTCGGCAAGGTTATTTACTGGAACGCGGAAAAAGAAGAGTTCGACAACTTGCCCGAAGGCAACAAGCGGCTCTCCCGTACGCGGCGCGAAGGCTGGGAACTCCCGATCGTTTGAGCGCTCTAACCTAACCGCTTAAATTTGGCGCGCGGATTCGGCGACGGATTCGCGCGTTTTTATTTCTTCACGGGGGTTCCTGAGAACGTTTCTTATCCGTTATAATCGTTTTTTCCTCTCGCAAAAAAGGCGTGGACGCGCCATTCTTGAAGCTTAATCGTTGACGTTTTTCGCCCCCGTTTTATAATAGGATATGGGGCGTTTTGCCCTTTCGATTAAACGTCACGAAGCCGGGGGCTTTTTCGTGTTTCTGCTGGAAACGCGCCGCGAAGTCTCTGTGTGGCTTTTTTACCAAGATAAGTGTGCGGATACCAAAATGGAAAAATCGCTCGATCGCAAATTAGCGCGTATTCTCAAAGACCGCAGTTGCAACGATTTCATTCTCGCCGACGCAAAAGACGGCGACATGGCGTACGGTCTCTCTGCTCCCGGTCTCAGCCCGGAAAATTACGCCTCCGAATTCAAGTTCAAGACGTTGGACGAATATCGAGCTCAGATCCGCGAAGTCGTTAAACAGGGGCTCGTCGATATCGTTCTCATGAGCGCCAGCACGAGCGAAGTTCTGACGTTAAAAGAAGGCCTTTTCGAAAATACGCCCATTACTCCTGCGATTCGCGCAAACGACGCTTCCGATATTTGGCTTGCGGGCCAAGGCGCGATTTACGGCGCCGTGCCGTCGCGTCCTTTCCGCACCGCCGATCTTGATCACGCGCTTTGCGGACACGCCGGCTGCTCCAAATCGGAAATCGCCGCGAAAAAAGGCGCCGACCTCGGTCTTTATTCGATTACGTTCAACAACGATCTTGATCGCGATTACGAAGCCTTAGAAGCGTATAAAGAATTCCGTATCGAAGCGGAGCGAAAAGGATTCCGGCATTTTCTGGAAGTCTTCAGCCCCAACGCGCCCGTCAATCCGATCGAAGACGTTCCAAAATTCGTCAGCGATCACATTGCGCGAACGCTCGCGGGCGTAACGACGGCGGCGCGGCCTATCTTCCTGAAGATTCCCTATTACGGCCCTAAGGCGATGGAAGCTCTCGTTCGCTACGATTCTTCGCTGGTCGTCGGCATTTTGGGAGGCAGCGCGGGCACGACGCTCGACGCGTTCCAAATGCTTTACGACGCGAAAAAATACGGCGCGCGCGTCGCGCTCTATGGGCGCAAGATCAACAACGCCGACCATCAGCTTACCTTCATTACCTATTTGAGAGCGATTGCCGACGGTCAAGCTTGGCCTATGGAAGCCGTTAAAGCGTATCATGCGGATCTGCAGAAGCTCAAGATTAAGCCCAAACGGTCGCTCGAAGACGATTTGCGCACCACGGTCCAGTCTCTGAGCTATAACAACTCCAGTACCGTCTCCATGACGGGCGCCGATAAGTCTGAGAGCTCCGATTCCAAGACAAACGCCGCGCTTGCTTCCGCTCAGGCAAAGAAGTTTTTCGTACGCAACTACTTTAAAGACTCCGAAGAAAAGCAAGACGCTACTAAGAAACAATTCACAAAAACGCCCGATTTCTCCAAGATGACGCAGCAGGAAAAGCTCCAGTGGAATCTTGAGCGCATCCGCCGTTCCATGTGATTTCGCGCCTTTAAAAACCGGCCGGAGTGAAATTGTTCCGCTCCGGCCCTCGTTCTTTTTCTTCAAGATGGTATAATCGACGCGGCTTTTTTCAGAAACTGCCGCGTCGTTTTTTATTGAAGAGGATACAAAAAAGGAAGGACAATGTCCGAAGTTCAAAATGCGCCGGTTGACGGAGAAGAAAAAGTCCCCGTTCAACCGATTAAAACATACAAGTCGACAATTACGGCTTTGTTCGTTCTCTTTGCCGTCTACGCGTGTCTGCTCGTGTTCGGAATCCCTCAAAAATGGACGCACGCTCAGTTTGATCATCATTCCGTATCGGAAAGCGTCGAGGTTGGGGAAATACCTGAACTGCTCGACGAAGCTGAACAGAAAGACGCCGACGCAGAATCTCAGGCAATTCCTGTTTCAGAAGACAGTACTGCCGCTGAAACGTCGGTTTCTAAAGAGACCGAAACGGAACACGGCGCCGTCCATTATCCTCCTCTGTGGACGTCTATCCCGTTTGTAGTCCTTCTGCTGTGCATTGCGATTCTGCCTCTTGTGCCCCCGCTCGCTCATTGGTGGGAAAGCAATCTTCACCGCTTTATCGTCGCGGCGATTCTCGGCGCCGTTACTTTGGCGTATTACGCGTTCGTTTGCGATTTTCCCATCGATATGCACTGGCCCGCGCATAAAGTAATCGACGTTCAGGCGGGGCCGTTCGCAAAGGGTGGAGCCGTTTTCGTTAACGCCATTTTAGGCGAATACGTTTCGTTTATCGTTCTCCTCTTTTCGCTCTTCTGTATTACCGGCGGAATCAGAATCTCTGGCGATTTAAAGGCAAGTCCGCTCGTCAACTCGGCGATTCTGGCGATCGGCGCGTTCCTGGCGAGTTTTGTCGGAACGACGGGCGCCGCAATGCTCCTCATTCGGCTCCTGCTCGAAACGAATATTGACCGAAAACACAAAGTCCATATTTTCGTATTCTTTATTTTCTGCGTATGCAACGTCGGCGGGTGCTTGCTCCCGATCGGCGATCCGCCGCTCTTCCTGGGCTACCTGCGCGGAGTCGGATTCCTGTGGACTTTCCATCTTTGGATGGAATGGCTCTTTGTGTGCGGCATACTGATCGCGCTCTTCTTCCTGATTGACACGTTCCTCTTCTATCCCAAAGAAGGCGAACTTGACTTGCTCAAAGACAGACTGAAGCGCACGCCGCTTAGAGTCGAAGGCGCTTTCCCGAACGTCCTGTGTTTGCTCGGCGTTATCTTGGCGGTTATGCTGTTGGACCCCGCGCAAGAGTTCCTGTCCCTTTTCGGCGTCAAGACAGGCGTTTACCCGCCCATGTTTTTGCGCGAAATCGTTCAGCTTGCCATGGTCGCAATTTCCTTTATCTACGGATCTAATGCCATCCGTGCGAGAAACGCGTTCAACTTCGGCGCAATTTTGGAAGTAGCTGCCCTCTTCTTCGGCATCTTTATCTGCATGCAGGCGCCGTTGCAAATCCTCAACGCGAAAGGCGCGCAAATTGCGGAAACCGTCCACGAATACGGCTCCAAAATCAAGCTTAACGAACCCAAAGAGTTTTTCTGGATCTCCGGAACGCTTTCTTCCGTACTCGACAACGCGCCTACTTACGTCGTCTTCTTTGAGCTCCGAGGGGGAATTAGAAGAAGCGATAAAAGCCGGCGACTCAGACAAGGCGGCGACGATTCAGGCGGCGATAGACGAAGGGCAAAGACAGGCGGGCGTGCCCATCCCCCTTGATCTCCTCATTGCCGTCTCGTTAGGCTCCGTCTTTATGGGCGCAATGACCTACATCGGCAACGGGCCAAACTTCATGGTCAAAGCGATTGCGGAGGAAAACGGCGTTAAAATGCCCAGCTTCTTTGGCTATATGGGCTACAGTGTCTGTATTCTCCTCCCCATTTTGATCGTCATGACGGTTATCTTCCTCTGACGTTGCCGATCGCTTCAAATCAGCGTTGCGAGCTATAAGAAACGCGTCGAATTTACCGCGGTAATTTCGACGCGTTTTCTTATTGCGAAAAGCAAATTCTGCGCTTCGTCCGGTCGCGTTTGTTGCCCGCGCACGATTATCTTGGTACAATTACGGTCGCGCCATTTCTTGACGGTCGGCGCGAACCAATCCTGTCGATTCCGTTTTTTTTTCAATACAAAGAAGGTTTTTTATGAATAATCAATCGTCCTCGCGCGAGCGCGCGTCAATAGACCGCCGCGAGTTTATTAAAGACGCTGCGGTCGCGTCGCTTGCCGCCTCTCTCGGTCTCCAGCCTTTTAGAACCGGTTCTTTGGCGCTTTTGGCGGCGCAGCCCGCCAGCGACGGTCTCGACGTCGCCCAATCGCCCTACGGAGTATGCGCGCACATCGGCGGCGGCGAAGAATGGGACCAAATGCCAGAGAATCTGAAGATTATGAAAGACGCGGGAATACGCTGGGTTCGCGCCGATTTCTCATGGAACAACGCCGAATGGCCCGAAGGAAACTGGCATTTTG
>CADACS010000087.1 GCA_902786505.1 uncultured Planctomycetota bacterium | reverse complement strand
CTCGGTCGACGCCGCAACGTAAACGGGAGCCAATTTATAGCGCAAACAAAGGTAAAATTACCCGTAAAAGCTCTTTTATTACGGTCCTGCCGTCGACCAATCGCAGAATGAGCCCAAAGTGGTCGGACGTCACCGTCGAATAAGCTCCAACATTTTCGGAGTATTGTCGCCGAAAAGCGGACGGCCGTGTAAAAACTGCGCAAACCTGGGATTCTGCTTACTAACGTTGACCTCGATGACGATAGGACGGCCGTCCTCTGATATGACGAAATCCCAAGAGACCATCCCCATACCAGGAATGCGGCCGTGATTCTTTTCCGCAAAATCAATCACACGGTCCATATACGGGATTTTATATCCGTCAAACGGTTCGCCGTTGTTCGGGTTTTGCGTATACGCGATTCCCTGATGATGGGAACCTATCTGCCATGCCGTTTTAAGCAAAGTACCGTCGTCCTGAACGCCGATTCCCAGCCCGCCGGCATGAAAATTATCGACTGGGGAATCGCCTACGCCAAAACGGATCGCGATCGGAGCGTGATAGACCTTGCCTTGGCAGACATACGTCGTAAGGCGAATCGTATTGAGCGAATTGGGAGACAGATGCGATAAAGCGCTATGCTCCGTAATACGCTCCTGTAAGACAAAGTCGCCCTTTGTCGACTGAAAAAGTTCCAAAATTGATTGCCCGGTTTTAACGTCGCGTCCGTCTTTTATATCAAGCATACAAACGCCGCGCCCCTGACTTCCGTCAGAAGATTTAAACACGCATGCGCCTACGTTCGCGACGCGTTCCGCAAGTTCCTCGCACGTAAGAACGCTTCTATTACCGTCGTAATAATACCCCTGAATCTTATATGCATAGTGCTTAGGAATACAGTTTTCAAGTTCAGGACTGTCAAGGAAAAAAGAAAGCATTACCTTTGCGCCGCACAAATCCGCCATTTGAGCGTCGTTCAGTTTATGAGCCAAATCAGGTAAATAAACGGAAGCAGGCAGGTAATCGACGCAATAAACCCCCGAAAGAGCCTCATAAAACCGATGCCATTCGGAGCCTATCTTAGAACCATAAGTCGTCGTCCAATACTGATCAAATTCCTTCTGCCGCTCCTTTGTCCATTTGACGTTACGGAAATACTCTCTCCGTTCAAACAACATCCTTTTGTAAAAGAGAGAATCGGCAGACAAGCCTACTTTTGAACTGATTCGATTCAAAAGTTTTTGGGCGTTTCTGACCCCAAAACTCCATGCCTTAAATCTAAGAAGAATAATCTTGTCGATGAAACTTCCCATGCGTCCCCTCCTATTCAGCAATCCCCGCGTATGACAAACCTACCGAATATAACACGTCGCTTCTCTATTGTCTGCACACAGAGTTGAGGAATAAAAATTTAAAAGACGTCGCAAACGTTCAACCTTCCTTGCACATGCAAGCGACGGCGACGTCCTTTCGCTCAGGTTAGTGGGCTTTATGAAATGAGCAAGTAAGTTGCCATTGCGGCGCTCTCCTTGAAACGGCTAAGTTCCGAATAAAAAGTTTCTTCGGGTATCTGCTAAAAAGCCGAATAATAAAAACAACGAGTAAAACGACGACAAAAAACTAAGCAATGAACATGTTGGCGGCGTTTACCGTTATTCATTTTGGTTAAAACCTTGACTCGCCACGACGATTCCTGCCCTAAACAAGCGAAGCGCCGCTTCGCCTAACCCAAATTTACCGATCCCACAAAAGTCTGCGGTAATCCCGGGGTCTGAAAACAGGAACGCTCTGGCATGAAAAAGAAACGAACTATTTTGAATATAGTTTCTTTAAGCTGAGCATTTTAACCGTATTATCGCCGAACAGAGGAACCCCTTGGACAAATTGAGGAAACTTTATACTCTGCTCTGCAACATTGAGCTCAATTATCATAGGCTTCCCCTTCTCGGTAACGACAAGATCCCATGAAATCATGCCTATACCTGGTAATCTCCCATGATTTTTGTATGCAAAGTCAAGGATTCTATCAACATATGGGAGTTGGTATTTCCCCAATTCTTCGCCGGTATTTGGATTTAACGTACACGGCTCAAAATGAGCCGGCGAAACGGTTCTCCACCCCGTTTGGTTAAGAAAACCGTCGTCGCTGACGCCAACGGCGACGCCGCCCGCATGAAAGTTATCAACGTCAGAATTGCCTATGCCGAACCGAATAAGCATCGGCACATGATAAACTTTATTTTCACAAATATAGGTGATAAGTCGGATTGTATTCAGAGATTTCGGAGACAAATGGGCGTAGGCCGAATGTTGACGCACGCGTTCCTGAAAAACAAAATCCCCCTGAGCCAATTCAATTGCTTCAAGGGGCGATTGACCTGTCAACGTGTCTTTTCCACCCTGAAAATTAAAAAAATGAAAACCGTGCCCTTGTTTATCGTTCGCTTTTTTAAATACACATTCGCCAACGTCGGCAAGCCGTTCGGCAAGTTCTTGCTTAGAAACTATATTCCTTTCGCTGTCGTAATAATAGTTCCAGATTTTATATCCATAATGCTTCGGTACGCAACGGTCTTCACTTCGATCGTCAAACAATATAGAAAGATTGGTTTTAGCAGCACAAAAACTCGCAAGGTCGTAATTGTTAATTACTTGGAGCAGTTCGGGGGTAAAAACGTTTGAAGGCATGTAACGAACGTCAAACACGCCAGAAAAGCGTTCATAGTAGCGATGCCAAGAAGGGGAAATCTTACGCCCATAATTATCCATCCAGAATTTGTCAAACTCTTTACGCTGTTCATTTGACCACTTCACTTGTTCCCAAGCGTGACGTCGTTCGCAAATTAAACGATCTCCATTCGCAACGCGCAATTCTTTGGTAAGATAATTTTCGAAGCGTCTTACATATCCTCGAACTCTAACTAAAAAACGAAATCGGAGCATTATCCCCCAAAAAGCCATTCGATTTAACATCTTATTCATAATAAATATCCTCTAGTTCCCGTCGTTCAACACGAACGCTAAGTTCGCTACTGTCAAAATCAACTAAAATCAAACGTAACTTCCATCACAAACCAAAGACTATTCCACAACGACGTCCACCGCGGCCATAGCCTTCTCGCAAACCTTAATCGCCTCGTCGGCGTTTTCCGCCTGGGCGATAACAAATCCGAGCCGATCGCCGCTCCCGTGAATTTCCGTCATGCGTTCGCCGACGCTCTTAACAAAAGAGATCTGCCGAACGCCCGGTATCGCTTTGGCTTCCTCGACGTTCGCGATCGACTTAATCGTTCCGACGGGAACGTCGAAATAGCGTACGGCCGCGCCTTTATTGAACTTCGGCGTAAGATCGGGATTCTCGCCAAACGCGCACCGCATCGTCGCTTCGACCATGTCGATTCCGGTCGAGAGGGGCACGAGGTGCGTCGTTATGCAGTCGCCGCCCATACGCGCGCCCAGTTCGACGAGTTTCGGCCCGTCCTTCGTAACGATAATCTCGACGTGCGCCGGACCGCGCTTAATTCCGACCGCCTTAACGGCGCGTTTCGCGACGTCTTCAATCGCGGCGACCGTTTCGGCGCCCAATCGGCTCGGCTGACTGTGCCCCATCTCGACGAAATGCGGCGCGCCGGTCGTGAGCTTGTCGGTAACGGCGAGGATATGAATATCGTTTTCCGAAAGCGCGACGATTTCAACGCTCACTTCCGGGCCCGACATGAACTCTTCGATCACAACCCCGCCTCCGCGCGATTCGCCGTTCGAGTAGTCGTACGACGCTTCAAGTTCGGCGAGGGAATTGACGAGCGCGACGCCGCGGCTGCCCGACTGATCGGTCGGCTTCATAATGGCGGGATATACGACGTCGGCTTTAACGCGGTCAAATTCCTCTTTTGTATGCGCAATTTTAAATTGCGGATGCGGTACGCCCGCGCGTTCAAACGCCTCGATCATCGCGCCTTTATCGGTCGCCATGAACGCGGTTTCGGGCGAAACGCCGGACAGACCGAGCGCCTCGCAAGCCGCGGCGACGCCGCGCATCGGCATATCGGTCGCAAGCGTCGCCACGCCGTCGGGCCGGTATTCGCGCGCCGCCTTCACAACGCCGTCGACGTCCATCGTACTGACTTCAAAGAAGTCGTCGGCGTAGGAAACGCCGATCGCTTCCGGATTGTAGTCGATTACCCCGACGCGAAATCCCAGTTCTTTTGCCCGGCGAATCATCGGCAGCTGCAAAATCGACGCGCCGATTATCAGGATTTTCTTCATCTGAAAATATCCGATCCTAAATACAAAAGGCCTGAGCGGAAAAGGAAAAACGACTCAGGCCGGAACGTCCTTATTTCTTTTCTTCAACGTGCGTATTCTGCGCGTTCGACGCGGCGACATACACGTTCTCGTGCATGAGCACCGACTGAACCGTTTTGAAGAATATCTTGACGTCAAGCCAAAAGGAAATGTGATCCGCGTAATAGACGTCGTTGTCGATCTTCTCTTCCGCGGTCGCCGAATTGCGAAAGTACGCCTGATTATAGCCCGTTATGCCGGGCGCGACGTCAAGTCTGCGCTTGAGTTTCGGCTCCAGCTTGTCGTAGCCCTCGTAATGCGTCGTCAGATGGGCGCGCGGACCGATCAAACTCATCGTCCCGCACAGTACGTTGAGCAGCTGCGGCGTTTCGTCGAGGCTCGTTTTGCGCATGAACCGGCCGATAGGGGTAACGCGGGGGTCGGTCTCGCCGTTAAAGGTCGTGCCGTCGGCGTTGCGTACGTCGGGCGAATTGACGTACATCGAGCGGAACTTGAACATTTTAAACGTCTTGCCCTTATATCCGAGCCGTTCGGCGTTATAGAAGACGGGGCCGCGGTCGGTCAGCCAAATAATTGGAGCAAGGACCAGAAAGATCAGACAGAAAAACGGAAGCCCGATCAGCGCGACGGTCAAGTCGAAAAGGCGTTTGAAAAAATGCCGGTACATTAGTCAGCCCTTCCGCTTCAAACGCCGCCCGTCTTAAG
Organism: uncultured Planctomycetota bacterium; assembly: GCA_902786505.1. Lineage (GTDB taxonomy): Bacteria > Planctomycetota > Planctomycetia > Pirellulales > Thermoguttaceae > RUG369. The sequence goes on along the minus strand of CADACS010000087.1, from coordinate 7,050 downwards.
GACGTCGATAAAATTATCAAGGAGATAACCGACCTCTTCGTCGGTCAGTCTCGTATGAAGCGGGAGCGTAATCTCGTTTACGAACCGCGCGTACGCGTTTGGGAAATTCGCGATATCGAACCCGAGATTTTTATACGCGGTATGCATCGGGAGCGGCTTATAATGGACGTTGCACGCAATATCGCGCTCCGCCATTTTAACGATAATCTCCTGCCGTTTCGCAAGATCCGCCCCGGGAACCCGCGTTATATAGAGATGCCCGGAAGACTGCCGGTCGGCGCGATAGTGGTCGAGAACTTCGACGCCCAGCGGCTTAAGCGCGGCGTCGTAACGCGCAATGAGCTCGCGCCGTCGTTCCAGCATGCCGGGGTAGCGCTCGAACTGCGCCAGACCGATTCCGGCGGTTATGTCCGTCATATTGCACTTATACCACGGCCCGACGACGTCGTATTCCCACGCGCCAAGCTGCGTTTTGGCAAGCGCGTCTTTCGACTGGCCGTGCAGCGAGAGAAGCTGGAAATAACGGTAAATCTCCGCGTCGTCGATTCCCGGAAAGCCGCGCCACATGACCGCGCCGCCTTCGCCGGTCGTGAAGTTTTTAACCGCGTGGAAGGAGAAGGACGCAAAGTCGGCCACGCTCCCAAGCTCTTCGTTATGGTACGTCGCGCCAAGCGCGTGCGCCGCGTCCTCGCAAACGGCGACGCGGCCCAACGCTTCCTGATATTTGCCGTCGGGCTTAAAGAGCCCGCGCTTGTTGGCGACCGCCTGAAAGATACGGTCGTAATCGCAGGGAACGCCGCCAAGATCGACGGGAATAATAGCTTTCGTTCGCTCCGTTATCGCCGCTTCCATCGCGTCGTAATCCATTTCGAGCGAATCTTTTTGACTGTCGATTAGGACAATCTTCGCGCCGACGTGACACGCGACGGACGCAGACGCGGTATAGGTATACGCGGGCACGATCACTTCGTCGCCGGGCCCGATCCCTAAGACGCGCAGCGCGAGTTCCGCGGCGGCCGTCTGGGAGTTCAGGCACACGCAGCGCCCGGGCGCGCCGTAACGTTCGCCCAGCTTCTTCTCCAACTGCTTGACGCGGGGCCCGGTCGTAATCCAGCCGGATCGCAACGCGGCAACCGCTTCTTCGACTTCTAATTCGGAAATATCGGGTGGAGAAAATGGAATCTTCATAATGCCGCTTCTGTCGCTTCAGACGCTTTCGCGACGCCTTTCAGGTCGCTTTTATAACAAAAAACGGGGCGACGGATCGAACGCCCCGTCCAAAAACGGTAAAAACTGCCGGAACGCTCCCGTTTTTCAGCACGTTCCGACCGCCGTCGAGGGGGAACATACGCACGCTCGCAACGACTTACGGACGCCGTTCGGCAAGGGTCTGCTCCCTGTCCTCTTTAAGCTATTAATTGTATTGTCAACTCAAGCGCCGTCAATATCCCCTGACCGCCGCGGAGCGCGTGCAGAAAGGCGCAAAATTGCTTGAATTTCGGCGTGAATCTGATATCATACGGACGTCGGATTTCCGCGCCGCCTGAGAAAAAGAAGCCGGCGTTTATTTCCCGCTAACGACAATGATGAGAACCTACCATGATCCGCAGACTATTTTTTGCCGCGGCGCTGACCGCCCTTACGACGGTTTGTTCCGCGTTCGCCGACGAGTCCGAGACAATGTTCCCGTTCGTTATCGAACAGGGCGCGCCGGATAATATTACTAACGTGCAGACGTGGCAAAGCGCCGCCGAACCCGCCGGAGCGCGCGGCTTCATAACAGACGCGGCGGGCAATTTCGTTCTGCAGGGCGAACGCGCGCGCCTCATGGGCACGAACTTCTGCTTCGGCGCCAGTTTTACCGATAAGGCGAAAGCGGAGCGCGTCGCGGAATCTCTGTCGCGGTTCGGTATCGGCGTCGTCCGGCTTCATCATATGGATTCCCGCGATATCTGGGGCAAGAATCTCGCCAAGGGAACGACGGAAATCGATCCGGAAAAGCTCGACCGGCTCGACTATCTCGTCTACTGCCTGCATAAGAAGGGAATCTACGTCAACATAAATCTGCACGTCTCGCGCGCGTTCAGGGAAATCGACGGTTTCCCCTACGCCGATAAGCTCCCGACGCACAACAAGGGCGTCGACAACTTCGATCGCAAAATGATCGAATATCAGAAGAAGTACGCCAAAGATCTTCTGCAGCACGTCAATCCCTATACGGGCAAGGCGTACGTCGACGATCCGGGCGTCGCCGTCGTCGAAATCAACAACGAAAACTCGGTCGTCGCAAGTTGGTCGTGGGGTCAGCTGGACGACTTGCCCGAACCGTACGCCCGCGAATTTCAGAAACTCTGGAACGAATTTCTGACGAAGAAATACGGCTCGACGGACAAACTCCGCAAAGCGTGGGAATGCAAGACGTATCCGTTTAGCGAGAATATGATCTCCGCCGGATTCGACGCAAACTTTAAGTTCCAGGCGCCATGGCATATCGAAGCCGATAAAAATACGAAATACAGCTACAGAACCGTTCCCGCGTCCGAAACGGGAATCGACGCGCCCGCGCTCGCGTTTGACGTCGAGCAGACGGGCGACGTCGCGTGGCGTCCGCAGTTTAATTTCAATCCGCTGGCAGTGGAAAAAGGAAAGCCGTACCTCGTGCGGTTCCAAGTGCGGTCCCCTAACGACTCGGAATTTTCCGTCTCCTTTATGCAGGCGCACGACCCGTGGAAACAGACCGGATTCTCTACCCGAGTTAAAGGCTCCAAAGAATGGAAAACTGTTGAACTTCCGTTCGTCGCCATAGAAGACGACAAGGCGATGCGCCTCTCGTTCAGCGGGTTCCAGCCGGGCGCTAAAATCGAGCTCGCGCAGCCGTCCGTACAGGAAGGAGGCTCGTTCGGATTCGACGAAACTTGCTCACTCGAGAACGGCTCGATTCCGCTCCCGCAGAATTCGGGCAAGCCGTCGCTCCTGACCGATAAGGCGCGCGCCGACTTCACTTACTTCCTGCACGATCTGGAAAACGGCTACTGGCAGGAGACGTACGACTACGTCAAATCTCTCGGTACGAAATCGCTGACCACGGGCACGCAGCTCCAGTACGGATTCTGGTACAATCAGGGCCGGCTCGACTACTGCGATATCCACGCGTACTGGAATCATCCGAACTTCCCGCGCCGGCAGTGGGACGGCTCCGACTGGCTCGTCGGCAATACGTGCCTGGCCAATTCCCCGGCGACCGGAACGCTCGCGAATCTCGCGTCGCTGCGCGTCCTCGGACGACCCTATACCTGTTCCGAATACGACCATCCGTTCCCGAACGAATATTGCGCGGAAGGGAACGTCATGTTGGCGGCGGTCGCCGCGTTCCAGGATTGGTCGGCGACGTTCCAGTTCGCATGGTCGCACGGAGACGCGTTTGAACGCGACGAAATCTCCAGCTTCTTCGACGAATGCTCCAATACGGTAAAATTGGCGCACTTGCCCGCGTGTTACGCTATGTTCGTGCGCGGCGACGTTCAGGCGGGACCGGGCGAATTCTACTACGCTCCGGAAATGACGGAGCAGAAAGAATTGGAGATTATGGCCGATTCGCTCAACGGATATCACCGCTCTATCGCGGCCGGACTGAATCTCGACAAATCCCTCTCTTTAGCGGTCTATTCCGGCGTCGAGCTCTCCGACTTGAATCTGCCGAAATCAGAAGCCGTCCAAAAGGCAAAGAAGATCGCGAGCTGGAACGATTTGCCCGAACGGTTCGGATCAAACGAGCGGAAGGAAATCGTCAACGATTTCGGCGAGATTACTTGGAACTACCAAGAGGAAAACAAAGGCTTTTTCACCGTCGATTCCGCGAATACGAAAGTGTTCAGCGGATTTGTCGGCGCGCCCCGAAAGTTTGACGGAATGACGCTCGATATCGGCAAGACGGAGCTCGGCTGGGCGACCGTGTCGCTCGTTAAAGGCCCCGGCGCCAAGAAAGGCGCGAAGAAATCCGGCAAACTCTCGCCGGGCCGCTATCTCCTGACCGCGACCGGGCTTATGCGCAATACCGACGCCAAGCTCGTGCGCGTCGACGAGAAAAACGTTACGACCGCGACTCACTTCGGCGGCTCGCCGGGCAAAGGCCCCGTCCTGTGCGAAGGCGTACCGGCGACCGTTACGCTCGACGGGCTCAGTTCCGAAAACGTCGAGGTCTACGCGCTTTCCGCCAGAGGCGATCGGGCGGCGCGGCTCGACGTCACGTCGGTCGACGGAAGACCCCAGTTCTCGATCGGGCCGGAATATAAAACAATCTGGTACGAAATCGTTGTAAAATAAGCGTTTGAAATCATTCCAAGCGCTACCGGCCGCGTTTCGCGCCACGTCAACCGCAATTCGCGGGCCGAACCGTACGCCGGTCCGCGATCTTCTTAAAGAAATCACAAAAATGAAACGTTTTACCGCTATTATACTTACGGCGCTCTTATCGGCGTCGGCGTCGCTCGCCTGCTGGGCGCAGGAGACAAACGTCGTCGAACTTTCCGACAACGGACAGGCGCTCCTCAATCCCCACATGGGCTGGACGATGCATTTCTATTCCAACGTCCCGAGCAATTACGGACGCAATCTTGAACCGTCCGACGCGCTCGACTGGTTCGAAGGATGTTCGACGGTCTATCTCCGCCTCCCTTGGGCCTATATTGAACCGGAAGAAGGCGTCTTTAACTGGGCGATTGTCGATACTCCGGCGCAGCGCTGGATCGCGGCCGGCAAAAAGATCGCGTTTCGGTTTACCACGTCGGAAAACTGGCTCGAGTACGCGACTCCGAAATGGGTCTTCGACGCGGGCGCGAAATCGGTCCGCTATACCTGGGGAAAGGGCGAGGATCCGAACGGAAAGACGGTCGACCCGGAATTCGACGACCCGATCTATCTCGAAAAGCTGGAGAACTTTCTGAAAGCGGCCGGCAAACGTTACGGCAATAACCCGAACGTCGCGTTCATCGACGTCGGAACCTACGGCATGTGGGGCGAAGGACATTCGAGTCTCGGCGTCTGGAAAGATCTTTCTTTCTCGCGGATGTCTCCCGAACGCACGCTCGACGTCGTAAAGAAACATATCGATCTGCATTGCAAATATTTTCCGAACGTTTTGCTGTGCATTAGCGACGACGTGGCGGGCCCCGAACGGCAGGGCTTCGATTTCCCTGAAACAGATTACGCGCTCTCCAAAGGCGTTAGTTTGCGCGACGACAGCATTCTCGTAGCGCCCAAGCCGAACTCCTGGTATCACGCCGATATGGCGCAGAAATTCTGGCCGAAACTGCCCGTTATTCTCGAACACGAGCATTTCAAGCCGTCGCAGGAACGCGGCTCGTGGGACAACGACAAACTTGTCGAAGCGGTGGAAGCGTATCACGCGTCTTATATGTCGATTCACTGGCTCCCCGACGTCGAATGGAACGAACTCAAAGATACGGTTCGCAAGATCAATACGCGCTTGGGGTACCGCATTCTTCCGTCGCGCGTCGAATATCCAAAAGAGATTACAATTGGCGCGCCGTTCAGCGCGTCGTGGACGCTTCAAAACGTCGGCGTCGCGCCATGTTACGACGGAGGATTCGTCGCGCTCACTCTCAAAGACGAAAAAGGCGGAATCGTTTCCGTACTTTCCGACGAATCGTTCGACGTTCGCGAACTGCTCGTCGCCGAGCCGGGCAAAGCGCCGAAAGTCGAACGCACGGCGGCGTTTCGCGTCGGATTCGTCGCGCCCGTGACCAAACCGGGCCAATACGACGTTTATCTGAGCGTCGGCGAACGGGACGGAACGCCGGTCTACGCGCTCCCGATTCCCGGCGACGACGGTCAGCGGCGCTATAAAATCGGAACAATTTCGGTCGTAAAGGACAAAAAATGAATCGTTTATTTTCAGTATCCGGCGCGCGGAGCGTCCTGTTCCTTTTGGCGTTCCTTTTAACGTTCGGCTCGCAAGCGGACGCGGAAGATCCGGCGGCCAAAACGCTCTCTCTTAACGCCGACGCGGAGTCGATTTACCTCGCCCTGGAAATCGCGCCGGCGTTCGAGGAAGGCGCGGCGCTCGTTCGCGTCGGATGCTGGGAATACTATCCCAACGCGCCGTTTCTCGCGCGCTTTGACGGCGTCGGTGACGACTGTCAAGACGACGGGTATTCCCAAGACCGTCCGCTCTACAGTCCGCAGAACGTCGATTTCTTTATCGAGAGACCGGAAAAGACGCCTGACGGCTATAAGATACCGCGCTACACAGACGACGGTCGCGACAAGGTTTACGACCGATTTTATGTAACCTCGGGCCGCTCCGAATCTGTCGGCGACGAGGACGCCAATAAACTCGAACCGTACGGAAAAATCCTTGCGGGCCCGTCCTTTGTTACGGAACTCCCGTCGTTGTGCGACGATCCGCGAGAAGATCCAAGTTCAATTAAGGGGATCGAAGCGGTCGATTTAGACGACGCCAAAGAGCTCGGCGTCGCGCACGCCGCTATGACGCTCGATCTGTGCTGGATCTTGCAGACGGAAAATGTCGACACGCTTGATTTTAACTGCAACGGAAAGACTTGGCGCTTCAATAGGAAAGCGGTCGAATACTACGACGCGTGGACCAAAAAAGCGACCGATTACGGCATGCAGGTTACGTTTGTGCTCGTCTTCTGGGGACAGCGAATTAAGCTCGCGCCGGAAGGTACGGTTTTCCCGGACTACGAACGCTGGACCGATATGGCGTACACGCTCAGTATCGCCGCGCCAAACACGACGTCGCGGGCGGGATGCGAGCGGCTCATGGCGCTTTACGAATTCCTCGGCTCGCGTTATACCGCGCCCGACAAGGCGCATGGCCGCGCGTCAAACTTCGTTATTGGCAACGAGTTAAATTCCGGCTTTATCTGGAACAATATGGGCAAGCTCCCGCTCGACGAAACGGTTCGCCAATACGGCCGCCAGCTCCGAATTGCGTATACGGCGCTCCGCAAATACTGGTCGGGCGCGAGGGTGCTCGCGTCTTTCGACAACTTCTGGACCGCCAAC
>CADACS010000086.1 GCA_902786505.1 uncultured Planctomycetota bacterium | reverse complement strand
TCTCACGCATTTTCCTTCGGAGCCTGACATCATGTCTCCGGCGGATTTCTGCAGGAAATATCTGTGATGGAATTGTCAGGAATTTACGCTATGCCGACATCCTATGCCGAGGAAGAGCTGGAGAATCATTCATAATTCATCATGTGCACTACAAACCAGCCGCAGAAGGGCTTTTCTCCCTTCTGCGGCTGGCTGGTTTTTTCTCTTGATTACTTGCAGAACTCCGTGTTCAGGTCAGCCACGACGGGCTCCCAGATGGCGCGGTTCTGGTCCAGGAAGCGGTTCCATTCCGAGCTTACGTCCGCGTCCTTCAGAAGGATGATGCGGGTGATCTCGTCGGGGAAGTTCAGGGAGAACTGGGATTTGGCGTCGCTGGCGAAGAACTCGTAGTCATAGTCCAGCGGGATGATGTAGCCCCTTTCCTTGGCGGCGTAGACCTGCTTGATCTGTTCCACCACGAGCTTTTCGTTGGAGGGGTTGACGAAGGAATAGTCGTCCGGCAAAATACCCAGGGAACGGAAGATGTTGTAGCTGTTGTACAGGTCGGGCGTGCTGGGATAGTTGCCGTTTTCATCCTTCTGGGTCAGCATCCGCACGTTGCCTTCCTCGTCATATTCCCAGGTTTCGCCGGGGACGCCAACCACCACGGTCAGCTGGCCGTCCTGGGTGCAGCACCAGTTCATGATCGTCAGAATGCGGTCCAGCTTTTCAGGGGAAATGGTGGGGCTAAAGAAGGTGACGCTCCAGTAGTTGGCGGCCTCGTTGGTGTGGGCCACGCCGTCGTTGGTGGCCATCGCCGCCACGCCGACGCAGTCGTCGGAGGAAAGGCCCGTGCTGGTATCGAAGGTGACCTTGTAGCCGTGATAGGAGGAAATCGCGCCGTTGTGCATCATGCAGGCGGCGATGCCAGAGGTAAACTTGTTGGTGGTGTCCGAAATGCTGTTCAGGTAGAAGTCCGGGTCCACGATGCCCTTTTCATACCAGTCGTGGCCGAAGCTGATCCAGTCCGTCACCTTGGGGTCGGAAGCGCCCAGGGCGTAGCCGTTTTCCCCGCGGACGAAGGCGTCGTAGTCCACCTCGGCGAACTGCATGAGGAAGTTGGAGAAGTATTCAGAATCCGTGCTGAAGCCCAGGGTGTTGCCGTTGCCGGCCATGTCGTTGTCGATGCAGGCTTTCAGATAGGCTTCGTAAATCACTTTGTCAATGAGACCGGTCGGGCCGTGCCCTTGGTCTTCCGCAACGCCCGCGCGGGGCTTGTAGAGCGCGAGGTGGAAGGTGAAATTCGGATACTCCTTTTCCAACTTCCTGAAGTCTTCGACGTAAAACGCCTCTTTCATCGTTCGCGCGCTGTACCAGTACGAAATCTTCTCTTTATGTCCAAGCCGCGTAAGCATATCGAAAATATGCGAACGAAGCGGCGCCATGCCGACTCCGCGGCCAATATAGACTTTTTCGCGATCGTTCTCGCGAATAAAGAATTCGCCGTAAGGTCCGCTGACCGTAATCTTATCGCCCGGCTTGAGCATGAAGAGATAGGACGACATCTCGCCGACGGGCGCGTTCGGATCGGGATACTTTCCTTTGCCGTCCGGCCGGTCGACCATCTTTGGGAACGCGAAGCGGATATTAAATTTGATAACGCCCTTTTCGCCCGGATGACTCGCCATGGAGTACGCGCGCGAAATCGGCGCCGCCACGTAGCTTTCGCGGTCCCATAGCTTCATATCGATCCAATCCTGGCGGTATGTTTCAGGGATATCGTAATCGGACATCTTAATGCGGAGCCCCGCCGGACGTTCGACTTGAACGTATCCGCCCGCCTTGAAGTCGACGCTTTCGCCTTCCGGCAGCTCTAAGACGAGTTCTTTAATAAAGGTCGCGACGCTTTCGTTCGACAGTACGGTGCATTCCCACTTCTTAACGGAGAAGATCTCCGGGGGAATCTCGATCTTCATGTCTTGCTTGACGGGCGTTTGGCACGCCAGCCGAACGTGATTTTTGATCTCTTTACGCGTCATAACGCTCGCTTCGGTCGGCAGAATCTCGCCGCCGCCGGAGAGCACGCGCACTTTGCACTGACCGCAGGTTCCGCCGCCGCCGCACGCCGACGGAATAAAGATATTCTTTTCCGCGAGCGTGTTAATAAGTTTTCCTCCGGTCGGGACGCTCAGCGTCTTTTCAGCGTCCCCGTTGATTTCAATCGTAACGTTTCCGCTTGGCACAAGGGTCGCTTTTGCGCCGAGAATAACCGCCACGAGCGCTAAAACGATCAGGGTAAACGCAATAACGCCGGCGATAATAACGCCCAGTCCGCTCATTTTGTCTTTCTCCTTTCGTTCGCTTACATACCCGAGAACGTCATAAACGCCAGCGCGAGCAGCCCCGCCGTAATAAAGGCGATTCCGAGTCCTTGCAGCGGTTTCGGAACGCGGCTGTATTCCATCTTTTCCCGCATGCCGGCAAAGACGGTAATGGCAAACGCCCAGCCGATACCGGAACATAGACCGTAGAGGCAGCTGTCGCCGAAACTGTAGTCTCTCTGCTGCATAAAGAGCGAACCGCCCATAATAGCGCAGTTTACGGTAATGAGCGGCAGAAAGACGCCCAGCGCGTTATAGAGCGCCGGAAAGAATCGGTCGAGCGTCATCTCTAAGATCTGTACGATCGCGGCGATAACGCCGATGAACGTAATGAACGAGAGGAAGCTGAGATCGAGCGTTTTAAGCGCGTCGACGCCCGTCCATGAGAGCGCCCCTTCGCGCAAAACGTAGTTATATAGCAAATTATTGACCGGAATCGTAATCGCTTGGACGACGATAACGGCAATTCCCAGTCCGAACGCGGCTCCGACTTTCTTCGAGACCGCGAGGAACGTACACATGCCCAAAAAGAGCGACAACGCAAGGTTCTGCGTAAAGACTCCCTGGACAAACATCGAAAGAACGTGTTCCACTTGATTATATCCTTATCGAACGAGCCTAGAGCGTCATTTCGCTTTTGCGTCGCTAATTGAGTTGGCAATCCAAATCATGAACCCAATGAGGAAGAACGCGGCGGGCGCGGTTACCATGAGTCCGTTGGGCGCGTACCATCCTCCGTTTTGAACCGTTTTGAAAACGGTAAAACCGAAGATTGTGCCAAACCCAAAGAGTTCCCGGAAGAACGCGACGACCATAAGAACAAACCCGTAACCGAGACCGTTTCCAATTCCGTCGAGCAGGCTGAGAGCCGGTCCGTTTTTAATCGCGAACGCTTCCGCGCGCCCCATAACGATACAGTTCGTAATAATGAGGCCGACGTATACGGACAGCTGTTTGCTCAGGTCGTACGAGAACGCCTTAATGAGCTGATCCACAAGAATAACGAGCGTCGCGATAATCGTCATTTCGACGATCATACGAATCGAGTTCGGAATATATTTGCGGATAAGCGAAACTCCGACGTTCGAAAAGGCCGTAACGAAGAGGACGGCGAGCGTCATCGTGAACGCGGTCGTCATACTCGTCGTGACGGCGAGCGCGGAGCAAATACCGAGAATCTGGACGAAAACAGGATTGTTTTTAATAATCGGTTCGAGCAGACTCTTTTTATCGTTTTCAGTCAATTTCATTGTTCTGCCCGTCCTTTCAGTTTTCGCTCGCTTTGACGTCGTAAGCGGTTCCGTTCTTGAGATTTGCCAAGAACGGCCCGAATCCGCGTTCGCCCAGCCAGAACGAGACGGTGGCGTTGACGCCGTTGCATGTGAGCGTCGCGCCGGAAATGCCGTCGACTTCGCAGTCGGGCGCGTCCGCCGCTTTTGCCGCGATCCCTTTGACGACGCGTACGATCGGGCCTCCGTTATCGCCAAGCGCCTGCTTGCCTTCCCACTTAGCCGTCCAGTTCGGATTCGAGATTTCCCCGCCCAATCCCGGCGTTTCGCCGTGGTCGTAAAAGACGATATGCGCTACCGTCTTGAGATCCCCGTTGAGCGCGACGAACCCGTACATGGTCGACCACAGTCCCGTTCCTTTAATAGGGAGCGCGACCGTTTGCAAGGCTCCGTTTTCATCGTTGAACAGATATACGATCTCCTTTTTCGGGACGTATTTAATCTTGGCGACGTCGTGTTCTTTTTTGATTTCGACGACGTCTTTGGGATCAAGCTTAATGCCGTCCGCTTCCGCGGCGGGTTTCTCTTCGACGATCTTGCCCGACGCGAGGTCGACGACGACCGCTTTGGCGTTTTCAAAGAGCTTGGCGGCCTGTTTGGCGTCGACCTTCGCTTTGGGTTCTACGAGCCCTGCCGCGCGGAGAATATTGATCTGCCTGTCGAGCGCCTTATTGCGCTGCTGCATTCCCTTCAGGGACACGTCGGCGACGGAGACGATAATCGCGCACACGACGCATAACGCCGCGGCGACGCCGAACGTTTTGAGAATGGAATCGTTATTCATTTCGCTTTACCTCCCTTCACTTCGCCTGAAGCCGCTTCATGCGCCTGCGAATATTCGCTTCGACAAAGACGTGGTCGATGAGCGGAGCAAGGCAGTTTCCGAACAGAATAACGAGCATAACGCCTTCCGGATAGGCCGGGTTAAAGACGCGGACGACAATGACGAGCGCTCCGATGAGGAACCCGTAAACGTATTGGCCCTTGGTAGTTTGGGCCGCGGTTACGGGGTCGGTCGCCATGAAGAACATACCGAGAGCGAATCCTCCGAGCACGAAGTGCCAGCACGGGCCAAGGGTAACGGCCCGATGCGCTTCGGCGAACTCAGGACCGCAGAATTGCAGGAGCCACGCAAGCCCCATTCCTCCGACGAACATGGAGACGCCGATTCGCCAGGAAGCGACTCCGACCGCCATGAGGTAGACGCCGCCAATGAGGCAGCAAAGCGTCGAGGTTTCTCCGATCGACCCAGGAATCAGGCCAAGGAACGCGTTCCACCAGGTATAGTTTGCGCACACGAGGCCGTCGACGCCTTGGGACGCGAGCGCCAGCGGCGTCGCTTTCGACACGCCGTCGACCGCCGTCCAGACGGAGTCGCCCGAAATTTGGCCCGCATACGCGAAGAAGAGGAACGCGCGGGAGAGAAGCGCCGGGTTGAATATGTTGCGCCCGGTGCCCCCGAAAATCTCTTTTCCGACGAGCGTGCCAAAGGCGATCGCGAGCGCGACCTGCCACAGCGGAATGGTCGCCGGGCAAATCAGCGGGAAGATGAATCCGGTAACAAAGAATCCTTCGTTGACTTCGTGCCGGTTAATCGCCGCAAAGACAACTTCTATTCCGATACCGACGATCATCGTCGTTATATAGATCGGAAGATAGTAGACGAGACCGTAAACGAAGCAGCCAAAGAAGTTGGAAGAGCTAAAAACTCCGAGCGCGGGCGCGACGCCGTTAATCCAGTTCAAAATAGCGCCGTGCCATCCGCCCGGCCCGCCGGCCAAGAGGTTCGCCTGATAGCCGATGTTGTAGATTCCAAATACCGTGCAGGGGATCAACGCGTAAATGACGGCGATCATCATGCGTTTGAAGTCGTTGCAGTCGCGGACGTGAACGGACCCGGACGTCTTTTCCGAGGAACTGAAAAAGAACGTGTAGGCGGCGTCCACAAGAGTGGCGCAGGAACGGAAAAAGAACCGCTTCGTCGCGCCGCCTTCTTTTCCGGACGCGCTCTGTTCGGGAAAGATTTCTCCCTTCTGTTCGAGCTTGGTCAGGCAGTCGCTCATCCAATCGGCGATTTGTGTTTTGAATGACATCGCTCACTCCTCCTCTTTCATCGCCTTGTCGAGCAACGCTCTTAAAGACGCGCCGTAATCGTTCTTTCCCAAGTCGACGAGCGTGCAGAGCGCGACGTCTTCTTCGTCGAGTTCAAACGCGCCTAGTTTTTCGCTGCGTTCCAGATCGCCGGCTTCGAGCGCTTTAAAAAGAAAGGACGGAAGAATATCGAGCGGCATGACCTTACGGAAAAGCCGATTCGGAAAGACGGCGCGTTTGCCGCCGCCCTGAGCCGTGTTCATTTTGACCGGCAAGTGGCGGAAGAACCAGTGATACGCGACGGTTCGAGCCATAGAGAACGTATGGAAGTCGGGCGACGTCCAACCGAAGAGCGCGCGGGGATCGCCGTCGCCAATGACGGAAATCTGATTGACGAATCTGCCGAGACCTTCCTGCCCCTCTTCGACCGTGCGGCCGCAGAGCACGCTTCCGGAAATAACGCGCGATTCGCCTTTTCTGAGCTCGCCTTCGACAAGTTCGGTAACGAACGCGCCCTGCGTAACGCGGAGCAGACGCGGATTGCGAACTTCCGGTCCGGCGAGCGAGACAATTCGTTCGCTGGGATAGACGCCCTCGACGAAGAGCTTGCCGACGGCGATTACGTCTTGATACCCAATCGACCAAACGACGTGATTGAGCGCGCAAGGTTCGAGAGTCGCGATATGGGTGCCGGTTAGCCCGGAGGGGTGTTTGCCGAGAAATTGAACGGCTTCCGCGGAAGGAATCGCTTCGACGTCGCGAATAAACGCGTCGTCGTAATCGCCCTTCCCGAAGCAGACCCACATTTTTTGACCGCAGATTTTGCTCAGTATGCGCAGGCCGTCGAGAAACGCGTCGCGATCGGCGTCGATAATCAATTTAGGATCCGGCGCGTGCGGGTTCGTGTCCGCCGCGTTGACAAAGAGCGCGACCGGAACCGAGTCGATTCTGGGAGATCGGCTGAACGGCCGCGTGCGCAGCGCCGTCCAAAGGCCGGAGCGAATCAACTGCTCGCGGACCTTTTCCGAGCTCAATTCAGAAAGCGCGCCGCGTTCAAATTTTTCAAACGCGATAGATTCTTTCGCCGCGTCGCCCTCCGCCGTTTCGACAATAATCGAACGGAAAGCGCGTTTCTCGCCGCGAACGACTTTGACGACCGTTCCCGCCGCGGGAGAGGTAAATTTGACGCCGGGAGTCTTTTTATCTTCGAGAAGCGGTTGACCCGCGAGAACTTTTTCGCCCGGCTCGACAAGAATCGTCGGCTTCATGCCCACGTAATCCGGGCCTGTTATCGCGACGTGCCGAACTTCTTTTCGCTCGGGCGCGTCGTCTTGGTTCGGCTCGCCTAAAATCAGCAGGTCGAGCCCTTTTTCAATGGTAATACATTTCATCGGCGTACGTTGCCTTTCGTCAAGTAACGAAACAAGAGCGCCGAATCCCGCGCTCTCTGCCTTCGAAAATTTATATTATTATAAGGGATGCTTGCAGGGGCGTTCCCGCGCTGCACGCCGATTCGAGCTTTTCGCTCCGCCGTTCCTAACTCTGAACGGCCCGTTCTCGTACGAAACGTAATAGAACGTCGTCGGGCGCCTCGAGGGCTCGGCAAACAATCCCACATTCTGTTTATGCTACCGATAAAAGATTTTAAGTCAACAGGCAAACCGGTTCTTCTTGGAAGAAACGAGACGCTTGGTTATAAGTTTTTCTTATAAAGAGCGTGGTTTTTTTGCAATTTTAATATAGTAAATCCCTTCTAACTTACGTTATCATAGAGATTAGTCGGATTTCTGCGTAGAAGTTATCCATTTTTCCCAGTTGCCGGGCAATTATTTTACTAAGAATTATTTTCATGAAAAATAAACGTTCCTTTCTGGACGGTCAGACAGCAGTACCTTTTTTCTCCCGCTTGGAACTTGAATCGAACGTTCGCGAGGATTATAATCCCACCGAGCGGCGTTTTTGAGTCGGCCGCGAAACATGGGTTCTAAACGAGCGAGGTAGACGTTATGAAGATTATTACCGCAACTCTTTGCGCGGCGTTCGCCGCGTTCTTTTTAACCGGTTCTTCTGCGCGCGCGGAAGTGTGGTCTGCGCCGGCGCCCGCGGGGCAGGGCGTAGAGGGCGTCTACCGCGTTAAGGCCGACGGCAAGGACGTCGCGATCTACCGCGCCTTCGATCAAGAGCAAGGGAGCGGCGAGTACTATTTCGCGACGTTTGAGTTTACCGGCGCCGTTTCTGTGGAAATAACCGCGCCTTTTGCGCTCGACAACGCGACGGTCGCGCCCGACCGGTTTGGCGTAACGGTCGCGAAACGGTCGAAAGAGTCGGTTACGCTCGAAGCGGACAAGCCGTTCCAGATTTCCTTTGAACCGAACGGACGGGTCAAGCCTCTTCTCCTTTTCGGCCTCGCGCCGGAGCAAGACGCGCCGAAAGAGGGAGATCCGAACGTCGTTTACTTTGGGCCCGGCGTTCACAAGCCCAACGTTGTGGAACTGCGCGACGGGCAGACGCTCTATATCGCCGCGGGCGCGGTCGTTAACGGCGGCGTTCACGCGGTAGGCAAGAATATTACGATTCGCGGGCGCGGCATTCTTGCCGGGACGGAATGGGAGCGTTTTAAGGGCCCGAACTCGTATCCGATTCATTGTACGGACTGCGAGAATCTTACGGTGCGCGACGTCGTTATTCGCGATCCGTGGAGTTGGACGTGCGTACTGTCGAATTGCGACGGCGCGGTTATCGACGGACTGCGTATTTGCGCGTCGAATATGATCAACGACGACGCGCTCGACCTGTGCAATTCCCGCAATATTGAAGTGAAAAACTGCTTCTTCCGCGCTCAGGACGATTCGATCGCGATTAAGGGACACGGCGGCGCCGCATGCGAGAAGATCAATATTCACGACTGCGTTTTTTGGACGGACCGCGCCAATATTTTCCGCGTCGGCTACGAGTGCGGCGCCGAAGCGATGCGCGACATAACGGCGACGGATATCGACGTTCTCTACTACAGCGTGAATTACCGCGCGCCGAGCGAATATTGGGCAAACGCGATCGTTTGGCTGCAGCCGAATCAGCAGATGCTCATGTCGAACTGCGAGTTCGACAGTATCCGCGTCCGTTCAAACGGAGACGATATCATTATGCTCATGGCTAAACCCATGAAGTGCACGTACGGAGAAATTCAGGATCCGACGCCCGGTCGGGTTGCAAATTGCGTTCTCAAAAACTTTACCGTCTACGGCGAACGCGGCGCCTTCAGGGGAACTCTCCATTTCGAAGGATTTTCGGAAGAATGCTTCGTTAAGAACATAACGCTGGAGAATTTTAATTATTTCGGCGAAAAGATCACGAAGGATTCGCCGTGCGTCGAGATCGGGAATTTCGTCGAAGGGGTCGAGATTAAATAAATAAGTAAAAACTCCCGCCGCCCCAACGTAAAAAACGGAACCGCGAAGAGACGTTTCTTCACGGTTCCGTTTTTGCTTTTAGCGCATGCGAATTAACGGGTTGCGCGCCGCGCAATCAGTCTGCCAGTTCCCAGTGGCGGATATAGTCTATCTGGAATGTGGCGGGGAGCTCTTTCGGATCGGGAAGGCCGAACCATTCGGGCATCGTTTCGCTGTCGAAGTTGACGTTCAGCGGCTGCTTCCAGTATTTGTTCTCCGTCTCGCGAACGAGTTCGTCGTCGACGTACCAGCAGAGTTTTTCGGGGGTCCAGAGGAGCCCGTAACGATGGAATCCGTCGACGAAACGGAAGGGCGCCTTCCAATTCGTTCCGGACGAATAGGGCGTTTTTTCAACTTCCGGGCTCTTCATGACGTGGAGCGTCATGTGATAGACGTCGTCGTGGTCCGGATGCGCGCCGCTCATTTCGTAGACGTCGATTTCCGTCCACAGATCGGGATCGTCGGCGTAGAACCAAAACGAACTTGACGCTTTGGAATTCATCGGTTTCGAACGCACTTCAAAATATCCGTACAGAACGCGTTCCTTGCTTTTGACGGCCGCGGTCGTGAAATCTTTGTAACCCTTCTCGGGATCCCCTTTCGACTCGTTGCGCGCGGTCAACTGCAGAAAGCCGTTCTCAACGGATACGTTTTCCGGATCGAAAAATCCGGGCTGCCGTCCGAGCCAAGTCGGGTTATTCGGATACCATTTGGATTCGTCGAACGTTCCGTTAAATTCGTCGCTGAACTTCGGATCGAATTTCCAGTTTCCCTGAATTGGGCACTGGGGCGTTTTGAGCGCTTCCTTCATCTCGGCGAGCGCCGTATTGTAATTTCTGTCGGTAACGTGCGTTACTTCTGTTCCGTAGAGAATGCGCTTATTTTCAGACGGAATCACGTTATATGCGGAATACACGGAGCTTGGGCAGCATGTAACGTCGCGGAATCCTACGGTTACGGTAATCGGGACGTCGATGCTTCGCGCGAAATTGACCGCGTCGTAATATCGGCTCGCCTCCTTGGTTCGTTCCGCGCGCGCCGGATCGTTATTGTTGCGCCAGTTCGCGACGAGCTCCGGCCAGCCGGAATTGCGCCCTTTGAGCAGCCCGGCGTGATCGCAGATCGCGGGCACGGAAACGACCGAGCGGCGTATGTGTTTATTGAGGCCCGTCAGAATGAGCCCGAACCCGCCCCCTTGACTTGTGCCGTGATATCCGATGCGCGACGCGTCGACGTAGTCCTGTTCCGCGAGCCAGTCGACGGCGCGGTCGAGGCCGAGAATCGGAGCGCGATAGAAGTACTTGTCGCGATCGTCCATATTCCATTCGAAATAATTGCATCCGAGACGTTTATTAAAGTCTTCGTAGACAAGCCCGCGGACTTTTTCGTCGATTGGAACTTCGTACGGAAAGACGTTGAGCGTCAGGACGACAAAGCCTTCGTCGACCGTTTGCGGATCCGGCGCGAATCCGATTCCCGCCCACGCGACGTTGACGATAGTCGGATAGGGCGCCGCGCCCGTCTTCGGCACGCCGAGCCAGCCGTATACGCGCTGTCCGTCGACCGTTGCGAAGTTAACGGCGTACATATCGCGTTTCTCATTGGAGAAATCGGCGAGTTTGCGTTTCTCTAAGTCGATCGGGATCGCGCGAACTTCCTCTTTGCCCTTGGCCCAGAACGCGTCGAAATCGTCCGGTTTAGGGAGCCCCGGCTCGATTTTTTCCGGATCGAATCCCGCGCCCGCGAGATCGTCTCTTTTGACGGCTCCGTCGGCGGTTTCCGCGTGAACGAAAACCTTAACGAAGCCCGGCTGTTCGAGCGTACATTCGAACGTTTTATTCGCTTCGTCTTTGAGTTCGAACGTTTCTTCGGCGAGGACGTCGCGCCCGTCGTTGGTGATTTTGACCGTCATGGCGCCGGAATCGGCGGCCGCGCCGGCCGCGTCGAGCGCCGAGACGGTAAACCGCGCCTTTTCCCCAACGGAATAGAGGCAGTTTTCCCGGTCGAATTTAATGACGATTTTATCGACGTTCCCGGCGTAAAGCGCCGTCGCGGCGAACGCCGCTATTAGGAGCGCCGCCAAAAAGACCGCTTTTCGATGAATTCTGGTCATGAGAAGCCCTGCAAGCTTGGTTAGAGGAAACAGAAAACGCGCTTCCGCGGAATGCGGCGCGCCGGTAAAAAAACGGACGGGAGAACCTTGCGATTCTCTCGTCTTTACGGTTTGTGTCACGCCGTCGCGGCGGTCAGTTTCTCGATCGCTTTGCGAACGCGGTCTAACGTCCGTTCCTTTCCGATAATAACGGCCAGGTCGGTGCCGCCGCCGGGCGTCGCCTGCGTTCCGGCGAGCGCGATTCCGAGTGGATAAAGGAGCCAGCCGCCTTTAACGCCCAATTCTTGCGCGAGGGGCGCGCACGCGTTATAGACGCCTTCGCGGGTCCAGTCTTCGCACGTTTCGAGGGCCGGCAGGAGCGCTTTGAGGGCGGTAAGCGCGGTCGACGCGTCCGTCTTGAATTTCTTGTTCTTATAGAATTCGAGATCGTATTCTTCCGGCATATTGTCGATGAACATAACGCGATCGGGCAAGTCGCTTAGGATTTCGCAGCGCGGCTTGAGGTTCATGCACAGGAGCTGAAGATCGATCGGCGTTTTTACGACTTTTTCAATCCAGGGGCGCGCGAGCTCGACGAATTCTTCGTCGGTCATACGGTTGATGTAACCGGCGTTAATAGCGCGCAGTTTCTGAATATCGAAGATAGCGGGCGACTTATTGATCCATGCCGGATTCCACTTTTCAATCATCTCCTCGCGCGAGAAGATTTCCTGATCTCCCTTGGGGCTCCAGCCGAGCAGAAGCAGGTAGTTGAGAATCGCGGCGCTCAAATAACCTTGCTGAACGAGATCCTGATAACTTGCGTCCCCGTTGCGTTTGGAGAGCTTGTTATGCGCGTCTTTCATGACGGGCGGGCAGTGGACGTAGATCGGCTTTTCCCAGCCGAACGCCTCGTAGAGAAGATTATATTTCGGCGTGCTGGAAAGATACTCGTTTCCGCGGATGACGTGCGAAATCTTCATGAGATGGTCGTCGACGACGTTGGCGAAGTTGTACGTCGGCATGCCGTCGCTCTTAATGAGAATCTGATCTTCCAATTCGGAATTGTCGACTTCGATGTGCCCGTAAATTAAGTCGTCGAACGACGTGACGCCTTCGGTCGGCATTTTTTGACGAATGACGT
>CADACS010000085.1 GCA_902786505.1 uncultured Planctomycetota bacterium | reverse complement strand
ACAACCTTTGTGGGAGGTCGCAGCGATTTTCGCGACGAGTGCTGAACTTCGGCTCCCGGTTCGCCTTATTGATTTTTGCTTTACTAGCCATAATTATCGTTTACCTTTTCAGCGATTATCGTTCTTCTTTACCGGTTTTGAAAGGCATGCCAAACGCGCGAAGAAGTTCGCGAGCGTCGTCGTCGCTATCTACGTTAGTGACGAACGTAATGTTCATACCCTGGCTCTTCGTATATTTGTCCGGATTAAGTTCCGGGAAGACCAACTGTTCGGCAAGCCCGAGGTTGTAATTGCCGCGCTTATCGAAACTGTTGGGATTCAGACCGCGGAAGTCGCGAACACGGGGAAGAACGATCGAGATAAGTCGATCCATGAACTCGTACATGCGCGCGCCGCGAAGCGTGACTTTGCAGCCGATGTTCATGCCTTCACGAAGGCGGAAACCGGCGATAGAACGGCGAGCCGTCGTCACGATCGGTTTTTGACCGGTGATGATGGTCAAAACGTCGAGAGCTTCTTCCAAGTATTTCTTATCTTGGATAGCGCTTCCAACGCCCATATTCACTACGATCTTCTGGAGTTTCGGAACCGAGTGAATATTCGTCTTTCCGAGCTTGGTTTCCAAGTCGGAGATAATTTGCGTGTTGTATTTTTCTAAGAGTCTAGGCGTCATGACTGTCTACCTGCATTAACTTTTCTTGGAATACGGGGTTTCAGCAACAACGGCGTCGCACTTTTTGCAGAAACGAACTTTCTTGCCGTTTTCGTCGAATTTGTATCCGACGCGCGTAGGCTTTTTGCAAGTCGGGCAAACAAACATAACTTTGCCAACCGGAACCGGCATATTCTTGGAGAGACGACCGCCCTGCATATTGCGCTGCGAGCGACGGACGTGACGTTTAACTTCGTTGACGCCTTCAACGGTAACTTTGTTGGCTTCAAGGTCGACGGCCATTACTTTGCCTTCTTTACCTCGATCTTTACCAGAAAGGACAACGACGGTGTCGTTCTTTTTGATACGCATCAGACCACCTCGCTCGCAAGACTTACAATTTTCATGAAGCCGAGATCGCGGAGTTCGCGACCAACAGCGCCAAAAATACGCGTTCCGCGCGGGTTTTTGTCGTTGTCGACCAAAACGACCGCATTCGTATCGAATTTGATATAACTTCCGTCTTCGCGCCGAGTCGGCTGCTTCGTGCGGACGATGACCGCCTTAACAACCTGACCTTTTTTGATTTGGCTTCCGGGAATAACCGATTTTACGGAACAAACAATAATATCGCCGAGTTTGGCGGTTCTTCGGTGGGTGCCGCCCAACACTTTAATGCACTGCAGTTCTTTAGCGCCGGTGTTGTCTGCGGAGTCCAAACGAGTTTGCATTTGAATCATGGTTCTTACTCGCTTCCACTAAATGGTTACTTCTAATTCTATCCTTTCGGCAAACATGCGCTCGCCGCAAAGGGACGGCTCGTAGTTCTCAAAGAGAAATCAGCCGCCAATCTTCTCCGCTTTTTTAACGATTTTGACAAGCGTCCAACGCTTCAGTTTTGACGTAGGACGGCTTTCTTCGATTTCAACAACGTCGCCAGCAGCAGACTCGTCGTTTTCGTCGTGAACGTAGCAGACCGTACGAGTGTGAACGTACTTGCCGTATTTCGGGTACTTCTTAATACGCGGAATCTCAACACGACGCGTCTTCTTCATTTTGTCGGTCTTGACGACGCCGACCAGGTTCATCTTAGGCATTTAATATCCTCGCTATGAAAGCGTCTCTAAGTCGCAGCAAGCGGACTTCGAACTTTCTTAACCGTTGATTTCTTGTTGAATGGTTTTAATTTGAGCGATAAGTTTCTTCGCTTTACCGACTTCGCTCGGTGAATCCAATCGTTCCATGCGAGCTTGAACGCGAAGCTTGAACAATTTGTCGATCGTCTCTTTGAGCAGGCTCGCGCGTTGCTCATCGCTCATTTCTCTAATTTCTTTAGCCTTCATTGTATCTCAACTCTTCCTCAAATACGGCGGCTCGCCGATTTGAATTCAAGGGTATGTCCTACCAAGATCGAGTCGCCCGTCGCTCACGGGCGACTCTTTCTTTTCCGGCGCTCAGATCGCCTTACGGCGAACAAGGCGGCACTTGACCGGCATCTTGTGAGCCAAACGATTGAAGCAAAGTTTCGCGGTTTCTTCCGGAACGCCGCCTACTTCGTACATGATCGTACCGGGATGAACAACAGCGGCCCAGTATTCAGGCTCGCCCTTACCCTTACCCATACGAGTTTCGAGCGGAATCGACGTAATCGACTTATGGGGGAAGATGCGAATGTACAACTTACCTTCGGTGCGAAGGTACTGTTGCGCGGCAATACGTCCGGCTTCGATGGTCGCCGCGGGAATCCAGCCGCCTTCAAGAGTTTGAAGACCGTAATCTCCGAAGCTTACCGCCTGACCGCGGGTCGCATTACCTTTTATACGCCCTCTTTGTATTTTTCGGTGCTTGACTCTTTTCGGCATTCTGGCCATTGTTATCGTCCTCGCTATATTCGCCTTGATTAATCCAAACTTGAACTCCAATATGACCTTGCGCGATCTTGGCTTCTTTGAAGCCGTAATCGATCTTAGCGCGCAACGTCGAAAGTGGAATCGATCCCTGAGACTGTTTTTCAGTTCTCGCCATTTCAGCGCCGCCCAGACGTCCGGACAACTGGATCTTGACGCCCTTCGCGCCCTTCTCCATCGCCTTCGCCATCGCGTGCTTCATGACGCGGCGGAAACTCGCGCGTCTAACGAGCTGATCGCTGATGTCTTCAGCAACCAACTGCGCGACAAGTTCAGGATTCTTAACTTCTTCAATTCTAAGATTGATACGACGACCGGTGAGAAGCTGAAGCTCAGCTTGCAGCTCTTCGCGGCGACCGCCTTTACGACCAATCATGCTGCCGGGATCGGCCGACCAAATGATCACGCGTACTTCATCGCGGGTACGTTCGATCTCGATCTTCGCAACGCCGGGGAAACTCAGCGTGTCTTTGCCGTCCGGACCTTTGTCCGTATGCTTCTTAATGAAATCGCGAATCTTTTTATCTTCGACCAGAAGGACGGAAAACTCCTTTTTGGGAGCATACCAACGGCTCTTCCAACCTTCCATGACGCCGACTCGAAACGCGACGGGATTTACTTTCTGACCCATTCTTAGCGTATTCCTCGTATGTTATGGCGACTTCGTGAAGTCTTGCCTTTTAGTTCGTTATTCTTACCTCAAAACGACGCTGATGTGACTCGAGCGAAGTTTAATTACGTACGATACGCCGCGGGAGCCGGCGCGCCAGCGACGCTGCATCGGACCTTCGTCAATCCGAACTTCGGCTACGACAAGCTGATCGACGTTCTGAGCGCGGAGATCTTCGGCGTTATGCATGGCGCTTTTGAGCACCTTTTCAAGCATGCGCGCGCCGCGGTTGGGGTAACATTCGAGAAGCGTCATCGCTTCGTCGGCATATTTGCCGCGAATAAGGTCGGCAAATACGCGAACTTTCTGCGCGCTGATCGAAGCGAACTTGTGAATCGCGCGATATTGAGGAACTTTGTCTTCAGTTTTTTCTTGCATATTAGCGCCTTTTGAATTACTTTGCCTTACCGCCGTGTCCGCGGAAGATACGCGTCAAGGAGAACTCGCCAAGCTTATGACCGACCATTTCTTCGGTGACGAACACCTTCAGGAAAGCCTTGCCATTGTGAACGAGAAACGTATGTCCAACAAACTCAGGAACGATCGTGCAAGCGCGAGCCCACGTCTTGACAGGCTCTTTTTTGCCTTGTTGATCCAGCTTTTCGATCTTAGCGAAAAGTTTCTCATCAACGAACGGACCTTTTTTGATTGATCTACTCATGTGATATCCGTTGTGTTTTCAGTTTAAAATTGATTTGAAAACCGGGTCGCAAAGTTACGAGACGGCGCTCGCTAACTTTGCGACGTCAACCGTTTCGCTATATCAGGAAAGCTTCAACAAACCGTAACGTCGGCTGCGACGGCGGCGAATAATCGCCTTGTTCGAAGCCTTCTTGTGCTTACGGGTCGAAGTACCTTTGGTCGGTTTACCAGTCGGGGTGACAGGATGACGACCGCCCTTCGTACGACCTTCGCCACCGCCGTGCGGGTGGTCGATCGGGTTCATCGCGGTACCGCGGACGTACGGACGACGACCAAGCCAACGAACGCGCCCGGCCTTGCCGAGGACGATGTTCATTTGCTCGCCGTTGCCAACGACGCCGACGACGGCGCGACAGGAACTCGGAACGCGGCGAATTTCGCCAGAAGGCATATTGAGCTGAGCCCAATCTTCTTCGCGCGCGACCAAGGTCGCTTTCGTTCCGGCGCTGCGGCACATGCAGGCGCCGCGTCCGGGACGGAGTTCAATGTTGTGGATTTCCGAACCGAGCGGAATCTTGCTCAAAGGCAGACAGTTTCCGACGCGCGGTTCAGCTTCAGCTCCGGAGACGACCTTCATACCGACGGTCAAGCCTTCCGGCGCGATGATGTAACGCTTTTCGCCATCCTCGTAAACGAGGAGCGCGATACGCGCGGTGCGGTTAGGATCGTATTGGATCGAGTCGACAGTCGCGACCATACCGTCCTTATTGCGACGGTAGTCGATAAGACGAATGTGGCGTTTATGACCGCCGCCTCGGTGACGGACGGTAATGATGCCCTGGTTATTGCGACCGCTGCAGCGCTTCTTAGGACGAAGAAGACTCTTTTCCGGCTTCGCGCCCTTCGTCAGCTCGGCAAAATCGCTGACGCTCATGTTTCGCCGACCCGCGTTATTCGGTTTATATCGTCGAATTCCCATTTTATTATCTCGCTTCTAAATTACGTTATTGTTCCGAAATAGGTCGCTATCAGTAGAGATCGAGACGGTGCTCGTCGTCGAGAGTAACCATCGCTTTCTTCCAGGATCGCGTACGTCCGACGCCTTTGCGAGTTCGGCGTTTCTTACCTTTACGGTTCTGCGTCGTAACGGCGACGACCTTAACGTCGTAAAGAGCTTCAATCGCTTCTTTAACGTCGGTCTTCGAAGCCAGCTTGTGGACTTCAAACGTATACGTGTTTCTCGCCGTCGAATTGTGGAACGCTTTTTCAGTCACGATCGGGCGAATAATAACCTGATACGGCTCGAGAACGAGGTTCGTATCGGTAACGTCTTTGCATGTTGGCATTTTATTATCCTTCTATTCTTCTCTTGCTTATTAACCCGCCAGACGCGACTCACTCGGCGACGCGCGTTTTAATAAACTGGTCCATCGCCGATTTCGTAATCAGGAGATTTTTCGGACGAAGAATTTCATACGCGTTCAGATCGGACACGGGCATGACCCTTGCCTTCTGAATGTTACGAACGCTCATGTAGACGTTCTTATCATATTCGCCAACGACCACGAGGACGGTGCGATCGAACTTCAGGTTCGCGAGAATAGCGGCGGCGTCCTTCGTTTTAGGAGCCGGCATTTCGAACGCGTCGATCATCTTGACGAAATCGCCGCGAACCTTTTCCGCCATCGCCATGCGGGTAGCTGCCTGCAGAGCTTTGCGAGGAAGACGGTAAGACCAATCCTTAGGGGTCTTAGCAAAGATATGACCGCCGCCCCGACGGACGCCGCTGCGCTTATGACCGGCGCGCGCGTTGCCCGTACCCTTTTGGCGGTACATCTTTTTACGGGAACCGGAGACTTCAGAACGAGTCTTCGTTTTAGCGGAACCTTGACGAAGGTTCGTTTGATACATAACGACGGCGTCGTGAAGAAGCTGCTTGCTGACTTTCGGAGCAAGCGCTTCAAGGTCGATTTGGAAATCCCCAACTTTGGCGCCGGTCTTGTCGTAAATCGGTAAATTAGTCATTTTACTATCAATTTATACTAGTTTGATTGTTATCGTAAACGCGACGATACGACCCGACTAAGATCAGGCAAGCCGCCACTTGTTATGTTTCGGAGCCGGCAACTTATTGGTCGGACGAATCGAGACAAACGCGCCGGTCGGACCCGGAACCG
This sequence comes from uncultured Planctomycetota bacterium, assembly GCA_902786505.1. GTDB lineage: Bacteria > Planctomycetota > Planctomycetia > Pirellulales > Thermoguttaceae > RUG369. The sequence continues at coordinate 6,437 of CADACS010000085.1, read as the reverse complement.
CGCCGCGAATAACAAGCAAATTATTTTCTTTATCGACGACGACAACTTTTTGATTACGAATCGTGCAACGAGCGTTTCCGTAATGTCCCGCCATTCTCTTACCTTTGAGCGTTCTGCTCGGATAAGAGCTGCAGCCCGTGCCGCCGAGGTGACGGTGGCATTTCTTAACGCCGTGCGTCGCGCGCTGACCGGCAAAGTTGTGACGCTTCATAACGCCGGCGGTGCCGCGGCCTTTGCTGTTCGCGGTAACGTCGACCGCAAACACGTCGTTGAAGACTTCAACGTCAAATTTTTGACCGACTTCAACGCCTTCTACCGAACCGCGGAATTCGCGAATGAAACGTTGCGGTTCGCATTCAGCCTTCTTCGAAAGCTTGACGCCGGCAGCCGCGCGAGAGGCGGAGCGCTTGCTCTCGATGTTAGCGATGTGACCGCGTTCACTGCGGCTCGCGAGACGACGCGGCTTATCTTTGAAACCAAGCTGCACCGCTTCGTATCCGTCGCGCTCAAGCGTCTTCACCTGAAGAACGCAGCACGGTCCGGCTTGAATTACGGTAACAGGGATCACTTCTCCCTGTTCGGTGTATAACTGGCTCATACCGAGTTTTTGTCCAAGTAAACCGATACCCATATCTTTATTATCCTTCGTTTGTCTTATTCAGACAGTTTCCTAAATCGCATTGCGGTCCGTTGTTAAGGGTGAAGACCGATACGATGACTATATTCGCAGATCAACGAGCGCCTGTCGCTTTGATTTTGACGTCAACACCAGCGGGAAGACTAAGCTTATTGAGCGCTTCAATCGTCTTGGCGGTCGCCTGAACGATATCGATAACGCGCTTGTGCGTGCGAATTTCGAATTGCTGACGGGCTTTCTTGTCAACGTGAGGGCTGGAAAGCACGGTGTACTGCTCAATACGCGTGGGGAGCGGAATCGGACCTCGCACAATCGAGCCGGTGCGTTTCGCGGCGTCTACAATTTCCAACGCGCTCTGATCAAGAGCGGCGTGATCGTAAGCTTCCATTCTGATTCTGATAACGTTATTGCCGGAAGTCGACACTTTTTTTCTCCGTACTTTCGTAACCTAATTGACAAATATCTCCGTCGAGTAACAGCAATTCTCGAAACACTCGCTCAAGACGCGTTAACTGACGCTTATGTAACTTCGCTTCTCGCGAGAACGGCGCGCAAAAAGCGCGTCGCTGACTCGTTTGAATTTATTTCCGAATACGTAAACGTTACAGTCGCCGACTAAACAAGACCTTGCTTCTGACCAAGGCTTCTTTACGAAGAACGCTGACTCGAAGCCGTACCGAGAAAGTCGTCCGACCGTCTCCGGGGCTCTTTACGAGCGGCTTTGCTGCGCTTTGGAATTAAAGAATCCAAGCGGCGCGTATCGACGTTCTTCGCCGTCGGTAATTTGTAATGTGCGGAAGATTTTAGCAGAAGAATGCTTTTCGACAAGAGGTTTTTTTAAAATAGGTAAAAAAAAGACGATTTTATTCAAAAATTTTTCAACTTACCAAGAAAAACGTTCGAAAACGCCCCGGGCGCGCCCACTTCAAGCTTTTACGCACCGGTCAAAACAGTCGCCTCAACAACGTCAAGACAACATTTTTCTGTAAGACTCAACGAAATTTTGCGATTGTCTCGGCAATAGTCTCAGGAGAAACCATGCGTCCCGGACCGGATTCCCCACAACTCAATCGCCCGTCGTCGGGGCCGATTATGACGACGCCGTCTTCAACGAGACGTTGAATATTTCTCTGTGTCGCGGGTTTCTCCCACATAACAGTATTCATCGCCGGAGCCATGAATATCTGCTTGTCAAAAGCCAGAACCGTCGAGCTCATGAGATCGTCGGCTATTCCGCACGCCGCTTTCGCAATTATATTTGCGGTAGCGGGCGCAATACAGAATAAATCGGCTTTTCGCGCCAAATCGATGTGGGGATGCGCTGAGTTCGACTTCCAGAGCGAAGTTGCGACGGGACGGCCCGAAAGTGCCTCAAACGTCTTAGGAGCGACAAGCTCTGTTGCGGCCTCCGTCATGAGAACGGTAACGCCCGCTCCCGACTTTATCAAAAGGCTTGTAAGCGCCGCGGCCTTATAGGCGGCAATTCCGCCGCACACCCCCAGAAGGATTTCTACGCCTGTGAGATCTTGCATACCGGCTCTCCCTGTCTCGAAGATTCTGTCAAAGGATCTGTCGTACAAGCCCATGCGATTCGCGTCAAAGGCTTATGACGCGAACGCAACGCTGAAAAACGCCCTGCCGGCAGGAAGAGCGTTCGTATGCCAACTTGCCGCCGCGCGCCGATCTGAAGACCGAATAAAGCGGAGACGAGCAAACGGCCAAACGTCATTCGGCGACGTCTTGTGATTCGTCTTGCGGAAGTCCAGAAGGATTCTCAACCAGTTCGTCGTCCATGTTCAGAAAGATCTTGTCTTCCATAATCTCCTGAATAACGATCTCCAGCTTGTTCTTGTTCTTAGGAGCGTCGACAAAGGAAGTTCCGCCGCGATTGAGCGCGACAAGACGCTTCTGGATCAGCGAGGAAAGTCGAAAACGTCCGCCAACCTTTTTAATCAATTCCTCTTCTTTGAGTTCTTCAATCATCTTTCTCTCCAAATTCTGAAAGCGCCCAAACGAACGCTTTTGTGTCCCCTACGTCCAAAGGAAATCGCAACGGCGTCTCGCTCAGTTTGCCCGCGATTCCTTCTTTAATACGTCAATCAATTCTTTTAACGCTTTGTCGAGTTCGTCGTTAACGACGCGATACTGATAAAAATCGCTGGAATCGATTTCCGTCTGAGCCTGAGCCATGCGCTTATCGATCTCTTCGCGCGATTCCGAACCGCGTCCTTCTAAACGCCTGCGCAACTCTTCAATGGAAGGAGGCGCAATAAAAACGGTCGTCGCTTCGGGAATCTTCTCGACAACGCTCTTCGCGCCCTTAACGTCGATCTCTAAAACGACCCATCGACCCGCGTTAACTGCGTCTTCTACCGTCTTATGCAGCGTGCCGTACAGATTGCCGCCCGCATAGACCTCGAACGATTCGAGGAACTCGCCGCGTTCGCGCCGCGCCAAAAAATCCTCGCGCGTCAAAAACCAGTAATCGACGCCGTTCTTTTCGCCAGGACGCGGCCCGCGCGTCGTCGCCGAAACGCTTAACGACAGAGGAAACTCCGTTTCTGCAAAAAGCCGTCTGAGCAGCGTCCCTTTACCGACGCCGGAAGGCCCGGAAACGACAATAACCCGACCTTTTTTAATATTTTTCTCTTCGCTCTCTGTCGTCATGGCAGCCTCCGCGGTTCACGCGCTTGCAAGGGCAAACGCGATCACTCTACGTTTTGAACCATTTCACGAACGCGCTCGATTGTCGATTTCATTTCAACGACATGACGCAACACGTCGGGGGAATTCGCCTTCGAACCGATCGTGTTCGTTTCTCGAAACATTTCTTGCGTAACAAAATCCAATTTTTTACCGCAAGCAGTCTCGTTGTTCATCGCCGTCGAGAACTGATCCAAGTGAGAATAAAAACGCGAAATCTCCTCGGAAATATCTACCTTGTCTGTATATATGGCAACTTCGCGAATCAGGTCGACTGGATCGAGCGTCGCTCCTTTTTCCTCCAGAGCTTTCCCGACTCTCTCGGCTAAACGTTCGCGATAATTGGCGACGACGGTCGGAGCTAACTCTTTAATCTCGCCTATGGAAACGCGCAATTGCTCAATATTGCCGGCAAGGTAAGTCGCCGTGGCAGCCCCTTCCGTTTTGCGCATCTCCTGAAGCCGCTCCAAAGCCGCGTTTACATTACGCGCGATCGCGTCCCACAGAAGCGTCGGCAAATTTTCGCGTTCCGACGCCGATTTATCGCGGATAACGCCGGGAAGACGAAGAAATTCGACAAAAGAACCAAGACCGTTAAATGCGGGCGCGTCCGGATACTTGCGAGCAAAAGCAGCCGCTTCGTCAAGGTAACGTTTTAAGGTCTGACTGTTAACTTCGAGGTCGTTTTCCGTAGCTTCACGGTCGAGTTTCAGAGAAAAATTAACGGTACCGCGAACGATTTGAGCATGCAGGAGCTCGTCGATTTTCGTTTCAAGAGACGCAAAACCGTCGGGCAATTTAATCGTCGTTTTTAAGAAGCGATTATTAACCGCTCTAATTTCAGACGAAATTAAGAATCCGTTTTCGCGCGTTGTCGCCGATCCGAATCCCGTCATACTGACAAGCATGTGCTATCCTCTTCTTATCAAGCTCGAAGGACGTCGTATGCCGTCCGCTACGCGTCAATGGGGAAGAATCGCCGTCGCAAAAGCGACAAATGCGCAAAACGCCTTACTGAAGCCGAGAAACTTAATTACAGAGACGCCGCGTTCAGACGCGACGTCTGTCAAGGACGCTCGGCGTTTTACGGCCGTTCGGCAAGCGAGGCGCAAAAGACGCGCCGAGGAAAACCGCCGAAACTGCCGCGAACCCTATCGCGCCGGCGTCCGAATCAATTACTTCATTCAGTCGGCGAGGGCGAACGGGGAGCGACAGGCTCCGCAGGAACCTCGTTCGTCACAGGCGCCGCAGGCGTCGCGGGAGCGGCTTCCGCGGTAGGCGCGTCTGACGCGGCCGGAGCGGCGGCGTCAGTTGCCGGAGTCGCGTCCGCCGGAGGATTGGCCGGAGCGGTCACAGCGCCGCCGGAAGCCTGATCCAACAGCGAATTATGCGAATTCATATCGATGACATAGCGGCCGCCGATACAGGTGACGAACCAAATAATCGCCGTCCAGACCGTAATCTTAACGAAAACGTCGCTAGTTTTACCGCCGAACGCGCTGCTTCCGCCCATTCCGCCAAAAGCGCCGACCAGACCGCCGCCCTTGCCGCGCTGAATCAGGACAATGAGGATGAGGAACAGGCACAGCAAGACCATGAACAGAAACAGAAGAGCTTTTAAACTAGCGATAAACATATCTTTAAATCCTAGGCGCCGACGTTGGACAGAACTGTTCCAATCCTCAGTCGCGCGATGAATTCTAACTACGGAGACGCCAAATCAACGCTCCGCTCGACAACGCGAAACCTTGACGTCAACAAAATTGTTCTATCGGTCCAAGTCGGAGATGGGCAACCCCGTCCCCAACTTGTTATCAGCGTGCGCGCCAAACGAGACGCGCACGGCAGACAACGCAACGTCGAACGGAGTAAACGTCAACGAACGTTGTTGATGATTTCCATAAAGGCGTCGACCTTAAGGGAAGCGCCGCCAACAAGCGCGCCGTCAACGTCGGGCTTGCTGAGGATTTCCTTGGCGTTTCCGCCCTTAACGCTTCCGCCGTACTGGATACGAACGACGTCGGCGACGTCTTTACCATAGCGTTCGGTAAGCCACGCGCGAACGTCGGCGTGTACTTCCTGAGCCTGATCGGGCGTAGCAACTTTGCCGGTTCCAATCGCCCAAACCGGTTCGTACGCGATAACGCACTTCTTCATTTCTTCAGCGGTAACGCCGGAGAAAGAACCGTCGAGCTGGCGGCGGTTGACGTCGTTGGTTACGCCAGCTTCGCGTTCTTTGAGCAGTTCGCCAATGCAGACGATCGGGCAAAGACCGGCGGCCAGCGCGGCGCGAACCTTAAGGTTGACCAATTCGCTCGATTCGCCCATGATGTGACGGCGTTCGCTGTGCCCAAGAATGACGTACTGGCACCCAACGTCGGTCAGCATGGCCATTTCAAGTTCGCCGGTGAACGCGCCCGCTTTTTCAAAGTAAGCGTTCTGGGCGCCGACGCCGATATTCGATCCCTTCAGGATCTCGCAAACCGGTTGAACATAAACGCTCGGCGGGCAAACGGCGATATCAACTTCGGAAACGCCGGACGCGGCCTCTTTCAGACCTTGCGCCAAGGCTTTCGCCGAATCAAGTTTCATATTCATTTTCCAGTTGCCAGCAATCAGGAGACGTCGCATTTTTGTCCTCTTAAGGTTCGATTTGCTTATCCTTCCCTAAACGGCGCCGCAACCTCGCGACGCGTCGTTAGGAAACTATCCTTTGAGTCTACTATATTACAGCCGTTTTATCTTTAGACAAGGGGTAGACGGTAAAAAACGTATTTCCCTTTCTTTTTCTCCCATTTTCAAGACGCTCACGACAGACCTTGATCGGGAGAGACGGCGAAAAGAGTCGCGACATGAATACGAAAATCTTTTCCTTATTTGTTGAATTCAAGAACGTCGGCGGCTATAATAGCTCTCAGTTACGAAGCGCGGAATCCCTGTTTCGTGAGAATTATTATCCAACCAGTTTTCTGTCGGGAGGATTCAAAGAAAATGGCTTTACTCGCAAGAAGAAATTTTCTCAAGGGCATAACGGCGTCTGCGGCCGCCTTCGGGACGGGCGCGTTTATCCCGTCCCTTTTCGCGGACGGCGAGTCTG
>CADACS010000084.1 GCA_902786505.1 uncultured Planctomycetota bacterium | reverse complement strand
AAACCGCGCTTATTTTGACACTGATCGCAATTTTGGAATTTGCCGCCAGAAAAAAGATACGAGAAGAAGAAAACAAATTGGACAAGCTCCTAGAAAAGGAAAAAGAGGAGGACGAAAAGAGGAATTAAGGGTAAGAAGATATTCGCCACGTCGTCGCCCTCTAAACATTCAGCCTGCGTTTTGTCATTATTCCAAAGCGCGGGCCGACTGTTCTTTAATGGATACGACATAGACCTTGCCGATTTATGTCTCAAACCCAAACTTACGTTAGTCCAGAGCTGCGTCGTGTCAGTGTATAACGCGACATTCAAAGATAAACCTGCGATACATAGAGCGGGAACAAGTCCAGTTTAAAGAGACTGACGACAAGATTTCTTTGCCAGTTTAACAGGCTTTCATCTTTCCAGTTTAGAACTATCTAACTTTTAAAAACGTTTCAATTATATCTATAAGTAATTGCTCTCAAAGATAATCAGTTTAGTTTTATAGGAGAACCTTTACATTCCGACAAAAAGGAGATACCAAACAAAGCGTAAATAACTCAGACTTAACTGGAAGATAGAAAAAACAGATAAACAAGTATCTTTAAACTCTCAGAAAATTCTATCCGGGGAGGACGATTAGGAGACGTTCGTCCTCCCCGGTTAGAGAGCGCAAGAAAGAATCGATCAGCTGAAACCTAAAAGGCTTACGCTGAATGTCAACGTTCAACAAACCATGTATCGCGCCAACGCAACCCAATATACTATGGGATAACAAAAACGTCAATAAGAAAAGTTAGAAAAAACTAACTTTTCTTTAAAAAAATTTCTTTTATGGTATTTTCAGAGATATCGAATGCGCAAGGCGCTCTCAACATGCTCGATTTTTCCTAAAATCAATCTGTTATGCGATTCTTTTTTGTAGTATAATTCACGTTGTTCGGTTTCAGATGAAAATCGACTTATAGGAGAAAGCGTTATGAAAGCTGATTTGAAATGTTTTTTCAAACGCCGGATCGTCCTCTTTACGGCGTTCATGTTGTGTCTGACAGTATTCTTCCCCAGTATTGTCTCCGGTCAGGGTTTTTTGATTGAACCGGTTCGTCCGCGTCCGCTCCCTCGATGGATTGTTCGTCCGGTTCCCATTGAAGAGTCGACTCCATACAAAATCGAATCGCTCGAAGTCGCCGCGACTCTATCGGACTCAGTGGCAAAGGTCGACGTTTCCCAAACTTTCAAAAACGAGGGTTCGTCAACTATTGAAACAGCCTTCGTCTTTCCGCTTCCCTACGACGGAGCGATCGACTCTATGACGCTTCTCGTCAACGGTAAAGAGTACCCCGCTAAACTCCTCGACGCCAAAGAAGCGCGCCAGACGTACGAATCAATCGTTCGCAAGAATCGCGATCCAGCTCTGATGGAATGGGTTGGGACGGGCATGTTCAAGACGAGCGTCTTCCCCATTCCTGCGGGCGAATCGCGCACCGTCACGTTGAGTTATTCGCAACTCATGCGCGTCAACGACGGACTCACCGAGTTTTATTTCCCCCTCAGTTGCGCCCAGTATTCAAGTAAGCCGGTCGGCAAAACATCGTTTGACTTAACGATCGTCGGAGATACCGAGCTCAAAAACGTATACTCCCCTACCCTTGACGTAAATATTGAACGCGTCGGAAAGAATTCTGCAAAGGTCAAATACTCGTTGCAGGATAAAGTTCCGACCAACGACATGCGCCTCTTTTTCGACCAGAGCTCAGACGAACTCGCCGCAAAGATTCAAAGCTACCGACCGAATGAATCCGAAGACGGTTATTTCCTTCTTTTAGCGTCGCCAAAGATCGAAGACAAAGACAGCGCTCCTCTCCCGAAAACGATCGTCTTTGCGCTTGACGTCTCAGGAAGCATGAGCGGAAAAAAGATCGAACAAGCGCGCGAATCGCTTAAATTTGTCGTGGAACGGCTTCGCGACGGCGATAAGTTTAATATTGTACTCTTCAATTCAGAAGTTTCTGTTTATAAGCCTGAATTGCAGGTCAGTTCCGCGGAAACGCGGACAGAAGCGGCTCTGTTCGTCAATTCGGTCCGAGCGCGCGGCGGTACGAACATTATTGACGCTATTACGTCTTCCTTCGCTCAGCTCGGAAAAGACGACTCCACTAACCCGAAGTACCTCGTTTTTTTGAGCGACGGCGAGCCCACAACCAAAGAAACGAACGAGATGAAATTGGCGCAAGTCGCGCGGGAAGACAATAAGAACCGCGCGCGATTCTTTACTCTCGGAGTCGGATATGACGTTAATTCGCGACTCTTAGACCGCTTCATACGCGACGGGCGCGGTCAGGGCGTCTACGTCAAGCCAAACGAGAATATTGAAGACAGCGTTTCCAGGTTATACGGTCAAATTGACGCGCCAGTCTTTTCTGAGGTCTCGTTTGAATTCCTGAAAAAAGACAAACCGGATCAAAAATACTTTACCAATCTTGTTTATCCTTCCGGCCCCATTGATATCTTTGCCGGCGAGCAAATTGTTCTTACGGGCCGATACTCCGACCCCGGCGACGTCGCAATTAAAGCTGCCGGCAAAATTGGCGACAAGGACGTCAATTTTGACTTCGAGGGTTCGCTAATTGCTCATAGCGAAGACTCTTCCTACGCGTATATCGAACGTCTCTGGGCAGGTCGACGCATAGGGGAAATTATCGACGAGCTTGACCTAAACGGCGTCAATAAAGAACTCATGGACGAACTCCTTCAACTTGCGAAGAAGCACGGAATCCTAACTCCGTACACGTCGTTCTTGGCCGACGACTCTGTCGCGCTTAACGACGCGTCCAATGCGGGATTCGCCACGTCCAATTTCCAAGCTCTTGCGTCGCAATCGTCTAACGCGTCCGGATTTGGGCAACGAGGCCTCAAACAGTCTTACCGTAAAATGAACTCAATCGATTCCCTTTCGGCCGACAGCGTTCAGGAAGATATGGAGCTCGCGGCAGCGGCTTCGAATTCTTCTGATTCCAGCGCTATGGGGGCCTCTGGCGTAGCCATGGCCGGTATGGGCGGCGGTGGAATGATGGGCGCTCGTAGATCGGCGTCCGCAGGGTCAATGGCGCGAGGCGGATTCATTGCGTCAAGCATTGCAAGTTCTGCTCCCGCGCCAATGGGTATGGCTCCTTCAAATTCGACGCAGAATATGAAGAACATCGCCGATAAGACCTTCTATTTGAAGGAAGGACGTTGGGTAGACAGCGCTATCGACGCGGAGACGGAAAAATCCGCTAAGCCGATTCAAGTCGTTCAGTTCAGCGACGAATATTTCAATCTCGTCGCAACGAACGGGCAGCGTTTCTCTCAGTACCTCGTCTTTAAGGAACCGGTTATCCTGGAATTCAACGGTAAACTCTACCTGATTGAAGCGGCGAAATAACCAATCGACGGAGTATTTGAGTCTCGCTTGACGGAGCAGGCATAGCTGCATGCTTGTTTAAAGGGGGACGGCGTTCCTACGGGACGCGCCGTCCCCCTCCTTTTGGGGTACTGTCTAAGACCGATTACATTTGACTCAAATCCGGACTTGCATTTTTGCCATTTAAAAATCCTTGACGCCGAGAACGGCTGAGGTTAAAATCAAGAGAGGAGACGGGTTCTTCCGCAACGAAGGGGCGTCCACGCCGTAGTTTTTTTCCTGGAGAAAGGACCAATGCCGATACGCGTCGTCATTGCCGATTCGCGTCCTGTTGTTCGGGCAGGTCTCTTTTCCTTTTTTGCCCACTCCAATATAGAGGTCGTCGGCGAGACCCAAACGGCAAAGCAAACATACGGGAAGACGCTTGAAGTACTGCCCGATCTCCTTATGTTAGACGCCGCCTTTACAGACGGTTCCGGATTCGAAGTTGTCGCCAAACTGCGTAAAAAAGAATTCGACGGTCGCGTCGTATTCTTTGCGAACGAAAACCGATTGGATTTCTTCGCGCGGGCAATTGCCGCCGGCGCCGACTCGTACATCCTTAAAGGGACGGCAAAATCAGAGATACTTCGCGTAATTCGTGAACTCGTCCGCCAAAAGGAACCGTCGGAACAAGAAAAGTCGGCTCCAGCCGACGCCTCCAAACGCATAGAAACTTTAGGGGCGACCGCAGGCGAACTCCGCAAAGTTGCGCCCCATTTAAGACGACGTGCCGTTGATCCGCTCAGTCCGCTTACGGAAAGGGAAGCGCAGGTGTTGCGGCATATCGTTCTGGGGCTTAGCAATAAGGAGATTAGCGCCTCGCTGCAGTTAAGTTTAGACACGATAAAAGAACACGTGCAGAATATTCTCCGTAAGCTCGACGTAAGCGACCGTACTCAGGCCGCAGTTTGGGCAGTACGGAATAAACTGGCGCCTTGACGCAAGCGCCGATATACTGTTTAAGTTAATACCTTTGTCCGTCGTCGCTAACGCGCGACCTTTAAACAAGAGAGTTTTCCATGAGTTCAGCCCATATCCTGGTTCAATACGTAGACAACGCGGCGATCGTCGAATGCCTTGATACTAAGTTAAGCGACGAAATGACGATTCAACAGTGGAGCGACGAGATTATCGGCGCGCTTTCCACGTGCGCCGCCGCCAATCGGTTCATCGTTAGCTTTCGTAACGTGAAATTTATGTCGAGTTCCGCGCTCCGTGCGCTCATCTCGCTTAAGGCAAAGACGGACGAGGCGAAAGTTACGCTCTTCCTCTGCAACATCAATCCGAGTAATCTTGAGGTCTTTAAGATCACGAAATTGGATTCCCTCTTCAGAATTACCCCGTCGGAAATCGAGGCGCAGCGCGCGCTTATCAACAATTAATTCTGACTTTTGGCAAAATCCGGCGTCTGTCGTTCGTCTAACGGCGAGCGACGCGCTGTCGAAGGGAACGTTCAATGCCATCCGACGCAGTCACATCCGATACTTGGCGTTTAACGACGGAGCTCCCAAGTCGTTCCGGATCTGGAGACACGTACGTCGATCAGGTCGTCGAACAGCTCGCGTTACGCGGCTGGATTGAGTCCGATCAGTTCGCTATGCGTTTAGCGCTTAGCGAAGCGTTGGAGAACGCCGTTGAACATGGAAACCGACGCGACGAATCGAAACGCGTTCATTTATCCGTTGAGTTGGACTCTCGGCATGCTCTCGCGTCCGTACAGGACGAGGGAACCGGTTTCCCGGTTGGAAACGCCTCTGATCCTACTCTCGCGGAAAACCTTGTGAAAAAAACGGGACGCGGTCTGTTCCTCATTCGGAATTTCATGACAAACGTCTGGCATAACGAGGCGGGCAACGTCATTTACATGGAGAAACGTCCCACCGTTGAAAACGCAGAGCCGTGAAGTTAAGCTCCGTCAGAAACGTCTCGAAAAGCAAGAGGGGCGTCAAACGCAACGCGCGTTTGACGCCCCTCTTTTTTCTTTCTAAGCAGTCTAGCGCTTCAGACCTACTTCAATCAAAAGTCCAAATCCAAATCGACGTCCAAATCAATGTCTTGGAACACGTTGAGCGGCATAGGACCGCAGATTCTCGAAGTTTTGGCAGTCTGATATTCCGTCGTAAAAGCCCGCTGTTCAACGGTTCGCTCTGTAACGTTGAATGCAAGGGCGTCCGTAACGGCGGCGTCTGTTTCGTCTTCGAAAATCTCCAATTCCGTATTCTTGTCTAGCGCGGCAGACGTCAGGATTCCGTCAAGAGCCGCGGCTTCGATAACCGATGAAAGCGTAGTCCATTGAGGCTCGGTCTGATATATAGAATCCTTACCGCTTGTCGACTTCAAAGAAAATGAAGTAAGCAAGACCGTAAAGTCTTCAATGTCGTATGTTCCATTTCCATTAATGTCGAGAATACGATGTTTAGGGACAGTAATGGTCTCAAGGTTAGTCGTAGGATAATAGCTAACGCACAGCGCAAAGTCCTCGCCGTCGACTTCACCGTTATCATTTAAGTCGAACGCAAGGGGATAAACTGAAACGTCTTTCGGACAAACAGCAGCTGTAACTCTAGCTCCGTTAACAGCCTGAGAAGCGGCAGCGGCGTTAAAACCGGGCGATACAGAGTACATTTTGCCGTCGTCGTGAAGACTCAAACCGCCGCCCTCTACCGGAACGAAAAGCATGCGGGCGACAAGCGTCCAACCTTGCGTGTCGTGAGTTCCCGATCCAGTCACGGTATAATTAACAGATCCGGAAGCGGACGTCTCATTAACAGTGTAGCCGTTAACTCCCGTAACCGAAGACAGAACGAAGTAATCCGGATTATAATTGAACTGTCCGCTAACAGACGTAACTCCAAAGTCCTCTTCGTCTCCGGTCGTCGCCCAAACGTCAATATAGAAATTGGACCATTCGTCGAGCCAAGTCCGCTGCGTGCTAAGCGCCCCTTCAAGAGAATTTCCCGCCGCGGCGGATCGCGATTGCAAAACATACTGAACTTTGCTGCTCGAAACAACAGAATCGTTGTTCAAGAGCGCTCCGAACGTCTTAGTCTGAGCCCAAACGAAATCGTAAGAAATATCGTCGGGGTTGACCATTGCAAGCGTTACTCCGTATGCATTCGACGCTGGGTCGCAAGAGATGGAATCATTGATTATGGGATCAAAAACGCCTGTGGCGCCGTTGCCCATAAAGGAACTGACATACGACGCTCCGTCGGTTGATTTACGGACGAAGACAAGATCCGAATAACCGTCGCCGTTCAAGTCGGCGCACTGCAGTTCCCCTACAAGAGACGTATTGTCGCTAGCCGTGGCCGTTCCATTAACGCGAATGCGGCCGGTAGGCTTGGAACCAAGCCCGCCGGATTCGGAACGAAGGTAATAGACGAGCTCTGCGAAATTCGACCCCATGGAGGAGTTCATCACCGCGAGATCGGCAAGGCCGTCTCCGTTAAAATCGCCAATTGCCGAAGACGTCGGATAGCACGCGTTCGTTCCTTCGTAGCGAGTCGTAACGGTGGAGGGGGTCAGCGATGAGCCGGTATTACGCAAAACCGTCGCCGTGTCCTCGCTCGTATTCGTAACGACCAAGTCGTCGCGCCCGGAACCCCAGAGATCGTAGAGCTTGCCGGAGGAAATATTGGAGCCGACGCCCATATAGGTCGTTGAGTAAACGAGGGAAAGCGAACTTGTCGAAGTATTGAGTTTATAGCAGTAAACGGACGAGCCGACCACGCCGTTCTTATACTGCGTAGAAAGAACGGCAACTTCGTCGACGCTCGCCTGACTGAAACGCCCAACTGTGAGATCGGTAAACGATCCGGGCACAGTCTGTGTCGCAAGCGAGACGAAAGCGCCGCCAGAAATCTGGCGGAAAACTTGCAGGCTGGAACCTACGTTTGCGCGATACCTGACGGCAATATCGACAAGTCCGTCGCCGTCAAAGTCGCCAAAAACAGCCTGAGATACAGGTTGTGCAAACCGATAAATCTCCCGCTGATTAGAAAGCGCTCCGCTGGAGTCAACGTCGGCGACATAGGCGTACATACTCCCAATAAGGAGCGCTTCTTTCTCGCCGTCGTTATCGCCGTCGCCGACGTATACAGAAACGTAGTCAGGCGAAGAAATAACGACTTCAGAACTGGTAAAGGTATATCCGTAAGTAGTCGACGCGTCGCCAAGATAGAATACTGACGACCTCTCGTCGGAATTCGCAATCAACAGTTCCGGATCGACGTCGCCGCCGCAATCGCCAAGCGTCGCCATCGAAGAGGCGTTCAACGTTACCGAGTCGGAGCTGAACCACTGTCCGAGCGTCGAAGCGTCGACGGTCGCGCCGTCTTCTGGCGCAGTCTTAACATTGAGAGTGACAATCCCGCTGGATCCCGTGCCGCCCAACACCGCTCCAACAACGAGAAAACCTTCCTTCTCAACAACCCAGTCAAAGACGAATTTCGAACCGTAACTAGAGAAATCGTAGTAAGTTTTCGTGGTCGTCCTGGATCCGAGTTTCGAGAGAACAAGATAGTTCGTCGAAGCTGTAGATTCTTTCAAAAGGAGATAGCTCTCGCCGTTGATTGTGGTAGAGCCGAGAAGAGAACCGGTTATGGCGGGTTTAGAGGCAGGGTTGGAACCAAACGAACTGGTTCCCAAGCCGCTATAAACGGCAAACGCCTTAGTCGAGGAAGACGGCGTAAGAGTCGCAACCTGTAACCCAAGGTTAAACCCGCCGGAAGGATTGGCGATAAGAGCGGACGAAAATTCCGTGAAAACGTAACGGGGGGAGGAACTGTCGACAAAAGGAGTAACGTCAAGCGCATAGGAAGAGCCTTCTGTAAAACTCGCATTCACAGTATTCCAAGTGTAAATCGTCGCGGTCAACGCCATGCCGGTCGATGAAACAACCACCATGTCGTCATAGCCGTCGTTATTCAAATCGCCGAACGTAACGTCGCTGTACATTCCCCAATTCCCGAGAGTGGAAATCGTCTGCTCGGTTTTAAGGGTGAATACGCCGTCGCTTGTGCAGGTATAGACTGAAACGGTCTTGCCCCTACCATAGATCGAAACAAGCTCGTCCTTAGAATCGCCTTCTAAATTGACTAAGTTAACAGAATCGACATTACTGGGAAGGTCAACCGAATAGGCGGCGGAAGTACTCGGACTGTATTCTGAGGTTGTTTCCGCGCTGAAACCGCCCCAATCGACGTTCAGCAATTCCCTGTTTTCCAACGATTCGAGCGAAAGGCGCCGACTCCTTGACTTAGATTCCTGAGGGTTACGGTCGAAAATACGTTGAAAAAAACTGTCTTTCATCTTTGCAACCTTATGACACGGGTTAAACAAGGCGTCGACGCGTTTAACGTCTATATTGCCATCTGAAAGCGAAAACGCCGCCGTCATTATACTCTTTTTTGAATCCAAAAAAAAGTTCAATAACAAAAATTTGAACGTTCGCAGTTATTGTAATGTCCGGTAGAGGTTTGACGGAGTCGTTTCAACCGCCGCATTCCCCAAAATTCAAACAACTCGTCAAATCTGATATTACTATTGTTAAATTTAGGCCGTTTTATCTTTTTGTCAACCTGCACACGAAAGAGCCGCGATTAAATGGCTCCGCAGGCGCTCCGACGCCTGACGAACAATAGACGCTCCCGCGAGTCTTAGACGAAAAAACGGTTGGAAAGTTCCTAGCTGCACTTACTGAAAAGAGAAAACGTCGATTACGCATGCGCAATCGACGTTTTCAATAAAACCTAGCCGAGGATTCTATGAGGCCGACGTAGAGTTCAACGCCCCTTAGAATTATTCCTCTTCTTCGTCTCCGTACTCTTCTCCGTCGTACTCTTCGTCGTCTTCTTCCTCGGATTCGTCGTCTTCATACTCTTCCTCGAAATCGCTTTCGTCGTCTTCAGAGAAATCTTCGTCTTCCGACTCTTCGTAATCGTCGGACATATAGTCGCTGAAAGAATCGTCAGACCCGTCGTCGCCGCTCTCCTTCATGGCGGACAAAACGTTCGACCAACCTCCGTCGGCGTCAATAAGGTCGGCGTCGGGATCGACTTGAACGTAATCGACTCCTTCTTCGTTGTCAAACGGGGTTTCCAAGACGGTCTTCTTCCTTCTGCCGTCGACGACTCGGAAATCGCCTTTGACTTTGTCGTGTTCCGAAGAGTACGTCGGGCTGACGTCCGCAAGGGTTCGCAATTCCGCGTCTTTGCCGTCAAAAGTAACGTTGCGTACAGACGCGTCGTAATCGCCCTTGTTATCCTCAACGGGTTTCGTCGAATAGACAAAATCGTCGACGTCTACTTTCTCTTCCGGTTCCTTGTCGACAAAAACGTCGCTTATTGTCGCGTCTTGCGTCGGTTCCGACTCAACGTAAACCTCGACGTCCGCTCTTTCCTTAATGCGCATGCCGAGCGACTCAACTTCGCTGGGATCTACGTTCATATAAGGTCGAACTGGCGATTCCAAAACGGCCGTTTCAAGCTGAACGGCGGACACATGTTCAGCGTCGTCCGTCATGACATATTCAGTTCGCTCTTCCTCCTTGGGAGAATATTTCTCTTCGGCGGGCGCAACTGGCTCGACGACAATCGAACCTTCGTCGTCCTGCCCTTCCGGCTCTTCGCTGAAATTCGGACCGCCCTCGACCGGACTGGAAACGTCGACCGTCATAGCGTCGGCAGCAAGCGGTTTTTTCGGGGTCAGAACGCGGAAACGACGCTTCGAAGGATCCGTCTGCGTCGGAAGTACGCAAATCGGAACGCCAAGCCGCAGGAAGAGACGGCAGATGTGCTCATGGCACGTAAACAGGAAAATTTGACGTCCTGCTTTCGCAAAATCAACCAGCAGCTTGGCCGCCGTCGACGCGCGACGGTAGTCAAAGTTAACGAGAACGTCGTCCCAAATCAGCGGCATCTGAACGCCGTGTTTCTCAAAGGAAACGACAAGCGCCAAACGAATCGCAATGAAGAGAAGCTCGCGCGTGCCGCGAGAAAGAGCGGCGACGTCGAGCGTTTCGCCGTTCGACGCGTCGACATAGAGCGCGTCCTCTCCAAGCGGCGTCCAGATATTGACGTACATTCCGTTCGTCAGACGCTTGAGGTAGCGCGACGCCTCGCGCAACGTCTCCGGCTGACGTTCCTTTTCGTAAGCGCGGCGAATATCCTCCATAATCTGTCCCGAAACAGCGCGAGACTGCCACAGTTCCGCCATTTTGGCAAGGCGAAGATCGGCTGCAACAGCGTCGAATCTGCGACGAATCGACCCCTTCTTCGCGGCAATCGCGTCCGCCTGTTGGCCAAGACGCCCGGAAAGCTCGAGCTTGCCTTTGAGTTCGGCGCTGAAAGCCTCGATTCGAGAATTCAGATTCTCAATCGTAACGGGCAAGTCGGCGCGCGTTTCCGCGTCTAGAAGGAGAGCTCCGATCTCGTCTTCTGGGCAGAACCCGGCAATACCAGCGTCAAGCCGCTGCTGCACGGCGTCGAGATTCGCAACGCGCCGGCGATAAAGCGAATAACGATCGACGGCGGCGACAAGTTCTTCCTTCGACTTAACGTTGTAGCCCGAAAGGAACCGGCGAATCTCGCGAACCTGACGGCGGCGCAAAGCCAACTCTTTGCGGCACTCCTTCTTAATTGCGTTCATCTCGTCGAGAAGAGCCGCTCTTTTCGTCAGGGTCTCGGCATGTTCGTCGAGCAAAGCGCGCAATTTCGGCAGCGCGAGCGCAGGAAGCGTCTCTTTAACATTGTATTTCTCAACGAGCGCGACGGCGGCGTTGAATCGATCGACGACGCCCTGACGTTCGCGACCCAGATATTCAATCTTCGTACAGACCGCCTCGATCTGCCGACGCAAATCTTCGGCAATTCCAACTCTGGCGAGCAAATCGCGAACTTGAACCGGTTTGAGCGACGTGGGCAGATATGCGCTGTGCAGCCACGACCGCCACCGTTTACGCGCGATTTTCAGTTTGCCTTCGGCCCGTTTAACGCGAGCGTCGTGCGCGCGGTAGAGCCGAGTCGTCTCCCGCCATTGCGCCTCGACCGGAGCGAGACTCTCGAAAAACGTAAGGTCGTTCTTTGCTTTTTGGAGTCGAGATTCAAGCGTAGCCGTAGTCTGAGTCGACGGAGCCGGGAACTTTTCGTCAAGGTCTTTGATCTCGCTTTGCGCTTGATCTAACTGTTTCGTGAGGAGACCGAGCCGCCGCTGATTGTCTTCCAGCTTCTGACGATTCCGCCGTTCAACGGTCGTCTTATACAGGAGGCATCCGATCGTCGCCAGCAGGCCAAGAAGCCCAAAGACCAGTTCGACGCGTTGGAAGAGCGCCAGAGCAAACAGGAGCGCGCCGACAAACGCGCCCGCGCAAAGCGCGTAGAACGGCGGGCCGACAATCGCCTGATTATCGGCAAGAGCTCTGTTCTGCCGCTCGAGTTCCTTACGGTAGGCTCCCATTTCGCCAACGCGGCGCTCTACTTCGATTCGGCGTCGGAGCCCGGTAACGAGAGCGCCGGTTCTTTCGATCGCTTCGGTCAGATTCTTCTGCTGACGAGAAGTCAAGCCCTGCTCCAACTTAGCGACTAGCTCTTCGAGTCGATCGCCGACAAGTTTGAATTCCTCTCGGAACTTCTGAAGCTGAATTCGCCGACGGCGCATCGCCTTCGCGGGAATCTTGTAATCCTCAACTTCCTTGAAGGGAATCCCAGATTCGGCAAGTTTGTTCGGAAGCGTAACGACGGTTGCGTTCGCGCTGCCGGCCGGATCGTTTTCCTTTTCTTTCTGATTTGCAAAAAGAGCGTCGGGCGCCATATTCGACGCGACGATCGAAGCGTTGATTGCGTCAAGCGCAGACTGCGTGAGCATAATCTTGCCGTTGCGGGCGCTCTGAACGCGCGCGTCCTCTTCAGCAAGCTTCTTATTGAGTTCGGCGAGTTCTTCACGAAGCTTTGCGACCTTAGAGTCTATTTCCTCCAAGCGAGGCAGATCGTCTTCGAGAATAGAGACGCGAGGCGCAAGTTCGTCGAGCGCAGGGTCGACGTCGATAAGATCGCGCTCGTCCCGTTTGGATAGATATGCGGCCTTCTGTTTCTTAATTCTGGCGCGCGTTTCGTCCGCCGCGGCAATTAAAACGGAGCACTCGTCGACGGCGCTCTGCTCAACGGCGGGAACGTCCCCCATTCCCAAAAGATCGGCG
>CADACS010000083.1 GCA_902786505.1 uncultured Planctomycetota bacterium | reverse complement strand
AATCCGCGGCGTACGTACCGGTATAGTTCGCGCCCGCGTCGATCCACATACGAATCATTTTCTGATCCGCTTCCGGCATCTCGACGCCGGCGTGTTTCTCTTCGATGAGCTTGACCAGCCGGCTCGAGCCGGTTCCTATTTCATAAGGCTCGAAGTTGCTGACCGCGCGGTTTCTGTTGTCGCCAAAGAGACGCCGCCACGACATTTGCGTATAGCTAATCGTGTAAATGGGATTCCAATGGCCGGAAACGTTGAAACCGCCCTCTTCCCGATCGGGATTATGGCATTCGAGGCAGTATTTATCGAGAATCGGCTGAATATCGCGCGTAAAGCTGAAAACCTCGGGAACCCCTTCGACGGGCGTAATTTCCGCGGGAGTCGACTCCATGAGCTTCAGGAGCCTGTTCTTTTCGTCGGCGCCGGCCGTCTCCGTGCGTTCCTCGTGGCATCCGACGCACGAGAGCTTTTCGCCCGGCATGACGGACGTAAACGAGTGCATGCGCTTAATGCAATGCCCGTTCTCGTCCATCGCCAGGAAGAAGATCGGGCGGTTCGCCGGAACGCGGAAATACGCGGATCCGTCGGGCGTTACCGGAACGGTTCCGAGGAGCCGTTCGAGCGTAAACGTGCCGTAGACGCTCATCAGTTCCGTGCCGCCGGTATAGTGAATCGGTTTCGGAAGCGTCTCGTAAATCTGGAGATACTTGACGGTTCCCGGCTTGACGCCGCCCATCTTGCGCCCGTGATAGACGTTCGCCATGGCGATCGTCCCTTTGTCGTCGCTCGGATTCGTCGAATCGCTCAGAATCGGCTCGCGGTCGCGCGGCTCCAGCGGCCGGGGCTCGCCGATCCAGAATCCTTCTTTCTTCTGCTCTTCCGGGAGTTCATAAAGGGTAATTTCGCGGCCGCGTTCGTCCATGAGAACGATTCGGTCGCGCGCGGACGCCATGAAACGCTCTTCGTTAAACGCCCACGGATCGGAATAGGAGGGCGACTTCGAGATTCGCTTGGCGCTCTCCTGAGAGTCGGGACCGTTGCGCGGATCGACGACCGTAACGTAGCCGTAATGCTCCGTCATGCCGTGTCCGGGGGAGAACGTGCAGACAATTTTGCCCCCGTCGGAATCTGGAATCGGCTTGGGCGCAAGCATACAGACGGACGGATGCAAGTTGCCGTAGAAGACCATTTGCCGCGTGCCGTCCTGCCCCATCGTCCACAGATGATGGTAGTCGACTTGCGAGCGGTCGACGTACTCCCAGCGCATATAGATAATCTGGCCGTTCGAGAGGACCCACGGCGTATTGTCCTGCTCGACGTTGCACGAAAGCTCGCGAATCGTTCCGTCCGGGAAAAGCTTATAGAGCGTCCCGACGTGCGTCAGCCAGCATCCGACGTACCGCTTCGCGCGCGTCGAGCAGAAGACGATCGAATCGTCCGGAAGCCACGTCGGTTCGTAGTCGTCCCACCCCGGCGGCGCATAGTCGCGCGCATTGCCGAGCGGCGCGACCGACATGCGGAATTCGTTTGAAGTCGACGGCTCGGCCCCTTCCGGGAGCTTGAGCGGCGCGTCTTCCCCGACGCCGGTCAGCTGCTTGAGACCGGTCCCGTCGGAGTTAATGACGAAAAGACTGTAATGATATTTGCCCGCGGGAAGATACGAGAAGAGAATCCGCTTGCCGTCGTAATGAACCTGCGGATCGCGGAAGTTCCCTTTCGGATCCTCGATAATCGTTCGCAATTTCTTGGTAACGACGTTGTAAGCGTATATGCCGCCGCCAGTCCCAAGCGGGAAAGGATAACGGCACGCGTTGTCGGCGTAGTAGCCGATATTGGCGTACCAGTGGGGATCGGTTCCCGGCTTGCGGAGAGCGAAAATAACCTCGTCGGCGAGCCCTTCCTCTTGGAAATTCTCGACCGTCAGGCCGGACCCTTCCATCGCGCGCGTCGGATTAACGCGATCGGCAAGTTCTTCTTCCGTAGGACGTTTCGCAAAGACGGCGATTTCCGACGCGCCCCAGTTGAGCCCTTTCGGATATCCGGAGAGGAAATGAACGCGCACGCTCGTAACCTTCCGCGGCGCGAATTCGACGAACTGCGGGCCGTGCTTCATCTCGAAGACGCCTTTCGCGACGGGCGCTTCGTCGGAATCAAGATAGATTTCGTAGTCGCGGAAGCATTCTTCCATCATAACGGAGCCGGTGCGGCCGTAATAGACGACGGTCGAAACGTCGACCGGCTCGTCCCAGGTCAGCGTGAAGTTCGCGTTCCCTTTGCTCTCGGAACCGCGCACGCACCACACTTTACCGTCGTCGCCCCCCTTCAGGGCCGGGGGAACGATTCCGTCGATCGCGCCGTACGCGCTGTAAGCGCCGCTGTATTCGGAGTCGGCGGCGACGTTCGAAGCGCAAAAGGCGAGATTCGGATTATCGGGCGTCTGGGCATGAGCGGGCGCCGACGCGAGCGCCAGCGCGGCAAAGCACGCGAAAAGGAACGAACTCTTAGGGAATCGCATGATCGGCAAACTCCTATAAATATCAGTACTGACTTGCGGTTATGTCCCCCGTCATTATACTCCGCGCGAATCTCCGCGTCAAACGCGCCGCCGAAAAAGACGCTTGAGTCAGAAGGAAGAGTCCGGCCCGTCTTCTTCCTGCGCCGGTCTCAGTTGGAAATATTTTTTGAATACGGGAGAAGACGCGTCGACGAAATTCGCGGCGCCCCATCGGTCGTCGCCCAGACGCGCGTCGGAGATCGGCTCGACCGATACGATAAAAACTTGCGCGTCCGTAAGATTGAACGATTTCGCGGCGCGGATCGCCTCGCGAAGTTTGTCTTCTTTCGGAGCCGAAGCGAGCGCCAATTTCGTAAAGACGCGGCGCAGCGAGCCGCCTCCTGCGACGGAATCCCAATCGGTAGGCGCGTCGTTTCTCGCAGCGCTCTCTTTCTGTTTGCCGTCTTTAGAAGCCGGTTCGGGAATGTCTGCGTTGAGCGTAAAATAGAGCTGGGAATCCCCGTATTCCGTATAGCGCTTGACGAGCGTCGCGGCGAACGAAATCGCGTTTTCCATCGTCTCCCAAAGCTCGCCGTTTCGCTGTTTAGCGGACTCCGGCGAGGCGTAGAGATCGAGTATAACGAGAATCGTTCGGGTCTGACGCCGGATAAAGTCGCGCGACTGCAGACGGTCGCGCTTGGCGGTCGCGCGCCATGCGATCGTACGTTTCGAGTCGCCGGCGCGCCAGTCGCGAATAGCGACCGTCTCGTCGGGAATACGCGAGGTAAGGCTCGTCGACGCGCTCGCTTCCTGAGAGATATTCCCCGCATACGCGTCCCATTCGCCGGTAAGCTTGCCGGCGCGCGGAAAGACGACGATCTCGTCGGTTAGGGCGCTGCGCACGCTGCTGCGAAAGAATCCGCAGGGGAACCGGGTCGAGACGGTAATCGCGGTAATTCGGCGCAGGCCCCGGCGCGTAAAGACGCCGACGTAATATTCTTTGCGCTTTTCGCGTTTCGGCGCGGTCGGGAAATAGACGACGGGCCGGAGCGTCGCGACGCCTTCCCAGAGCGCGCCGTCGGTTCGCTTCGCCTCGACGCGGCGGCGTTTGAGCCTTGCGAAAAAGCCAAGCTTTTTGAGTTCCTTTTTGCGCGTCGTCGCTTCTTTGACCGCCGCTTGCTTTTTGAGATCTTTCGGCGCGTTATAGAGCGGATCTTCGTCTTCCCACTCGTCCTCGACGACGACCGCCCAAGAGGAGGATTTGCGTTCGGTCGCGTCGATCTCGATTTCTACGTAGAACGGCTCGCCGACGTACGCGGAGTCGGGCGCGTTTCTTCGCACGCGCAGTTTTCGGAGCGAACGTTTGCCCCAGAAATAATCGATTGCGACAAAGCCGACAAAGAACGCGCCAAGCGCCATGAGAAGATTAATGCCGCGCGCCGCGGAGCTGAAGACAAGCAGCGCGGCGACGGCCAGAATGAGAAGTCCGTCTTCGACGACGGTCGTTCGCGTCCCTTTAACGGCGCGGGACGTCTTTTCTTTTTCGACCGGCGGATTCGGCGCGTCGTGAGCGTTCTTTTTCCGCGAAAAAACCTTTTGGAATAATCGTTTCAAGATAAACTCCCACGGGAGGCGCGCTTCGGCGCCGTCTATTACTGTTTCGCGGCCGCGGACAGGATCATGCCGAGCGCCTTGACTAATTTATCCGCCGCCTGCAGCGACTGCTCTTTGAGCTTATAGAGATCGAGCGCGGCGTGCGGCCGTTTCGTTACCGCGCCAAAGAGCGCGCCGAACGTTCGCGCGACGTTCACGCCGCTCGTATCGACGACGCGCGCCGCCTCTTTGCTCCCGGCCTGCGCGCGGAAATCGTAGACGACGCGCAGCGCAAGAAAGGGAACCCCCGCTTCGCCGCACGTCTGCGCGACCGACCACGCGACGCGATCGACCGCGGACGCGCCCACGCGTTTCGCGAGCTCTTTGCGGTCGCTCGAATCGACGACGTCCCGGTCGACGCTCACGAGCGCGCCGGTCGCGAATCGGCTCAGAAAATCTTTGACCGCGGAATTCAGCTCGATCGGCCGACGTTCCGATTCCGGCGCGGCGCCCTCTTCCTCAGGCGCGCTTTGCGTTTCCGATTCCTTCTCAGACGCGGCTTCTTGCGGCGGCGCGGCCGCTTCGGGATCGGCGCTTTCTTCCCCTTTCGGCGGGGCGAGTTTCGGCTGCGAGAGATCGAGCTCGGATCCGTCTTCGAGGAGGAGACGGTTGGGAACAAAGAACGCGCCCGGCTCTAAGCTTTTTACAAGCGATTTAACGAACCCGATTGAAGCGACGCGCTCGGGCCGGAACGCCTGCAGGAGCGCCTCCGTTCCCCGGCGCGCTTTATCGAGCCCGTGCCCCGTCTCGACCGCGACGATCCGCAGCCCTTTCCAAGAGTCGATATAATACTTAAACGCGTCCCCTTTAACGACTTTCGGCGTCCCCATTTTATCGATAAGCCCGACGAGTTCCTCTTTCGCGGCGGCGACGACCCCCAGATCGACGCTCCCGACGGAAATTCGGCTCGACTGCGAGCGGAACGCGTTTTTAAAGAGAACGCCGTCGTAAGAGCCAAGATCGCCCTTCTCCATGCGGGACTTGACTTCGTCGGTAACGATCTTTTCCGCGCGCGCCATCGTTTGAGACGCAAGCCAGTCGATTAGATACTTATTGAAAAAAGGATTCATCTGCGTCGGTTCAACTTCAACAAGGGTTCGCGGCGCGGTTACATAAAGAGTACGGGCGCGGAATCGGCGATTTCACAAACGATTTCGTCGACCGTTTTTCCGTCGGTGTCGACGGTTAACGAGGCGATTTCGCGATAGATCGGCTCGCGGCGTTCGAGAAGCTCGCGGACTTCGTCGGCGAGCGAGTCGGCGCCCGTTAGCGCGGGCCTGCGCGACTGACTCGAGGCGTCGCCCCGCATGCGACCTACGATCGTCTCCACGGACGCGGTCAACCAGACGACGACTCCGTTTTCCTTCATGATCTTACGCGATTCCTCGCGCATAGGGGCGCCGCCTCCCGTCGCAACGACGAGCGGCTGCGGGAGCGCGAGCGCGTCGGCGACGACCTGCGCTTCCAGATCGCGAAAGAACGGTTCGCCGCGCTTGGCAAAGATCTCGGCGATCGACGTCCCGGCGTACTCTTCGATCCAGACGTCGAGATCGACCCAGCCGAACGACCACCGGTCGGCGAGCGCCTGCGCGACCGTCGTCTTGCCCGTGGCGCGGTAGCCCACGAGAATAATCTTATTCTTCTTCGGTTTTTCTTCCATGACGGATAAACGGGCGTTTCGGCGCCGATAAAAACGGACGTTCGCAGCCGCGCGAACGTCCGCTGTCGGGAGCGACCGATTGACGCGGTCGGTTAGTTGTCGTCGTTCTTAACGAATTCGCCGAACGCCGAAAGAATACGCGCGGTAATCGGGCCGGGCTTGCCGTCGCCAATTTCGCGGGCGTCGACGGCGACGACCGGAATGAGTTCGGCGGCGCTTCCGGTCAGGAAGCATTCGTCGGCGGTGTAGACGTCGTGGCGCGTGAAATCGGCCTCGACCGCTTCAAGGCCGAGCTCTTTGGCGATTTCCAGAACGACGTTGCGCGTAATACCTTCGAGGATACAGGCGTTAATCGGGGGCGTCATGAGGCGGTTGTTCTTCACAATGAAGATGTTGTCGCCGGTGCATTCGCAGACGTCGCCCTTATGGTTGAGCATGAGCGCTTCTTCGCAGCCCGCGTTGAACGCTTCGATCTTCGCCATAATGTTGTTGAGATAGTTGAGGGACTTAACGCGCGGGCTGAGCGAATCGGAAGGATTGCGAATCGTGCTCGCCGTAACGATCTTGATCCCCTTCTCGTAGAATTCTTTCGGATAGAGGGAGAGCGCCTGCGCGATAATAATGACTTGCGGGGTTCCGCACGTGCGCGGATCGATGCCGAGATTGCCGACGCCGCGGCTCACGACGAGGCGGATATACGCGTCGGTAAAGCCGTTGATTTTGCAGGTTTCATAAAGAGCTTTGCCAAGTTCTTCTTTCGAGATAGGCATCTTAAGATTGATCGTTTTCGCGGAATCCCACAGACGATCGAGGTGCTTTTTCATACGAAAGACCTTGCCGCCATAGAACCGGATACCTTCAAAGATACCGTCGCCGTATAAAAAGCCATGGTCGAAGACGCTCACTTTGGCGTCTTCGCGATCGACAAACTGACCGTTCATATAGATTTTAGTCGACATACTCGTTCATCCTTTCAAACTAGTCGAACAAACGCGCGCTCTCAAAGCGCGTTCTATTCTTTTCGGGCCTTACGACTGTCGCGAGCGGTTCCCGCCAAACGGGAGCGGCCCGCCCTTCCCGGCCCAATTTTCTATTTTAATACGGGGGGCGGTATTTAACAAGTTTTTTAAAGGGGCCTGAGATATAAAAAAAGAAAAAAAACCAAAAAAGGGAGCGTCGGGGCGAACTGGCAAAGAAAAGCTGAAAATACCGAACGGCCGCGCCCAAAAGAAAAGGCGCCGCGAGTCTGGCTCGGGCGCCTGTGCGGTTCGCGTTCGCGGCGGCGGGTTATTCGGGCACGATCATGCCGTCGACGAGCCGGATAGCGCGGTCGGCGTCTTTCGCCTGACTCATGTCGTGCGTCACCATAACGATCGTGAGTTTCTGCTCTTCGTTGAGTTTGCGGAGCAGGTCGAGAACGCCGATCGACGCTTTCGAGTCGAGATTGCCGGTCGGTTCGTCGGCAAGCAGGACGCGCGGATTCGTAATGAGAGCGCGCGCGATCGAGGCGCGCTGCATTTCCCCGCCGGAGAGTTCGTTCGGGCGATGCCGGAGCCGGTGCGACAGCCCGACGAGATTGAGCAGCTCTTTGGCGCGCGCGACGTACTTCGACCGATCGCGGAGATATTCCCAAATAGAGCAGCGAATCATGAGGGGCGCGAGCACGTTCTCCAGCGTCGTCATTTCCGGAATGAGATGGTAGAACTGGAAAATCATGCCGATAAAGCGGTTGCGCAGCACGTCGCGCTGGGCGCTCGGCAGATTGTCGATGCGCTGGCCGTCAAAATGGATCGTGCCGGAATCGGGAACGTCGAGCGTGCCCATGAGGTGCAGCAGCGTGCTCTTGCCGGACCCGCTCTGCCCGACGACGGCGAGCAGCTCGCCCTTCTTAACCGAAACGTCGACGCCTTGCAGGACGGGAATAAGCTTCTTTCCTTTGACGTATCCTTTACGCAGTTTCGAAACGACGAGCAGGTCGGGAACTTCGCTCCAGTTAACGTCGCGAACGCGCGGCCGATTCTCTTGTTGAGGGCGCGGGCTCGGCGCGGCCGGCTCGGGCGCGACGCGCTCGACTCTCGGTTCCGGCTCTTTCGTTTCGCGAGGTTCCGGGGCCGCGGCGCGTTCGGCGCGCGACGCGTTTTCCCGGGACGCGAGTTCCGATTCGATGAGATCGAGGGACGCGTCGTCGGACGCTACGTCGGTTTCGGCCGCCGCGTAAGACGCAATCGCCGCGGAACCGAGCTCTTCGCGCAGGCCGCGAATCGTCGAACTGAGCGCGCTCATTGGCTCTTTCGGCGCGTTCGAACTCACAAGGCGCTTGAGCGTTTCGGCGCGGTCGCCGGGCGTGGGCGCGCCGGAATCGGAACTCTGCCCGTTCTCGGACTTCGCCGGGCCGGAATAAGCGGACGCGCTCTCCTGACGCGCGCTCGAGGCCGCGGAGCGGCGACGGAGTTGCGCGAGGATTTTCGCGTCGCTGTTACGGGAACCGTCTGCGTCATGCGCCATCTCAAGACTCCTTACAAAAACGTCAAACAACAGTCGCTTCGGCGCGCTCAAACGCGCGTCGGTGAATTGGGGGGTATTACACGCGCAGGGCGTCGACCGGCTTTAATCTCGCGGCGCGGATCGCGGGCAGAACGCTCGACGAAACGGCGATAAAGAGCGCGCCGATTACGATCCAAACGACCGTCGACGGCTCGATAATCGCGGGAACGCGCTGGAACATATAGATCGTCGGATCGAAGACCTCGTGCCCCATAACGCGGGAGAGGAAATCGGCGACGTTCTGAATGTGCGCGACGAACCAGAAGCCGAGCGCAAGACCGAGTCCGGCTCCGATCAGACCGAGCGTAAGACCGTAGAACAGAAAGACCTGCATAATTCCGCTGCCGCTCGCGCCGAGCGACTTCAAAATACCGACGTCGCGCGTCTTTTCCACGACGATCATAAAGAAGATCGCGAGGATTCCGAACCCGGCCACGGCGATCGAGATAAAGAGCAGGACGTTCAAAATGGCCTGTTCCGTCGCGACGGCCGCGAGCGTCGTCGCCTGCTGATCCTTCCACGTTTCGATCGCGTAGAGCTGTTCCGGAAATTCTTCGCTGTTCGCGAGTCTGTCGCGAAGATCTTCGATCTTAACGCCCGGCTTCGCTTTAATGAGGAGATGCGTCGCCATTTTTGTGCCGTTGTCGGCGATCATTTTGCGAAGCGTCTGCAGTTTCTCAATGGGAACAAAGACCATCGTGTCGTCGTATTCCGCCATGTGGCATTCGTAGAGATCGACGATCGTAAAGCGGTCGTATACGATAGACGGAAGAGAATTGACGGCGCCCGAGGCGAGGAACGAAAGGGTTACGTCGTCGCCGGGAACGCGAAGAAGGGATTCGCGTACTTCGTTCTTGCCTGTCTCCGGGTTGAGATGCTTGCGCCGCATGCCGGCCACGAGCCCTACCCCGACAATAACGCCCGTCTCCTGCATGGTTCCGGGGTCAAACTTCGTTTCAAATTCTTTGAGCCCGTCGAACGGCGTGCCGACCAAGGTCGAGGGCCGTCTTGGACCGTCGTCTTCCTCTTGCGCGTCTTCGGAGGCGCCCGGTTCGTCTTCGGCAAGCGCGGTCGGATCTCCGGGCGTTTCAGATTCGTTCGGGGCTTCGCCGTCCTCGTCGTAGACGGGCGGGTCCGGCAGATTCGCGAGCGCGGCGGCGTAGGGATCGCCTCCGGAGCTTTCGGCGGCGTCGGCGGCGTTTTCCGCGGCGTAATCGACGACGTCTTTATTCGTCGGCGCGGAGTCGGGCTTCTTCATATTGGCGTACATCTCGCGCTGACGCTGCTGCTCCTGCCAGCGGTACCGCGCGTATTCGGCGTCCTCGCGCCGCTTGCGCCAACCGGAATCGGCGAGCCGCAGACGCACGGTCCCGGAATCGCCGAAATTCGGATTCTGAACGTCGTAGCCCCCTTCGCGCAGCTCAAACGAAAGCTGGCGCCGGTTTTCAGGATGCTGAAGATACTGCGAAAGAGCCGTAACTTTTTCGTTCGTCGCCGTGTCGATTCCGACGATTTGCACTTGGCGCGAGACGACCTCGCCGCCCCCGAAATCGTAACTCATGAGGCCGGGAGTCGTTACGGTCGGCGTTACCGCTTCCACCATGTCGCCCGCGATCTTATGAACGTCGCGGATGCGCGCGTCGACGTCTTCGAAGCCCGCCAGACTCGACTGAGAACGGATCGTTACGTCGGAGAGCGCGCCGTGAATGCGGTCCTGCATTTCACGGCTGAATCCGAGCATAACCGCGTTGACCACGATCATGCTCGCGACCCCGAGCGTTACGCTGATAACGCTCGCGTAGGCGATGCGGCGCGTTAATAGATAGCGCCAAATCAATAAAAGCTTATACATCGGTCTTCCCTGCCGAGTAAGATTCCTGATAAGTCGGGACCGGCCGCGCGGTCGCGTTCACGCGCGTCCGGCCGCCCAGAGAAGTCTCGGCGCCGCGCGTACCGTCGCGCGGCGCCTGCGTTCGCCGTTCGGGCAAAGGCTCAGTCCGTAAAGATTTCCGGCTTCAGGAGCGGGAACAGAATGACTTCGCGGATACTCGTAGTATTCGTGAGCATCATGACGAGCCGGTCCATCCCGATTCCAAGTCCGCCGGCGGGCGGCATGGCGTAACGGAGCGCGCGAATGAAATCGTGGTCCATCTTCGCCATGGAATCTTCTTCCTTCTGCCCTTCAAGCTGGGCGCGGAAGAGCTTGGCCTGAAGGTCGGGATCGTTGAGTTCGGTATAGGCGTTGGCAAGTTCGCAGCCGCGCACAAAGAGCTCAAAGCGTTCGGCGATCGAGGGATCGGTTCTCTTGCGCTTCGTGAGCGGGCAAATACTCGCCGGATAGTCGGTAATAAAGACGGGGCCGACGAGCGTGTCTTCGACTTTCTCTTCGAAGATATCGTTGCGCACGACGTCGACGTGCTTCTTATCGACGTCTTCAATACCGATTTTTTTGGCGTATTCGATTACGGCGGCGTCGTCGTGCGCGTCGATTCCGGTCGCTTCGGAGAGCGCTTCGAAATACGGCTTGCGGCGGAACGGAGGCGTGAAGTCGATATCCTGACCGCCCCACGGAATGACGTAATCCTGACCGGTCGCCTTAATGGCGTTGCAGATAATCTTTTCGGTTACGTCCATCATGGAGTTGTAATCGCCGTACGCCTGATAGAGCTCCATGAGGGTAAATTCGGGATTGTGCGTCTGGTCGATACCTTCGTTGCGGTAAACGCGGCCGATTTCAAAGACGCGCTCCATTCCGCCGACGAGCAGGCGCTTGAGGTGCAGCTCGAGCGCGATGCGCATGTAAAGGTCGATATCGAGGGCGTTATGATGCGTGATAAAGGGCCGCGCGGCGGCTCCTCCGGCGACCGCGTGAAGGGTCGGCCCTTCGACTTCGACGAATCCTTCTCCGGCGAGCGTCTGACGCACCGACGCGATAATCTTCGTCCGGTTGAGCATGCGCGTCATGGCCTCGTCGTTATGCGCAAGGTCGACATAGCGCATACGGGACCGCAATTCCGGATCGTTGAGCCCCTTGTGCTTGTCGGGCGGCGTCTCGATCGACTTGCTCAGGAAGGTCAGCTTGGACGCGAAGATCGTAAGTTCGCCCGTCTGCGTCTTTTTGAATTCGCCGTCGACGCCGACGAGGTCGCCCAAGTCAAAGCAGAGCGCGAGATTCCAGCCGTCTTCTCCGACCTGATTTTTACCGATAAAGATCTGGATTTCGCCGGTCCAATCTTTGAGGGTCAGGAAGATGAGTTTGCCCTGCTTGCGCTGGAGAACGATACGCCCCGCGACGCGCACCTTCGGGCCGTCGTACGGGATTTCCGTGCGTTCGGGCGCGCCTTCCCATTTCGGCGGGAGTTTAATCGGTTCGCCCGCGACAATTTCGGACTCGCGTTTGCAGACGTCCGCAATATAAGAACGGTCGTCGAATCGGCCGCCCCAGGGGTCGATTCCCATTTCCTCAATTTTCCGTAACTTCTCGCGGCGCGCCGCCTCTAAAACGACGCCCGTCCCTGCCGAATCTGGTTTTGCCATGAGTCTGTGTTTCTAAATCTGTCTGCTGTTTGCCGATCCCGGCCTCTTGCCAACAAAGCGCCGGACTCTCCCGGCGCGTTACAATAGCTCCGTTCCTTCCGCGTCTAAGCGCGAAGAAATCGCTACATTATATAACGGCTCCGGAAAAGCGCCAACCGCCCGAGGCGGCGCGCGGCGCAAAAAAAGATAACGCCGGATCGGCCGCGGGCCTATCCCGTCTGAGAATCGTACAGAATTTGATAAAGCGCGTCAAGTTGGGAAAATTAGAGCGTCCGCCGCGCGCGAAGCTTACCGCAGCCGGTCGGTCGCGACGAGTTTGCCGAACTCGAGCGTCGCGCGCACGTCGGCGATTTCTTCGACCAGCCGTTCGTTATGCGTAGCGAACACAAGGGTTTTATGTGCGGCGCGGAGCGCTTTGAGGAGATCGACGACGAGCGACTGCGACTGCGCGTCGAGACCGGCGAGCGGCTCGTCCATAACGAGCGCGTCGGGATTGAGCGAAAGAACGCTCGCGAACGCTATTTTGCGCTTCTCGCCCCCCGACGTCGCGTAAGGAGGCCGAAAGCGGAGCTTTTCGATCCCCAGCAGCTTGAGCGAACCGTCGACGCGGCGCCGGCATTCCTCTTCCGAAAGGTCGAGCTGCCGGGGCCCAAACGCGATTTCGTCGTCGACGCTCCCGCAGAAGAGCTGGTCGACCCGAACCCCGTCGAATCGGTATTCCCCGCGCGTCGGAAGAACGAGCCCGTTAAGGAGCCGAAGGAGCGTCGTCTTGCCGCTCCCGTTGGCGCCCACAAGCGCCACGGCGCTCCCCTTCGGAATGCGGAGCGAGACGCCGTCGAGCGCGGGCGCGTTTTCGTCGTATGCGTACGAAACGTTTTCTAATTCGAACATCGAATCGCGTACTCCAAGTAAACAAACAGGGCGATTAAGATCAGGCAGAGCGCGAGCGCGAGCAGATCGGCGGCGCGGAACGGGGCGCGAAACCGCCGGTATTTTCCGGCGAAACAGCGGCACGTCATGGCGTCGTACTGCTCCTGCGCCATCTTCTGAGCGCGCCAGAAGACGCCCCCGACGACGCCGCCGAGCGTGCGCGCTTTGCGACGGTTGCGGCCTACCGACCGGAGCCGGACCGCGTCGAGCGTCTCAAGGCATATTTCGCCCAAAACGACGACGTATTTGAGCGTTAAATCGAAAATAAAGACGAGCGCGTCGGGCGCGCCGAACGCCTTAAACGCGCACGTAAAGCGGTTCCAGTTCGTCGAATAGGCAAGAATGGCAAGCGCCGCGGTCGTAATAAACGCTTTGCAGGGAACGACGACGAACGCGCGCGTCTGACCCCAAAAGAGCGAGGGCGCGAGAATAATCGCCGCGAGAATAAACGCCTGAACGGGCGCGGCAAGTACGCGAACGAGCTTTTTGGAACGATAGGTCGCAAGGAGCGCAAGCAGACCGACGCCGACGAGTTCGACGAACGCGAAATTGCGCGCCGCGGAAACCAGGAGCACGACGACGAACGTAAAGGCGAGCCGGACGGTCGTCGAAAAGGCGTATTTGCCGTGCCGGCGTTCGGGCGCGGACCGAATCTCGCGCAAGAGCGCGCGAAGCGCGTCGGCGCTGCGCCGCAAAAAGACGTCGCGGTCCTTGGGCGGCTCGCGGCGCTCCTCGACGAGAAGCCAGTCTGGAATGCGCGGCTCGGTCATGACTGCTGGGACGGCTCGCTCTTAACAAACGCGGCGGCTAATTTAAAGCAGATCACCGAAAGCGCGACGCCCGCAATCGCGGAAAGAACGTACGCGGCCCAGTCGGGGAGCCCGTTCGTCGAATAGTCGGGTATGAGCGCGGACCACGCAAATCCGTCGGTCATGCCCGCGGGGGTATAGCCGAGCGTCTTCCCGTCGGCGACCGTCTCCGCGATTTCGTCGGCGCCCCATTCGCCCCAGGCGGTCCCTTCGGCGAGCAGGCCGAGCGGCGCGCACACGACGAGCAGCGCTATGAGGAGATAAACCGGGCCAAACTTGGATTTCTTTTCCGACTCGGCGTCGGGCTGAGCCTCGGCGCTCTTGGGCGCAAAGACGGCGCGGTTGACCGCAAAGTCGGGCGCCGTCTTGACGATAAACGCGTAAACGGCGACTGAAAAGACGACTTCCGCGGCGCCAAACAGCGTCAGGTGCCCTACCGCCATCGCCGGTATCGAGACGGAAAGCGGATACGGGCAGTAAAGCGCCTGCCCCGCCCCGTCGGTAAACAGGAGCGGCTGAACGCCGAATTCTACCGCCGCCGCGAGCGCCGCAAGATTGATTCCGACGTACGACGCGAGCGCAACCGCCACGCAGTCGGGAACAAGAGAACCGCCCTCGGACGATTTGCCGGAAAGAACGCGCGTTACGCGGCGAAAAGCAAGGTAAGAGTAGTAGCCCGCAAATGGGAGGACGAACGCCATATTAAACGCGTTGGCGCCGAACGCCAAAACGCCCCCGTCGCCAAAAAGGAGCGCCTGAATGAGGAGCGCTATCGAGAGCGCAAGACACGCCGCTTCCGGACCGAGCAGAACGGCGAGAACCGTTCCGCCGACCGCGTGCCCCGTCGTGCCGCCGGGGAGCGGAACGTTGAACATCATCGCCAAAAAGGAAAACGCGGCGGCGACGCCAAGCGCGGAAAAGCGCTCTTTCGGAAACTCGCGCGTTACTTTTTTCACCGAATGAATCCAGACGGGCGCGGTTGCGATCGCGAGAACCGCGCAAGTCGACGCGCTGAGGTAATTGTCGGGAATATGCATAAATAAACGCTCGCAAGGAAAGGATGCAAAAGCGGGGAGCGGTTCGGCATTAAACGCTTGAACCCAATACATTCTATTGCTACAAGTATATAAGGGGAGCGTCGCAAGTCAACCGAAACGCGAAAGAGCGCCGAACGAAAAGGGAACGAAAATAAGATCGGGCGTACCGAGCGCGCGCTTTTCTGGTATAATGGCGCCTGAGCCGGAACTGCATAACAGTCAGAACACGGACGCTAAATACGGAGTTTGCTATGAAACGAATTTTAACGGTCCAAGACGTCTCGTGCGTCGGCAAATGCTCGCTAACCGTCGCGCTGCCGATTATTTCCGCGGCGGGAATCGAAACGAGCGTGCTGCCGACGGCGGTACTCTCGACGCATACTCAGTTTAAAGGTTTTACTTTCTGCGATCTCACGAATCAGATCGAGCCGATCGCGAAGCATTGGAAACAGGAAGGGATTGTCTTCGACGCGATCTATACGGGCTACCTCGGTTCGTTCGAACAGCTCGCGCTCATTGAAAATCTTATCGCCGACTTCAAGACGGACGGAAATCTCATTTTCGTCGATCCCGTCATGGCGGACGCGGGCAAGCTGTACGTCGGATTCGACCAGGCGTTCGCCGACCGCATGGCCCTCTTCTGCTCGAAAGCGGACGTAATCGTTCCCAATCTCACGGAAGCGTCCTTTATGCTGCATACGCCCTACGTCGAGTCTGTATACGACGAAAATTATATCGACGGAACGCTCGAAAAACTCATTGCGCTCGGCCCGAAAGTCGCCGTTCTCACGGGCGTGTCGTACGCGCCGGATCAACTCGGAGTCGTCGGATTCGACTCGCGGACAAACGAGAAATTCGCCTATTTCCACGACCGGCTCGAAGGGCAGTATCACGGAACGGGCGACGTCTTTTCGAGCGCGGCGGTCGCGGCGCTCGCGCGCGGCAAGAGCCTCGGCGAATCGTTCCAAATCGCCGCCGACTTTGTCTGCGCGGCGATTCAGGCGACGCTCGACAATCCGACGTCGCGACGCTACGGAGTCGACTTCGAGACCGCGCTTCCTGGATTCATTAAGAAATTCGAATAACCGTTTCTTTTTTTACAACTAAGCTTTAAGGAAAGACTTATGATTTCCAAATTATTTACGGCAGGCGTTTGCGCGGCGTTCGCGCTTTTAGGTCAGGCGAACGCGCAGGAGACCAAAGAGTACGCCTATCCCGAGACGCCGACGTGCGATCAGGTCGACGAGTATTTCGGCGTTAAGGTCGCCGATCCCTATCGCTGGATGGAGACCGAAAAGACCCCGGAACTCATAAAGTGGATCGGGGAAGAAAACGCGATTACGCAGGATTATCTCGCGCAAATTCCGTTCCGGGAAGATCTTCGCAAAGAGATGACCGAGCGGTACGACTACGCGAAACAGGGCGCCCCTTGGAAACGCGGCGACCGGTATTTCTTCTCGAAAAACTCCGGTCTCCAAAATCAGTCGCTCGTCTACTATAAAGATTCGCTCGACGGCGAAGAAAAGCTCTTAATCGATCCGAACACGCTCTCCGACGACGGAACCGTCGCGCTCTCCGATATTGAGATTTCCGGGGACGGCCGCTACGCCGCGTGCGCCACCTCGACGAGCGGGTCCGACTGGCGCGATATTTTCGTTATTGAAATCGCGACCGGAAAACGGCTTAACGACGCGATCGCGTGGGCGAAGTTCACAGGTATTTCATGGGCCGGCGACGGGTTCTTCTACAGCCGGTACGACGCGCCGCCCAAAGGCGAAGAGCTCACCGCTAAGAATGAAAATCAGAAGATTTACTATCATAAAATCGGCGATCCGCAAGAGAACGACGTTCTCGTCTTTGTCGACGCCGACAATCCGTCCCGGAACTGCGGCGCGTGGGTCGACGACGACGAAAACTGGCTCTTCGTCTATCAGACCGAATCGACCTATGGAAGCCGGATTCTCTTCGCCGATCTGCGCGGCAAGAGCGACTACGCGAAACTCGAATTCAAGACGCTCTTTCCCGACTTCAGCGCGGAAACGAGCTGCGTCGTCGCGCGCGGCGGTAAGTTCTATCTCCTGACCGACTATCAGGCCCCGAACCGCCGGCTCGTCGCCGTCGATCCCGCCAAGCCGGACCCGCAGGAGTGGCAAGACGTCATACCGGAATCCGACGTGCTGCTCTCCGGCGTCGCCGCGGTCGGCGACCGGCTCCTCGCGACGTTCCTCAAAGACGCCGCCCACGAATGCGTCTTCTACGGCTACGACGGCGCGAAACTCAACGAGCTGAAACTGCCCGGTCTTGGCGTCGCGGGCTTCTCCGGCAAGCCGGACCTCGACGAAATGTTTTATACGTTCACGTCGATTATCTATCCCTCGACGGTCTACCGTTACGACCTCAAGACGAACGAATCGACCCTCTACTGGAAGCCGGACGCCGGATTCGATCCGAACGATTACGTCTCCGAACGGCTCTGGTACGAAAGTACGGACGGCGTCCGCGCCCCGATTTTCGTCTCCTATAAGAAGGGCCTGAAA
Organism: uncultured Planctomycetota bacterium; assembly: GCA_902786505.1. GTDB lineage: Bacteria > Planctomycetota > Planctomycetia > Pirellulales > Thermoguttaceae > RUG369. The sequence goes on along the minus strand of CADACS010000083.1, from coordinate 7,973 downwards.
AAAGACGGCAAGAACTCGACGACGCTCTACGGATACGGCGGGTTCAATATCAATATGACGCCGGGCTTTAAACCGGTCCGCATACCGTATCTCGATCGCGGCGGCGTGTACGCGATCGCGGTTCTGCGCGGCGGCGGAGAGTACGGCGAAGAATGGCACAAGGCGGGCACGAAACTGCAGAAGCAGAACGTCTTTGACGACTTCGTTTCCGCGGCGGAATTCCTTATCAAGGAGGGCTACGCGTCGAAAGAGACGCTCGCGATCAACGGCGGCTCGAACGGGGGTCTGCTCGTCGGCGCGGCGCTCACGCAGCGGCCCGACCTTTTCGCCGCCGCGGTCCCGCAGGTCGGCGTTCTCGATATGCTCCGCTATCACAAATTCACGATCGGCTGGGCGTGGGCGGTCGACTACGGAACGAGCGAAGATTCCAAAGAGATGTTCGAGTATCTGCTCGGATATTCGCCGCTCCATAACGTCAAAAAGGGCGTAAAATACCCCGCCACGATGATTATGACGTCCGACCACGACGACCGCGTCGTGCCGGCGCACTCCATGAAGTTCGGCGCGACCCTCCAGGCAAACGCGGACCCGACGTCGCCCGTTCTCGTGCGTATCGAATCAAAGGCGGGCCACGGCGCGGGCAAGCCGACGGCGAAGATCGTTGAAGAGGCTGTCGATATCTACTCGTTCATCCTCTTCAATACGCAGCCGAAGAAATAATGACTTCGCGGTCCGGAACCGCGCAGCGTGGGGGAGCGTCATGCCGAAACCGAAAATCGTATCGCTGCCGTTCGACTCGAGCTGGGTCGATTTCAACGAACCGGCCGGGGCGCTGCATAAACGCCTGAAACGGTACGAAGATCCGTGGTACGCCCATTTCGTCGGATCGGCGCTCCCCAAAAGCTCGTGTCCCGTTTTGGGCGTGCGCGTCGCCCCGATTCGACAGACCGTTAAAGAGATTCTCGCGGCCGACGGCGAGCGGTTCCTCGACGCGGTTCTCTATCCCCCGAAGACCGGACGCGGCCCGAAGCGCGGCAAGCGCTCTTCCCTCGACTCCTGCGAAGCGCGCATAGCCGTCGCGTTTCTCATCGGTCAGGCAAAAATCAGTTTCGACAAACGGTTAGACGCGGCCCTCGCTTTCCTGCCCTTCCTCGATTCGTGGTTACTGTGCGACACGCTCGCCGGCGCCATTAAGCCGAAAGCGAGCGAAACAAGCGACCTGTGGGAATTCGTCGGCCTCTGCCGAACGTTCGAGTCGGAATACTCGCGCCGATTCGCGCTCGTTACGACGCTCAAGCGATTCGTCGATAAAGCGCATATCGCCGCCGTTTTCGATCGGCTCGAAGAAGACGCAAAGAGCGGTTTCAAGTCCCACACGGTCAGTATGGCCGCGGCGTGGCTCCTGTGCGAAGCGTTCGTTAAATTACCCGACGCGGCGATACGCTATCTCAGGCGGAATTCGCTCGACGACGCGACGTTTAACCGCGCGATACAGAAAATCTGCGAGTCGCGGCGCGTCGACGGCGTCATGAAAGAGGAAATCGCCGCAATGAAACGCGTTAAACGGCGGCCGAAAGAATAACCGCGTATAACCGCGTCGGCAAGATAAGAAAACGCCAATTCGAGCAAGTCGGATTGGCGTTTTTTTAATGGACGGCCGCGCAGACTACCGCACGCGATAAGCGCGGAATCCGACGTCGGCGGGCTCGGCACCGCTTTCCCGCATAAGCAGCTCTCCGGCGCGACGGAGCCGTTCCCGGCATATCGCGCCTATATTGCGAAATCCGAGCCGATAAGCGGCGGACCGTTTGCCGCACGGTTCGGGCGCCTGCACGAGCGCGAAGCGACGCGAACCGCCGTCTTCCGCGTTGACCGCCATAACGGCGTGTCCAAGAGCGCCGCTGCCTGCGAAGAAATCGAGCGCGAACGCGTCAGGGGGCGCGGCGCGGCGAACGAGCGTCTTTAGGAGTTCGAGCGGCTTGGCGTAATCAAAGACCTTCTCCCCGCCGAAAAGCCGTTTGAGCTCTTCGCTTCCGACCTTCGTACTGAATAATCCCCAGGAAGTAACGATCGGCTTATACGGATTCTTATATTCCGAAAAAAACTCTTTTCGAGCGGGATAGCGGCTCGGAAGCGTCGGAAAGATAATCCGCTTCTCCGCGATCCAGCGGTCGAGCTTCTCCTGCGCGTAGGGCGTTTCGAAGGTATAGGCGCGCCCGGTCGCGGGATCGACGACCGTCCGCTCGCGAAAACCGCACCCGAACCGCTGTAAATACTGGCGTTTCCACGGACCGCGCGGATCCCCGTCCGGATTGGCGAATCCGGCGCTCACGTCGCGCGGATCCCCGACGAACCGAAACGCGGAACTCTTGGCGTAGCACAGAATATATTCGTGATTATTTACGCGCATCGCCGCGGGCGGGATTCCTTTCGGCTCCTTTTTCGTCTCCCAGACGACCGTCGCGACAAAATTCTCGCGCCCAAAAATCTCGTCGAGAATCTTAACGGCGTTGGCGTATTCTCCGTCGTCGATCGACATAAAGAGTGCGCCGGTCTCCGCGAGGAGCGGCCGCGCCAGCAGGAGCCGCGAAAAGAGCATCGAGCACCAGTTCGCGTGGCTCAGGTCCGGATCGTCGCGCGAAGGCGCGCCGTATTTGGAGAAGTTGTCCCGATAAACGAACGCGGAGCTTCCGGTATTGTACGGGGGATCGATATAAATGAGATCGAATTTTCCGCGCCAGCGGGGAGTTACGAGCTTGAGAACGTCGAGATTGTCGCCCTCGATATAGAAATTGCGCGCGGCGTCCCAGAAATTCGATTCTTCGGGCCATGGCGCGAGCGACTTGCGGCTCTCGCGCGCGGCGTCGCGAACGGCGGCGCGTTTGCCGGGCCAAGTAAACTCATACCGTTCCGGCGCTTCGAGCGCGGCCTCCCCTAAGCTGCGGCGAAGCGCGTCGAGATCGACGCGCGGCGAGACCGCGCCGTCAGGTCCGGCGCTTAGCGCGACGCATTCGGGAAAGAGCTTCGCGAGCGCGGCGATCTTCTTTTCCAAGGATTCTCGATCGGGATTCAAGGGATTCTTCATGGGGTTCGCAAAGTGTTACGCGGGGCGTTTCGGCCGTTCACTCTGATTTTATCCGGTTAAATTTTTCGCGCAACGTCTTGCGAATCCACGCGCGTTCGTTCGCGTCGAGACCGGCCCGATAGACAAACGCGGCGTAAAACGCGGCGGAAGCGGCCGCAAGCGCGGCAAGTACAGGATAACTCGGCGCGGCGAATTTCCATGCGCAGAGCGCGGGAAGCGCGAGCGCGGCGGCGGCGACGAGCGTCGTCCTAATCTGGCGCGACCAATAGACGCGTCTCTTCTCGCCGACGAGCCGGCACGCGGCGTTCGGCGTCCAGAAATAATGAATCGCGACGCCCGGCAGAACGGTTCCGAGCGCCACGCCCGTTAGCCCAAGTCCAAGCTTAACAAAGAGGACGCTCAGCAGCACGTTGAGAACGCCGTGCGCGATCGCCGCCCACGCGAGTATCCTGTGCCGCGCGACGCCCTGCAGCATGCGCGCGTTCGTCTCCGCGCTCCCGCGATAGAGCCCCGCGGCCGCGGCGCAAAGCGCGAGCGCCGGAAACGCGTCGAGATATTCCGGCCCGATCCAGCGCGCGATAAAGGGCCGTCCGAACGCGAGCAGCCCAAACGCCATAAACGCGGCAAGATAGATCGAGGCGCGAGTAATCGCGGCGCGCGAGCGGTAGAATTCCGGCCCGAACGCGGCAGGCGGCGCGGCGCTCTTTTCGCGCCGGCCTTCTTCGGCGGTCTCCCGCGCGGTCAGCTTGGCGAACCAGTTCGTCTCCCAGTTGGAAGCCTCGTAGAGAAACGAGTTAAAATAGCTCATGAGAGTTACGACGACGAGATTGTAGCGCGCGACGTCGGGCGCCGACATGAGCGCGGCGATAACGATAAGATCGCTGCGGTTGACGGCAAGCTCGCCCGCTTGGGACAGAAACGCGAAAAAGCTGTAATTAAACAGGGTTCGAACGCGCGCTTTTCGGAAGTTCCGAAAGGAGAATCGGAAAAAGGGCGCGGCGCGACGAACGAGAACGGCGTATACGAGCAGCTGAACGACCGTGAGCGCCAAATTCCCTACAAAGAGCGCGATTACCCTGCCCCCGCAGTAGAGGACGGCGAAATTAACGAGCCCGAAAAGAATCCGAAAAATAAAGACGGTCCCGCCCGTAAGTTCTTGACGAAGCGAGCCTTTAATAACGCCGCACAGCCCGTCGGATATCTTGGAGACGGCGAACGCCGAGCCCGCGAAAAAGAGCGCGCCCGCGAGCAGTCCCGTTTCGTCAAAATGGGCGCCGAAGAACCGCGCGACGAGAAACGCCGAGCACGCGAGCAGGAAAACGAGCGCCGAAATGCCGCCAAAGAGCGTAATTGCGGTCGCGCCGATTTCGTTGACGCCGCGCAGGTCCCCTTGGGTATAGAAGCGGGTAACGTAACGGCTTGTCGTCGTCGTGAGGCCAAAGTCGAGCAGGCCGCACCATCCGGCAAAGAGAGACGCAAGCGCGTAGACTCCGTACGCCGCGTCGCCAAGCGTCGCGAGCATATAGGGCGTGAGAACGAGCCCAAAGGCGATTCCCACGCCGAGCGCCCCGACGGAAAAGCCGGCGCCCTGCAGTAAGCGCGTTAGCGGTTTGGTCAATTTGGCTCCTTGCGCGCCGCGCGTAACTCTCGGCGCGGCGTTCGGTTAAAGTACGGCTCGACGTACGGCGGACGTCGCCGGTTCAAGCGGACGTAGTATATTCGACGCCGCGCGCTTTGTCAAGTTTCAGAGCGTTCCGCGCGCTTTTCGCCGCGCCGCGAAAAAATAATTGACGCCGGAATTTTATCCGCGACAATATATAAAAAGCGTCCGATTTGCCTGTCGCGCAAATCCTCCTCCGCACCCCAATTCCACAGGAGTCGACCATGACAAAGCTCATTCGCCCAAGTTCCCTCCTATTTGCATTCTTCGCGTTCCTTTGGAGCGCGTCTCTTTTCGGCGCCGAAGGATCTGTTAAGTACGCGGTCGAGACCGTCGGCGGCGCGCCCCGAATCACAATCGACGGCGTTCCGACGCGCGCGCGCTTCTTCTTCGGTCTGAACGGCTCGGAAGCGTTAATCGCGACTCCCCAATGGCAGACGGTCGAAAGAACGCTCACAGCCGAAGCAGACTCGAACGGCGGCGGAACGGTTCATTTCCGTTTCGGTCCGGATCCGGGCGTAATTGCGATCGACAACTTCTCGATCGTCGACGAAGAGACGGACAAACCGATCGCAGGGCCCTATTCTTTCGAGTCCGCGGCTGAATTCACGGATCATTGGACGGTTTGGCGGGACGAATATGAGGGCGTTCGCTTCGCGTCCGTTAAGGTTCAGCCGAACGCGGGCGTCGACGGTTCCGGCGGACTTCTCGTGCGCGTTTACGATTCAAAACAGTTGACCAGACCCGACTTCCACTTCTATCTCAAACCCACGCTTGATCTCCGTAAAGGAAAGAAGTATCGCGTGCGGTTTGACTTGCGCGCCGATAAGAATCGGACTATCAACGTCCATTTCTATAAACCGGCCGAGCCCGCGTATCTTTCGCTCGGAACGCCCGGTTCCAACGTCTTCGAGGCGCAGGTAAAGCTCGCCGCGGCCGCGGGCGTCAACTTTATTTCGTTCGCGCCGTTCGCGAACTTTTGGCCCGACGAAAATGGAAATTATAGCTGGGACGCGCTCGACTCGATGTGCGACGCGGCGCTCCGCGCGAATCCACACGCCCTGCTCGTGCCCAGAGTGAAATTCGACGCTACTGCCGATTGGCTCAAAAAGCATCCGAACGCGAAGGCGGTCTGGGAAGGCGCCGGCGAGGATTACGAAGGATTGGGATGGGACTGGGCCGCGCCCGCCTCGCCCGAATACCGCAAGACGGCGTGCGAAGCGTTCGCGGCGCTTATTCGCCACTTGGAATCGAAATACGGCGACTCGATTGCGGGCTATCATCCCGTCGGCCAAAATACCGACGAATGGTTCGTCCCGAATACGTGGACGGAGGGCTATCCCGGCTACTCGGTCTCCGACCGCGACGCGTTCCGCGCGTGGCTCCGCGAAAAATACAAGACGGACGACGCGCTGCGCAAGGCGTGGGGCCAACCGGACGTCTCCTTGGATACCGCGGCCGTTCCCTCGAAAGAAGAACGGGACGAATCGCGCAAAGAGCCGCTCGTCAAATCGCAGGCGCTGCTCGACTTCAACGCGTATTTCCAGTCGTCGATGACCGGGCTGCTGCTTGATCTCGCGCGAACCGCGAGAAAGGAAACGAACGGGCGCAAGCTCATTATCTTCTTCTACGGATACAGTTACGAATTTTCGACCGTTCAAAAAGGGCCGGCCGCCAGCGCGCATTACGCGTTGAAGGACCTGCTCGCCTCGCCCGACGTCGATATTATCTGCTCGCCGATCTCGTACGTCGACCGCCAGCTCGGAGGCGGCTGCAGCTGTATGCTCAATGCGGAAAGCGTCTCGCGCGCGGGCAAAATGTACCTTTACGAAGACGACTCGCGAACGTTTATCGCGCACGCGAGCAACGCGCCGATCAGCCGGTATAGCGCCACGCCGACGCTCGAAGGCTCCGTAAACGTGCTGCTGCGCAATTCCGGAGAGACGGCCATGAGGAACTTCGGAACGTGGCTCATGGACCTGGGCGCGATCGGCTGGTACAATTCGAAAGAGCTCTGGGACGCGTCCGCGTCGCTCGAAAAGATGGACCGCTTCTTCCTCGACCATCCGACGAAGTACGAGCCCGAAATTGGGCTCTTCCTGAGCGACAAGTCGATGCTGAAGATCTCTGCGGGAAAATACTCGTCGAACGTCAACGATATTCGCCGCGATTTCAATCTGCTTAGCGCGCCGTACGCGCAGTACGAGCTCGACGACCTTCTCTCGGGCGCCGTGGCCGCGCCGAAACTGACCGTCGTCGTCAATGCGGGCGCAGTCGACGGGGAGACGCGCGCGGCGATAGAAAAGCGCGCAAAAGAAACGAACGCGCGCGTCCTGTACGTCGACAACAAGAAAATTACGACGCACGAACTGCGCGGCGAAGCGACAAAGGCCGGCGTCTGGATCTACACGGACCTGTGGTGCAACGTCTGGGCAAACGGGCCTTACGTCTTACTGCACGCGCCCGCGGACGGCGACTATACCTTCCGCGCGCCCGGCGGCAAAAAGATTTACGACTACTTTACCGACGATCTTGTCTCCGAGGACGGAACCGCGAAATTCCCCATGAAGCTGGGCGATACGAAAATCTTCCGTCTGGAGTAAGAGTCGCCGCTTTTTTCACAAAGGACCGAAACATGAAGTTTTATTATCTGCTAACCCTTGCCGCGCTCGGCGCCGCGCTTTCCTCGTCCGCGCTCTTCGCGCAGGATAAGGACGGAACGCCCGCGAAAAACCGACTTCTCCCCGAACTCGTCAAAATTGCCAACGAGGACGGGAATAAAGTCTATAACATTTGCGAGATTGTCGACGGCGTCTCGGAAACGGCCGTTATTCGCGACGAAATCCGCTGCCACAACACCTACTCGATCGCGAAACTCTTTACGTGCGCCGCGATCGGCGTCCTTCAGGATCAGGGGAAACTTGACGTCGACGACCCCGTCTTCCCCATCTTCGAAAAGAAATTCCCGAAAGATTTCGATCCGAACTGGCGCAAAGTTACAATCGCCGACGTCATTCGCCACCGCACGGGCTTCGCGACCGACGCGCTCGATATCGATACGAACAACGCGTCCGAGTGGAAAGACCGCGACTTCCTCAATATCGTTCTGTCGCAGCCGCTCCCTAACGAGCCGGGCACGAAGTACGTCTATACCGACGCGACGTTCTATCTCGCCTCGCGTATCGCGTCGGAAAAAAGCGGTGAAAAACCGGTCGAAGCTGAGCCGGA
>CADACS010000082.1 GCA_902786505.1 uncultured Planctomycetota bacterium | reverse complement strand
CGATACCCTCCACTTAAACGCCGGCGGCGCGGAGACCTTCTTCGGTCGTACGGAACGCAAGATTACCAACGTAAATTTTCATTTCAAACTCTTTCTGATCTCAAATACTTCGCTCGTTGTCGAACGGCCGACGCCGCGCGCGCGGCTATACTCGTTTTCCCCTGTGTTCGCCAACTTGATACAACAATCCTGTAGTGAAAAGAAAACGAATTCCAGCAGACAGGAGGGCGTCGTTTTCGGAACGCTGGCAGGATCTATTCTAACAAAGAGACTTACGGCAAACCAAAAGTGAGATGAAAAGGAGCAAACGCATAAACGCGCCGATCCCCCTATCGCATTCTTAACAAAGCGCAATCCCCTGGAAAGTGTAGTGGAGGCGGCGGGAATTGAACCCGCGTCCCGCGACGTCTCTACGAGAACGTCTACGCGTGTAGTCGATTTTTTAAAATTTAGCCCCCTTGAACCCTTATCGACGTCGGTTTCGCAGAGGCGATTCGAAAGCAAAATTTAATCTCGCGCGTGTTCGACGCGACGCAAGACGATCCGAATTTAGGGTCCGAATTTTTTGCCTCTTCGGCTAAAGCTCAAATCCGGGGTCGCCTATTCTCAGGCGGCCATAGCCATTTGGTTATTGGCAATTGAAATTTATAATCGGCTTTTTACGAGGCCCACCGATCAACCTCGACGCGCAATTCTACGCTTCGCTCGCCCGGTCGAACCCAGTTCGCCCCCGAACTCACAATCCATCCAAAGTTTAGCGCCGTTTAACAATTCCTACAAGGGACGGAGGCGCGCTTATTTGTCTTTTTTCGAAAAATTTTACAAAAAAAGGAATATTTTCATAACTGTGGACAAGAAAAATAGCGCCTCTAAAACGACCGGCGGGCCGGACGCGCGCAAAACGCGCCCAGCCCGTCTTTAACTGGCCCAATTAATTCACTTCGAGATCCGCGGCGAAACGAAAATCAGCGTCTGCCGCCCCGCAAAGGCGACGGGAAAAGCGTTCTCTTCCGCGTCGAACGTCTCGATTGCGCCCGACTTAGGATCAAGCGTCGTCCAACGGTTCGATTCAAAAGAGGCGTTCGTTCCGGTAAGGCGTAAAACTCCGTTCCACGCTGCGCCGTCGGCGTTTGTCACAACGAAAATTTCGCGTCCGTCGCGTTTAAAGGCGCCTTCGACAAAATTCGGATAGCTCGGTTCGGCGGTCAGGCGCGGTCCGCTGAAATCGCCGAGTAAACGAGCAGCGTCCTCCCAAACGTTAATAGGCGCGTCCTCTTCGACCCAGTATTCGCGGAAGTTCGGTTCCGCCCAGTCGTAATTGATCTTTTCCGAATGGCGCGGGAAAATAATCCCGCTGAACTTACCGCGCAGCCGTTCCGCTTCCTCCGGATCGTCCGGCGTCTTCGTGAGGCTCTTGAGCGTCTTGCGGTCGATTACGTAGAACGACGTTTGAATACGCGACAGGCCCGCGCCAAGGGTATTAAACGAATTAAAAATCTGTTGGCAGCGTTCCGACTGCTTCGACAAGTCTGTCAGCGAACCGTTGTACGGCCGGAATTCTTCCTGCATTTCCTCGATCGGATAATAGAGCAGAATTGGCCGATCGGGCGTCGCGTCGCGCAACACGGCGTTTAGGCGCCCGACGAAACGGCAGTAATCGCGGTGCGTCCCCTCGTTGCGGTAATCGGCAGCTTTAATTCCGTAGTAGAGCGTAAATTCCGTGACGCCAAACGCCGCCTGCCAGCCCGCGACCGCTTCCATCGCGTCAAGCGGAACCGCCTTGCGATCGCCGCTTACCTGTTGCGAAAAGTCGCTGATCTCCGTCATCACGCGGCGATTGCCGATAAACGCCGCCGCGGAACACGGAAAAGCGGCCGCCGCCCAGCAGCCGTAAAAGTAAGCCACAGGATCCGAATTAAGCATGTCCATGCCCGGCAGATCGAACTTTTTAAGAACTTCAATCTTATTCCCGTCGAGCGGAACGTGCATAATAAGATTCTCTTCGTAAAGGGTATGCCCCGACGCGACCGGCCCGTTCGGATCTTCATGGCAGAACTTCTGAATCTGAGCGTAGTAGCGTTCGGCGTCGAGCTCGCCTAAAAGGGTCCAGAACTGGCGGCGCGTCTTCCTGTCCGCGTCGGAATCTCCCTCGAAGAGCGACTTCAAATTCGGACGCAACTCTTCCCCATACTTCTCCTGATACCGCGCTTCCACGTCGTCGCACCAGGAAACGACGGGCAACTCTTTCTTGTCCGGATCAAGCGGATCAATCGTAGGGACGCGCGAGCGAATATCTTCTTCCCGAATCACGCCCAAATTCGCCGCCATCATAGCGGGCTCGTCCGTAAAGAACGCTTCAACGTAGTCGTAAAGCTCTTTGAGTTCCGCGCGGTAACGCCGATGCGTTACGTCGATAAATCTCGCCGTCGCTTCCGGATTGAGCGGATTCGGATACCGCCGCGCCTTAAATACGTTATTGCTCGAATGGGTATATTCATAGCAGTCGCGAACGTAATACGGCGGATCGTGTTCCGGATCGTACGCAAGTTCCAACGCGCGCAGGTCGGGCCGACCTTCCAAAACGACGCCCCCCGCGCTCAAACTCGGATAGCCGTCTTCGTCGTAAATCCACGCGCGCATGCCCGCCTCTTTGAGATTCTTAACGCCAAGGCAGAAGCGATCCCAATTCTCCTGTGAACGAATATAGTCCGCGCCTCCAACGTTCACGACAAGCCCGCCAAGTCCGCACGCGTCGCGGAAATATGCGACCTCGCTCGGATTGCTGAGATCCCGGCCGTGAACGATCTGAAGGGGCCGGAACGCGCGCGGCGGCGTCGCGAAATCGGCGCGCCATTCTTCGGACAAGAACTCGCCCGAACGCGCGGAAAACGCGATTGACGCGTCGTTTTCAGGCGCGCTCTCCGCGGAACCCGCCACGACCGTCTCGACGTTTTTTCGTTCGCTCGGAACGTCTGCCCCGAACGTCTGAACGCACGCGAACACGGCGGCGGCCGCAACCGCGGCAAATCGCAATCGCTTTGACGTCAACAACTTCATTCTCTCCTCCTATTCACGAAATCTTACGCTGAAATTATTGCTTGTTATAAACGCGACAACAGAAAAGACGGCAATTTTCCCCTTAACGAGGGAACGGCTTTTTGAATATGAGGACGTCGCTTGATCCTTCGCCGGAAAATAATCGCCGTCCAATAACGCCGCGTCAGTCGAAAAGATAGCCCGCGTACCCGACGACGCGCTCCAAATCTCCGGACGCGTCCCCGCTCGTCGCGTATCCGACTTTCGCCGCGAGGTTAAATTCGCCCCGCTTCTTTAACGCAGAGAGCGCGAAGAAGGCGGGCAACACGCCGCACATTGTAATCCCGTTGCGCATGACCGTATCGAAGAGCGCGTCCGGTTCTGTCGTCTCGATCGCGTCGGTCGCTAACTTGTCGATTTCGCGCGTCGCCGCGTCCGTCGCGTAATGATTCATATCGCTCGAAACGAGCAGGAGCGGTTTGCTATGCCCCGCGGACTCCCATTCGTCTAAAAACGCCGCGAAACGTTCCGCAAGTCCTTTGAGCTCCGTCTTTGTCGCGCCGCCGATTAAAACGCCGACGACCTTGGTTCCGGGAAAATACCGCGCAATGAGCGGAAGCTGAACTTCGATCGAATGTTCCGACCGATGCGCCGCCGCGTCCTTTTTGAACTCGGGGAGCGCGCGAACAAACGCGTCGGCAAATTCAAGGTCGGCGTCGATTTTGCCCGCGCCGTAGTTCCATGCGCCATAAGGCATAACGGCAAGATTCGCGCCTTCGCGGCGGTGCTTCGGAGCCAAGACGACGACCGTCTCCGGCGGCTCGATCCGACTGAGCGTCGACGCCGCAAGCCGGCCCGAATAGATCCAGCCCGCATGCGGAACGAGCGCGCCGTTAACAGTCTTCCGCTCCGGAACGTCCCCGCTCTCCGCGCGAATCGACGCGTCAAACGCGCGCAGCATGCTCTCCTGCTCTGTCGCCGAGCCGGGATAAAACGCCCCTGCAACAGCGGCGGGCCGAACCTTTTGCGCGTCGTCCTGCGGAGCCGGCTTTCTCGCCGGCGCGTCCCATTGAAACAGACTCGACGCGAGCGAAAACGTCGGCCGAGAAGAGCTCGCCCCCACTTCCTCGCCGTTGCGGATCTTATCGATAAGCGCGGCAAGACTCGGATTTTTACTTACGTTCCACACGAACGGTTTCTTAAACGAAACGCCCTCAAACGCGAACAGGCGCGTGTCGTCGCTCTTCCATGATCCGCGCGCGAGTCCCGCCTTATCGCAGACGCCTTCGAGGAAACGGTCCGCGTCCCAATTCATTTCGAGAGCGACGCTTGGGAGCAGCAGTCCGCGCCGTCCCCGACCGTGAATCTGGATCCCGTCCCGGCCGATCTTAATCGCGTCGCGCCGCGCTTCGCCGCGCTCCTGAATCTCGCGCATCGAGCCGAGCGCCCAGACCTCCATATCAAGATCGTAGAATTCAGCCGCGGAGATAGGCGGAAAACGCGGGTCGCGCGTCGCCGCGGAAACTGACGCGGAATCAAGCGCCGTCGAAAGTAAAACGCCGTCGTACATATACCCCATGCACGAGCGCAGCATGCCGCGTTTTTTAAAACTTACAAACGCCCCAAGAACCGCGCGTTCGCCAAGTTCGCCGAGCGCGGAAACACTCGGAACCGGCGCGCCGGTGATTTCGGAGTAAACGCGGTCGCGCGCCCAATAGAAGAGCCGCTCCATATCCTCGGAAGAAAAATCAGGTTTCGGCGCGTTCGCCCCGTTAACGTCCGTAGCTTCGCCCATATTGACTCCTCGACGCTCAAGACGCTTAAAAAGCGCCCTTTTAGAAAAATTTTATTGAAAGCAGTCCGCATTCTTGAAACAAAAAATCAAGGAACGCGTCGAAAACAGTATATCTGAGAGAGAAGCGGACGTCGAGAAAAATTTAAAACTACTCTTGTAAGAATTATCAAAATAGAATACCGTACCGAAACAGTTCGCGAGACGGACAGACGGCAAAAAAAATCCCGCCGCGGATCTCGGTTTTTTGTTGTACGGCGCCTTCCAACGAAAATGCTTGCATTTCGAATTGGGTGACGACCAAAAAAAAGGCGCCAACAAAAATACCGGTTCCGCGACGGGGTGGCGAGCGGGAAACGCGCCAAATCGGCGCGTTTTTTATTTTGTGCGCTTGGCTTGCCAAGCGTTTATCTTTGTCGCGATATAATCGGAATAAAGCGAACAATCGCTGCAAACAGCGTGTTCAGTCTATTCAAACGAATCGTTAAATTTTACCTAACAGGTTTTTTCTAGGTGAATTTCTCACGAATCTTAACGCCTCGCGGCTTTCCTTACCTCGCGTACGCCGCGCAAAATGAAATTACGCAAAGACGTTTCGCGCTGTGAAGGAAAAAGAAAAAAAATGATGTTTTTTTCCTCCTTTTCGTTTGAACCCTTGCAATTATACCAGCCGTTAAAACCGTCGTCAATAGACCGGAAAAAAATCAGTTAGATTTTTGGGAACGAAACGATCTATCTTGTTTAAAATAAGGTCTTAATGAAGTAATTTTTTTTTGAAAAATCGTTTTTTTCTCCAAATAAGAAGAATTCGTTTTCAAAAAACTCCTTGCCAGACGCGCGTTTTTTCAATTTATATTTCCAGACTTTCGACGCAAAACGAAGGCGTTACATGTTCCAATTAACACGCTAACCATATCATTTTCTATCGGTTGCAATCATTCGCCCAAACGAAAAACAGATCCGTTTTTCAAACCGGTTTTACCAACAGAACACAAAATTCTATTTTTTTATAACGTGCCGAAACGCACGCTCAGCCGGTATACGCGTCGTCGATTCCGTTCTTGAAATTCTGCTTAGAGAGCCATTCTTCCTCTTCCGGCGTTTCAGGAATATCGACGCGTTCAATCTTGAAGATAACCGGCCGCGTCCCGTCGTTGCAGCACGCGATCATCATGCGGTCGTCGTTCGTCCAACTCTTCATAATGGAGCCGCCTTGGAGCGCCGTATAGACATAGCGGCTGACCGCGTCCCACGCTTCCCCGCAAAATTTTCCGTTCATGAGACGGTAGAAATCGTCCTGTTCAGGCGTCCTTTTGAGCGTGAACGTATCCCCCGGCTTGAAAAAAGGACAGGGACCCGATTTCGGATTCGCCAAATATTTCTCCTGAAGATCCGGAAAGACTTTCGTTTCCAAAACAGTTATCTTACACTCGTACCGCATCGATATATCCTATTTATTACTAAACATTTGTAGTCAGACAGACGTATCCCCTCCCCCCCGACGCCGGCTCACGAACCCAGCGCGATTCTTTGCCGGGCTGTACGCGCCGCGAATTCGTTTGGAAGAGGGGGCCCGCGAAACACTTTTCGGCCGCGGCGCCGCTCAGCCGCAGAAAACCTTGACAAAGCCTCTCAGAATGAAACAACAGAAAAATTGGAAAAAAGACCGCAAATTTTCGGCCCCTAACCTAACGCCCCCCTTGTTATAAAATAAAAATCTGGAAAAATAGCTCAAAATTTTGCACACTAAAGGTAAGGTCGCTTGGAGTGAGAAAGACGCCGTGTCTTTCTATGGCGAGCGGCATAACTTTGTATTCCGTCAAAGGAAAATATATGGTCGAACTTTTGACATTGTCGGTTGAACGTCGCGAAACGGTAGGTAAACGTAGAAACCGTCGCCTCCGAGCCAGCGGCAAAACTCCCGCCGTACTTTACGGTCACAAACAGGACGTCGTGAATCTTTCCGTCGCCACCGAACAGGTTGAAGCCGCGCTTCGTCACGGAAGCCGTTTCGTCAACCTCGAAGGCGCGGTCAACGAACGCGCGTTCATTAAGGAAATCCAGTGGAACGTTTGGGGCGACGTCGTTCTGCACGTCGACTTCACGCGCGTCAGCGAACACGAGCACGTTCAGCTCTCCGTTCCGGTTCTTATCCGCGGCGAAGCCCCCGGACTCAAGGACGGCGGCGTAATCAAGCAGCACCTCCACATGATCGAAATCGAAGCCGAACCGATTAACGCGCCTGAAAACATCCCGGTCAGCGTTAACGAACTTGGCTTCAACCAGCAGATCCGCGTCTCCGACGTGGTCGCGCCGGAAGGCGTCAAACTCCTTGCCGATCCCGAAGCCATCGTCGTCGAATGCGTCGAACCGGTCGTTGTTGAAGAAACGGCCGCGGAAGCCGAAGAAGGCGCCGAACCCGAAGTCATCGGGCGCAAAAAGGCCGAGGAAGAAGAAGCGGAATGATCTCCGCTTCGTATCGCGAATAATCGCGGGTAACGGCGCGCGATTCAATTTGGCGGCGTAACGCCGACCCAACCGCGCCCAACGCGAAGCGATACGTTCGATCTGTAATTTTCGGATTCACTTTATGCAGAAGAAAATGTGATGAACGTGTTAAACGCCGTTATAAATTTCTTTTGCAGAAAACCGAAAAGCGATATGAAACCGGATAAAATCATCGTCGGTTTAGGCAATCCCGGAGCAAAGTATAAAGACACCCGGCACAACGTGGGCTACATGGTCCTTGCCGAACTCGCGGCGCGACACGCCGCGGGACGTCCGAACAACAGGTTTCACGCCGACTGTTTAGACGTCGCGATCGGCTCAAAGAACGTGCTGTTGCTTTGCCCCACGACCTATATGAATCTCAGCGGAACTTCGGTCGCCGAAGCGGTGAGATTCTATAAGCTGGATCCGAAAACGGATCTGTTTGTCGTCTGCGACGACCTCGATCTTCCCGTCGCGAAGATTCGCGTGCGCGAGACCGCCGGCAGCGGAGGACAGAAGGGATTGAAGGACATTATCGCCAAACTGGGCGTTCAGGATTTCGCAAGATTGCGAATCGGTATCGGACGTCCGTCGTCTGCCGACCAGGTAGTCGACTTCGTGTTGACTCCTTTTCGAAAAGACGAGCGCGTCGAAATAGACTTGGCGATTAAGAACGCGGCCGACGCCGCCCAGATGTGGGTAGAGCGCGGTTGCGCCGAGACGATGAATAAGTATAATGCTGGCGAGAAGAAGCAAAAGTAAAACGGTTCCGTTGAACTCCGCTTACGCCAAAGAGCTTAAACAGTCCGATTTCACAGTTGTACCCTTTCGACGGCGTTTTTTCGTCGAGATGTGTTAAAAAATTACCGCCGATCCTGCCGCTGCTAAGGCGCAGAAACCCGCCGACCCGCAAAAGATCGGAGCAATGTTCGTCGAAAAGACGAGAACGGCGGCGGCAACGTCCAAAACCGTTTTATACATTATGGAGATATAAATGGCTCAAATCAACGTTTATGATGGTTTCTTTCTTCTGAATCCGGACGCGTATTCGCGCAATCCGGACGAAGTCTCCGGCCAACTTTCCAAGATCGTCGAATCCCTGGGCGGCGTCGTTTCCGTAAGCCGTCTCTGGGACGAACGCAAGTTGGCGTACACCGTCGACAACCATCGCCGCGGCGCCTACTGGATGCTCTACTTCCGTCTCAGCACGGATAAAATGGCCGAGCTTCACCGCCAGATCCGCCTCAACAGCAACGTCCTCCGTTACATGATCCAGAAGCTTGATCCGCGTCTCGAAGACGCTCTTATTGCGAACGCCCTCAACTCGAACGCCGGCGCCCGCGAAGAAGAGCCTCAGAACGACGAAGCCGCGGCGGACGTTTACGACGAAGACGACGATTCCGAAGACGATTCCGAGGAATGACCCGCCGTCTTGCGACGCAAGTACCGTAAAAGTCGTCGGTCGTTCAGACTGGCGGCTGCTTCCCCGCAACCTGTGCGCCTATCGGCGTTACGTTAATTTTATTTAAACGAGCATAGTCATGGCTAGTTATAATAGAGTCGTATTGGTGGGAAACCTGACACGCGATCCGGAATTTCGCACCACGCCCAGCGGCGCGTCTGTCGTCGAGATCGGCTTGGCCGTCAACGAACGAAAAAGGGACGCAAGCGGAAATTGGACCGAAGAACCGAATTTCTTCGACGTTTCCGTCTGGAATCGCAGCGCGGAAATCGTGCGCGACTATACCCGTAAGGGCAGTCCCCTTCTCGTCGAGGGAAGGTTGAAGCAGGACGTTTGGGAACAGGACGGCCAAAAGCGCTCCAAAGTAAAGATCATCGCCGATCGCGTCGTCTTACTCGGCGCCCGCGACGGCGGTTCCGGAAACGGAGGCGGGTATCAGCAGCAACAGCAGGGCGGGTACCAGCAGCGCGGCGGATACGCTCAGCAAGGCGGCGGATATCAGCGTCAGCCTCAGCGCTACGACGCCGGCGGCGACGATTATTCGCAAGAGCCGCCCAAGGACGATATTCCGTTCTGACGGTCTTCCGGCTTTGCGCCAAAAACGGTACTTTTTTAGTAGAATTAATTCCAATAGAATATAATTAAGGTAATATCAATGCAAGTTAGAAACAAACGCGCGCGCAGCGCTTTCCGTACCGGCAAACGCTTGCCGAAGGGACCTAACGGGGGAATCCAGCTCCTTCTGATCCAATCTGTCGATTCGCTTGGCAAGCAGGGCGACGTCGTTGAAGTTAAGCCCGGCTATGCGAAGAACTACCTCATTCCGCAGGGTCTTGCCACGTTCGCGACCGATCATCATCGCCGCATGGTTGAAAAGCATAAGGCTCAGCTCGCTGAAATTCAGCGTCAGCAGCTCGCGTCTCTTCACGAACTCGCCGAACGTATCGCTCAGACGAGCGTTACGATCGAAGCGAACGCCAACGCCGAAGGTCACCTCTACGGTTCGATCGGCGCCGAGGAAATCGTTCACGCCCTCAAAAACGAAGGTATCTCGATTTCCACCGACCACGTCCGTCTCGACGGTCAGCTCAAGGAACTCGCTCAGTACTCCGTCCGCATCTATCTCGGACATGAAATTGAGACGTCCCTCAAAGTTTGGGTCGTTCCCCAAGCTCAAGAAGCCGACTGATCCTCTTCGATCCGGCGGGGCTTTGCGAGCGCTGAGTTGTTGATTTCGGCGCGCGGCGAAGTTCCCCAAAGACGTTACGTTAAATAAAAAAGGCGCGCGGAATTTTCTGTTCCGCGCGCCTTTCTTTTTGGGCGAACAAGGGATACGCGAGAATCCTTCTTGGAGACGGCGCGTACCTAACGCCGTGTGCTAATCTTCAAGTTTCGCTTTCCCGCTAAAGAAATTCTTAAACTTGCGCACGTTCTCCTCATGACTGAACTTGAGGCTCTCCTGCTCTTCGAATTCGATCGTCGCGAATCCGTTATAGCCGACCTCGTCGAGCGCCTTGCGGATTTCCGGCCAATCGTTCGATCCCTGCCCGCACGGAACGAAACGCCCGCCGTGAGGAGACGTATGGTCCGTAAGCAGAAAATCTTTGAAGTGCAGTTTAATAATCGAGTCTTTTCCAAGCGCGCGAATCCAGTTCTGGGTCGGCGAATATTTTACGTGATTCCCAAGATCAAAGTAGGACTTAACGCGCACGTTTTCAAAGGAATGAATGAGCCACGCGTAAAGATTCGGATCGCACCAGAGATTGTTCCACACGTTCTCCAACCCGATCGTGACGCCTTCGTAAGCGGCCGTCGCCGTGAGTTTCGCGACGTTTTTGCGCGTCGCGACCGTCGAACGGTTCTGCCCCTCGATATACGCCGCGTAAGGCGCGTTGTCGCCGTCCACGACCTTAGAGACAAGCCCTGTCTCCGGATCGAATTCTATTTTGAAATCCCAAGGCTTAATCCCCGGATCGTCAAGCCGGCCGGGCACGACCAGCATTGAAGACGCTCCGTACTCGCCCGCTATGCGAAGAGCCTTCTTGAGTCGTTCGACTTCAGAATTCGCGAAATCGTCCTCTTTATTGAGCGTTCCTCCGCACATAACCGAATGAATCTTCATACCGTTCGCTTCGGCAATCCGTCTTCCCTCGCGAGCCTTTGCCACGTCGACGTTCGCCCCGCGAATTTCAACGCCCTCGTACCCCGCCTCTTTGAGCGCGACGATCTCCGATTCTTTAATCTCGCCGACTAACGAGGCGCAATGGAGCTCCGTCTGATACCCCGAAAGATTACTCGCCATATCCCGTTCCTCCGTCTTATGTTCTATGAAAAAGAAGAACGAAAAATACGCTCGTCACGATATTTTTCGTTCTTCATGATTTAGTCGGGCAAGCGCCCCAAAGACCGTCAAACGCCTTCGAGGATATCGACGCCGTTAAAGAAGTTCTCAAAGATCTTAGCGTGCTGTTCGTCGGTCCAGCCGCCAGACTCGAGCGTAACAAATCCGTCGTATTCGATCTCTTCGATCACGTCGCGAACGGAACGCCAATCGATAGTTCCCTTCCCGATCGGAACGAAATCACCGCCGCCCTTTTCACGGTTGACGAGGAAGTCTTTAATATGCAGTTTCGCAATCGCGCCCTTTCCAAGCGCGCGGAGCCAATCTTCCGTGGGAGCGTACTTGACGTGGTTGCCAAGGTCGAAGTACGACTTGACCCACACGTTGTCGAACGACTTAACAAACGCGGCGTAAAATTCCGGCGTGCACCAGAGATTATTCCACACGTTCTCAAGACCGATAATCACGCCCTCGTAAGCGGCGACCGGAATCGTCGGCGCGAGGCAGCGATACGACGCTTCCGTCGCTTCGTTCTGCAGCTTAATGTATTCGGCGTACTTCGAATTGTCCCCTTCGGCGACCTTGCTGACCATGAGCGTCTTGGGATCGTAATCGATTTTGAAATCCCACGGCGCGGGCGCGGCGCCGCCAATTCGGCACGGAACAAGCAGGATCGTGGACGCGCCGTAAGCGGCGGCCGCCTGAAGCGCGCGAACGACCGATTTGATATCGCCTTCCGCGGAATTGGGCTGATTGAAATTCGTCCAAGCGCGCATTACCGAATGAATCTTAATCCCGGCGGCTTCCGCGATCTTACGCGCTTCGCGAGCTTTCGCGACGTCGATATCCCAAAGGGTCGTCTCGACGCCGTCGTACCCCATCTTCGCGAGTTCTTCCATGCGTTCGGCGGTAATTTCACCGACGATCGCCGCTTTATGAAGCTGCGTTTTATACGTTTTAGCCGCGTCGGCCGCGCGAGTCGTATTCGCGAAATTCATAGTGAAAGCGGCGCCGGCGCCAAGCGCGGCGGTCTTCATAAAATCGCGGCGAGTCCAGTTATTTTGCATCTCTATTCCTTTCAAAAGAACGCGCCGAAGAGGAAACAAGCGGCGCAAACGTTGCTAATTTAACAGTTTCTCCCCGCGCGTACACGCGAGGAGAAACGCCCAAACACCCCAAGCCAGCCGTCGGACCGACGTCCAACTTGACTTGACGTCATTATAATAGACGCGCGGCGCCGTTGCAAGCAAATTCAAAGGCAAATATAGTTACAGGCGCCGGTTCTGCCGTCATTTCGCCGCGTCGGCCTTACGCCAGCGGTAGAAATGATTGACAATCGCGTCGTCGGCAATATCGTCCCCGTGAGAGCCTTTTGCGCCCCCGTCAATATTGTGCGATCCATGGTCGGTCGCGAAAACATACAGACGGTTGTAGCCGCTCCATGCGTCGTCGGTCGCCGCCATAGTCGCCTGCCAACGATCCAAAACGGCGCGACGCGCCGCGGCGGCCTCGGGAGCGGCTTTGGGTTCGGCGCTGTCT
>CADACS010000081.1 GCA_902786505.1 uncultured Planctomycetota bacterium | reverse complement strand
AAGACGCGCGTCACGCCCGAGCAGGCGGAAGCGCTTCTTTCGTCCGACGTTCGGGTATATATCGAATATCCCGAAAACAACAACGCGTTAGGAATAACGGGATACGGCGGAGAGAAAGCGATGGAAAACGCCCGGGGCGTGGTCGTCGACGCCGATAAATTACAAACGCCTCTATACGGTCTGCTGTACGTAAACGGCGCGCTCTTTCCTGCTAAGCCCTTTGACGCGGAAAAGGTTGGCGCAAAGGACAATAACGTATGGCTGGTCAGCGCGAAAGTCGCCGGATACGACGTCGGGGAATACGCCCTGAACGGAACCGAGCCGTATGTTTTACTCGAAGAAAACGGACCCGTTTTGGCGGCGGCGACTAAATTCAGTCAATGGATTTCCGCAAGATACGCGCCGTACGAAAGATATCAAAAATTCTGGACTTCCGTACTGACATGGTTGAACGGCGGCGAGCCGGCACCCGCCATGACCTATAAACCGGCCGTCTGCCCCGCCCATGCGAAGGACGCGTCTCTAGACAAAGAGGATTATATCGACGCGGTAAAAAGAAACGCCGACTGGTTTTTCAATACCGGTTTTTTACTCAGCGACACGGACGAAAAAGCCTATGAGTCGCAGCGTGAAAGTCGGGACTATTCGCTTCATGTCGACGCAACCTGCGACGGACGCAACGGCGTTATTGAAACGTTCTCCGCGGGTACGCGATTTAAGCCCGACGGTTCGCAAAAGATCAGGTTCCTCAAAAGAGCGGACTGCAACGGGGAAACGGCCGGCGCGCTGGCGTTAGCTTACCGATCAACTGGAAACGAACGGTACAGAGAAGCCGCCTATCATCTTGTAAATTGGCTCTTGCGCGAATCGTCTTTATCCGGCGGTCCGCGCGCCGACGCCAAGAGTCCTCAGTACGGTTTTCTGGATTGGGACGACGGTCCTACGACTCCTGAACAGTATTACGGGGACGACAACGCCAGAGCAATTCTGGGATTGATCGAAGCGGTCTCCATTTTTGGAGAGGACGGCGAACAATTTCAGCAAAGACTGTTGGAAATCATTATCGCGAACTTCAGAACGACGGGCGTCAACGGTTTCAGAGGAAACAATATTCACGCGAGCGCCCTCGATACGAACGGCTGGAAATACTTCTACGACAGAGAATTTACGAATTTTGCCCCGCACTTTGAAGCGATGCTGTGGGCATGTTACCTTTGGGCTTATGAGCACACGGGCTGGGAGCCGCTGCTGCAGCGAACCAAAATCGGAATCGCGCTGATGATGGACGCCTATGAAAAAGACCAGTGGCGGTGGACAAACGGTTTGCAGCAGGAAAGAGCGAAAATGATTCTTCCGTTGGCTTGGTTAGTCAGGCTGGAACCGACGGAACAGCATGAACGATGGCTCCGTCAAATTATCGGCGACGTCATGATGTTCCAGGATGAAACCGGCGGAATTCAGGAAAGATTGGGAAAGGGCCAGGGGCTCTTCGGCAGTTTCAAATCCAACGCGGCGTACGGAGGCGCCGAGGGACCGATTATTCAGAATAACGGCGATCCCTGCGTGGACAATCTCTATACGCAGCCATTCGCTCTTCTTGGGCTCACAGAGGCGGCGCGCGCGACCTCAAACGACGCGAACAGAAAAGAATACGAGACGTATCTGCGGAAATTGACCGATTTTATCGTCAAAACGCAGCAGGTTTCCGACGTCTGTCTTGAATTCGACGGCGTTTGGTTCCGAGCGTTCGACTACGGCAAGTGGGAAACCTACGGCTCTGACGGCGACCTTGAATGGGGCGTTTGGACGACCGAGTCGGGCTGGACGGAAGCGTGGCTGAACAGCGGAATCAGTATGAAGATCGAAAACGCATGCCTCTGGGATCTGTCTAAATCCGTCGATTTAACGGACGACTTTGCGGTCGTCAAAGAGCTCATGCTTAAAGAGATCGTCGACGACGGGAGCGGAAACGCTGGCGCTGAACGCTGACGCCGTACAAATTGTCAGGGACGGCGCGTCCGCTTCCGGCGACGAATTCAAAAAACGGTTTGCAAGAGAAAATTTTTCAGATAGAATAGACGGTATTGGCGTTGACGGCGACGTCCTTAACGCCAAGCTTAGCGATACGCTCGAGGAACTAAAAGATTCCTCGAAGAATGTCGCTAAGATTGACCTGATTTCTAAATCGTGCGCCGCGTCGGTTTGGGGAAACCGGGGTTACGCGCCGCATTAGTTCGACAGTTTTTTCCGAGAGAAACAAAAAATGATTTTTAACGACGTCGATTTCACTACTTATTTCAAAAACTACCCTGACGCCAAGGGCTATTTCGGCAAATACGGGGGATCCTATATTCCCCCCGAGCTGCAAACGGCAATGAACGAAATCAGCGACGCGTATCACACAATCTGCAAATCTCGAAAGTTCATTAGCGAGCTGCGCAGAATCCGCAAGGAATTTCAGGGCAGACCGACGCCGATCTCTCACCTTGCGCGGCTTTCCGATAAAATCGGCACGGGCGTTCAGCTCTACGCCAAACGCGAAGACCTCAACCATACGGGCGCGCACAAGCTCAACCACTGCATGGGCGAAGTTCTTCTGGCCAAGTACATGGGCAAGAAGAAGGTCATTGCGGAAACGGGCGCGGGCCAGCACGGGGTCGCGCTCGCCACTGCCGCCGCCTACTTCGGCTTGGAATGCGACGTCTATATGGGCGCCGTCGACGTCAAAAAACAGGCGCCTAACGTCGCGCGTATGAAGATTCTCGGTACGAGAGTCGTCGAAGTTACCGACGGTCTGCAGACATTAAAAGAAGCGGTCGACGCGGCGTTTATGGCCTACTGCAAAGAATACAAAGACGCGATCTACTGCATTGGATCCGTCGTCGGCCCGCATCCGTTCCCGATGATGGTTCGCGATTTCCAAAGCGTCGTCGGCGTCGAAGCAAGAGAACAGTTCATCGAAATGACCGGCGAACTCCCCGACGCTATTGTCGCGTGCGTCGGAGGCGGGTCTAACGCCATGGGGCTCTTCTCCGGATTCCTTAACGATCCCGTCGATATCTACGGCGTCGAACCCCTCGGAAGAGGCGAAAAGCTCGGCGATCACGCCGCAAGTCTCACGTACGGCGAAGAAGGCGTCATGCACGGCTTCAACAGCATTATGCTCAAAGACGAAAACGGCGAGCCCGCCCCCGTCTATTCAGTAGCCAGCGGGCTGGACTACCCGTCCAGCGGCCCGGAACACGCGTTCCTGCACGATCTCGGCAGAGTCAAATACGACGTCGTCAACGACGAGGAAACGATCGACGCGTTCTTTGAACTCTCGAAGATGGAAGGTATTATTCCCGCTATCGAAAGCTCTCACGCCGTCGCCTACGGTATGAAACTCGCCAAGACGATGGGCAAAGGCTCCGTCCCAATCAACCTCTCCGGCCGAGGCGATAAGGACATGGACTACATCATTGAGAAATACGGAATTAGATAATTCCAGACTGACAACAGCCCGTTAAACAAAAGCCGACGTTCCTTGGTCCCTTGGAACGTCGGCTTTTTATTGTTTCATTGCCGCCGAGCGCCGTACGAGGCTGTTGTATAACGAATAAGGAACTGCGCGGCGTCGACGACCAAGCTCAAAAGAAATATTTACGGCGTTCGAAAGGAACACCCGCAAGTCAAATATGGTAAAATAATCTGCGAACGGGCGAGGAAATTCGATCCCGCGTCCAATGCCGTCGTGAAAACTGCTCATATGAGGTTCAACCATGTTCAAACCAATCGGTTTATCCGCCGTTCTAGTTCTCTCGTCCTTACTCCTTTGCCTTGCGTCGTACGCCGACGAGCCTTCGACCGTATTTGTCGTTCAAAACGATTCCTTCGAATCGGCAGACGGAAACGGCGCGCCCGAAAAATGGAACTGTTCGTCCAAGTATTTTTCCGTCGACTCCAGCGACGCGCGTTCCGGCAACTCATGCCTAAAGTGGTCGGGCGACGGCTCTGAGTACAGACTCTGCACGCAGACGCTCGATATTCCGTCGGGCGCCGCCGTCGATTTTTCCGTCTGGATCAAGACAAAAGACCTAAAAGACGGAAAAGCGACCGTCTGTCTCGAATGGAACCGAAAGGACGGAACATGGTACGCCGGATCATACGCAAGCGGAATCGGCGGAACGGATAACGAATGGCGGCAAGTTAAAAGCCGTGCTTTCATTCCAAAAGACGCCGTCAATCCGCATATTGCCTGCTACGTAACGCAAGGCGGTTCCGGCGTCGCGTGGTTCGACGACGTCACGGTCGTCAAAACGGTCTTTCCCCTCTTCTCCGCGATAACGACAAACCGCTACCGCGCCCAGTCGGACGGCGGCAAAGTCGACGTCTACGTCGGCTATACCGCGCCGTCGGACGACTTCGACTGCGCTTCTCTGTCGCCGAAACTCGCGATTCTCAATTCCGATAAAGAAGAAGTCGCGTCGGCGGCGCTCGAAGAAGTCGTTTCCCAAAACGACAGTTATTTCCGCTTCTCCTTTGATTCGACCGCGTTAGCGTCTGGCGAATACACGCTCTCGTGTTCCGCGGTCAATCCGGAAAGCAAAAAGACGGAAACGATTGCAACGCGTTTCTCCAAGCTCGACAAGTTTCCCGAACGCACAAGCTATATCGACGAGCATTTGCGCCTTATCCATAACGGCAAGCCCTTTTTCCCGCTCGGATTATATCTCGCCGCCCCGGATTCGGACGACGTTAAACTACTCGCGGATTCGGCGTTCAACTGCGTTATGCCTTACGCCGCGATCCCTCGCGATTCAGTGGACGCTCTCTATCAAAACGGAATCTACACCGTTTACAGCGTTAAGGACAACTATCCCACGCTGAACGTCAAAACGATGGAAGAAGGAAACGCCCGAACCGAACGCATGGTTAACGCAATGAAGGACGCGCCCGGCGTTATCGCCTGGTATATAAACGACGAGCTGCCAAGCACAATGGTCGCCGATCTCGCCGCGCGCCGCGATCAGCTCGAAGAGCTCGATCCCGGCCGTCCAACTTGGGTCGTTCTCTATCAGGTTGACGAACTCCGTTCGTACCTTTCAACTTACGACGTTATTGGTTCCGATCCTTATCCGATCCCCAGCAAGCCGGCTTCCACCGCGGCCGAATGGACGAAAAAAACGGTCAACGCCGGATTTGGACGCCGCGCCGTTTGGCAGGTTCCGCAAATCTTTAACTGGGCCTCATATAAAAAGCCGAATGAAAAAGCGGAATACCGAGCCCCTACCTTTGAGGAAATGCGCGGCATGTCATGGCAATGCGTCGCCGAAGGAGCAAACGGATTAATCTACTACAGCTTCTTCGATTTGCAGCGCATGGACAAGACCGTTGAAGAGGGCGGACGCGCGCTCGTCGCGGAGCCGTTCGATAAACGCTGGTCCGAAGTCAAAACGATTGCGCAGGAGATCGCCGATCAGTTTCCGATTCTGCTTGCCGTCGGACCGACGCTTGACGTCGCGCTCGCGGAAGAGAACCCGAACGTCTCTTACCGTCTGTACGGAACAGACGAAGGAACCTGGCTGCTCGCGGTCAATAAGACGACGGAAGAGCAAACCGCCGTATTTAGCGTTCCGGAAGGCGCGAAAATCGTCGAAACGCGGCTCGGCGAACCTGCCGTTCAGGACGGCGCGCGCGTCGCGGTTGCTCTCAAAGCGCTCGAACCGAAACTGATTCGCGTTAAATAGCCGCAATAGTCGCCCGCGGCAGATCCGGCTAAGGTCCGAACTCAAAAGGCGCGCGTTCTTTCGAGTTCGGGCCAAGTCGCGCCGCGGCGCGTTTCTATTTGTTCCCCAAGCAAGACGAACAACAATCTAACTTACATTGTCAGAAACGCTATGTTGAAGAAAATATTCGCAGGCTACGTTCATATTCCGCTCGTCGCGCGCGTTCTGATCGCGTTCGCGTTGGGCGCCGTACTGGGCGTGTGGGCGTCCTATATGCCGGAAACGTCGACGGCGCAAATCAACGCGATCGTCAAGCCGTTCGGCGACGTCCTGATCTCGCTGTTGAAAATGGTCGTCTTCCCGATCGTTTTCTTTTCGCTCGTTCTCGGCGCGGCGTCCCTGCCCCTTAAAAAGTCGGGCAAACTTGGCGTATCCGTACTCGCGTGGTATTTCGCGACAAGCGTCTTTGCGACTCTGTTCGGCGTCGTTTTGGCGATGGCGTTCAATCCCCAGATGGCCTCGTTCGCGGAAACGGCCAGTAAATTCCAAGGGGAAATTGAACAGTTCCGATCGACTTCCGGCGGCTCGACCGGATTCGGAACCTTCTTTACGAGCCTCTTTACGAATCCGTTTCAGTCGCTGGCAGAAGGTCATTTTCTAGGAATCGTCGTCTTTTCCGTTATCGTCGGTCTTGCCGCGAGGTTCCTTTTAGATTCGGCTAAAACGCCCAAAGAAGAGCAGGATTCCATTTCCGTCATGCTCAAAGTCGCGCAAGGGTGTCAGGCCGTTTCGTTCAAGATTATCGACTGGGTCATGGAGTATTTTCCCATTGGGATTCTCGCGCTCTCCTATACGAATTTTTCCGCGTCCGGAGTCGACCTGTTCGGTCCTTATCTCCGCATTATCGCCTGCGTCGTGTGCGGAACCCTCGCGATGATCTTTGTCATATACCCGCTTGCCATACTGATCTTTTGCCGCGAAAATCCGTACCGCGTTCTCGCGAAAATGAGACTGCCCATTCTGACGGCGTTCACAACGCGTTCGAGCGCCGCGACCCTGAGCGTCTCCATGAAGACCGCGCAGAAAATAGGCGTTTCCCCGTCCCTGTCGAGCTTCTCGCTCCCCCTGGGCTGCACCGTCAATATGGACGGCGTGTGCGTCCACTTGCCCGTCTTCGTCATACTGGGGAGTAATCTCTTCAACGTCCCGCTTACGACGACCGGCTTAGTCGCCCTGCTTGTCTCCGTCGTCTTCGCCTCGATCGGCGCGGGCGGCGTGCCCGGCGGAAGCGTTTTTCTTCTCTTTATGATTCTGGAAAACGCAGGCTTCACTCCGCCGCAAATCGGCGCTATCGTCGGACTCGCGCTCGGCGTCAATCCGATTCTCGACATGTTCGAGACGGCGTGCAACGTTACCGGCGACAATATTTGCACCTATATCGTCGCCAAGCTTCATAAAATGCTG
Organism: uncultured Planctomycetota bacterium; assembly: GCA_902786505.1. Taxonomy (GTDB): domain Bacteria; phylum Planctomycetota; class Planctomycetia; order Pirellulales; family Thermoguttaceae; genus RUG369. Next base: position 5,509 of record CADACS010000081.1, on the reverse strand, counting down.
AGCCCCGGCGGTCAGGAGACCGATCCGAGTTAAACCCGCCCTTCCGTTTGTTCTCCAATTTCGCGCAAAAAACGCTTGAAAGACGGACGTTCGAATTCGTTTCGGCGGCTCTTGGAGCGGATTCGAACGTCTTACTTTCTCTTGACCCGGCCGGCAGGAATCGCTATTCTCTTCGCAGAGACTGCGCCAACGGTTTGGGCGCAATTGGGAATAAAACGGAATATGAAAAAACAAGCAGGGAAAGCACGCTTTGGAAACGTCGGCTCGCGGCGGCAGGTCGCGGCGCTGGCGTTTTGTTTTCTTGGAGCCGTCCTCGTCTGCGCATACGCCGGCTGCGCGCGGCGCGCAAGCGATCCGTTTGAACCGCGTCGACCGGCCTTGCTGGAACGTCTCTCGTTCAAAAAACAGGGGTTTGACGAAGAGGAAGAAGTTAAAGAGCGCGAAATCGTCCAAGCGCCCCCCGAGCTCGTCGCCAAGCTCGACGGACACGTCGAAGGACTGAGGCTCGATTCCCATGCCCGACGCATTCTTGTCGAGCGAAGACTTGACGTCGCCGAAACCTTTCTCGATTCCTCGTCTACCTATTCGGAACTAAAGGATCTCGCCGAAGCCCCTTCTTCCGGATATGGCGTCGAATTGTGGAACGTCGAATTTTCCGACGCGCGGCTTGAAAGCTTTACGCCGCAGAAAATCGGTCTGCTGGCCTCGACGTCGAGCTGCGCCGCGTTTGACGAAAAGGGCGACCGGCTCTTCTGGACAGAACGCGAACTCATTCCGCCGGCGTTCTCCGCCGACGCGCGTCCGCTCGATTCTCAGATCGTCAGAGGCGCGGAAGTAACCGTCATTTCCAAACCCCATTCCGCGCCGAATTTCAATTCCGCGGCGATAGGAAGCCCGCTGAGCGCCCCGACGGTTGATTCCCGCTATTCGCCCTTAACGCTCCCTCCAAACTCCGTTCTGACGAAACCGCTCGACAAGTCCTCTTTCCCAAACGAAGGGGACGGATCCGAGATTCAACACATGAGGACGTCAGACGAGACGAAATCCGCAAGCTGCGTCTGGCTGTCGCCCCAAGCGCGCTGGATCGTCTGCTATAATCCCGGCGCGTCCGAATCGGACGGCGGCGACGGAACGGCAACGTCCGATTGGGCCCTGACGCTGCTGCGCGATAAAAAACGCGTCGTACGCTTCCCCGCCAAGGTTAAAATGACGTTCGACAACGCAACGTCAAACGAAACGATCGAGGGAAAAATTATCGACGTGCTCGACGTCTCCGATCAGGGCGACCTCGCCGCAACGCTCGTTGAAGAACAATTCCCGGAAATCGCTTCGGAAAACGCCGATTTTTTCGTCGGTAAAGCCGGTGAAAACGGAGCCCCAATAGAAACGCCCAATTTCGGAACGCTCAGTCCGAGGTACAAAATCGTCATATGGGATCTCAACGTAGCGCGAACCGTCGATCTGCAAAAAGCCAAAAAACCGCTCATGGCGATTGAAGTAACGCAAATCGCCATAAACGCGCCCGTTTCGCGAAGATTCTGTAAATTCTCTCCGTCCGGAGATCGCATAGCCGCTCGGCTTGAGCCGAAATACATTACGATTTGGCAGTCGGCAAACGGAATACGCCGTCAGGAGCTCGAAGAGCAGCCGGACGTCGTTCACGACTTTGCCTTTGCGCCCCACAGTTCGAAATTAGCGGTTGCAGTCGGGGGCAAACACGCGCAGCTTATTCTTTGGGAAGTGAGGCGCGGAGAGAAACTGCGCGAACTCGAAGAAATCGATCCAAGCGTGGCTTCGATCGACGCCGTCGCCTTTACCCAAGACGAGCGGCACGTCTATTTCGCTAATAATTTGGGGGAAATCAAACGCTGGGATATCCTCGCGGGCAAACGAAATAAATAGCGCGCGCCGACGTTCCGAATCGCCATTCTCATTCTTGACGCGGTATTTCTCATCGACTATACTAAAAGCGTTCGGCCGGTCCGCTCCGTTTTTTTGGCGCGGAGTTCGGCTTTTCCATTTAGATCGACGTTGACAAAGGTCGGCGCCGAATTCATTGAGGATTTCCATGAGCGAATCTAACGCGTCTCACGAAGACGAACCCGTTCTGTTTCAGGGACGAATTTTTAAAGTTGTTGAACGCAAGCAAATAGGAAGAAGCGGCAAGACGCTGACAAGACAGGTCGTCGTCCACCCCGGCGCGGTCGGAATCGTTCCGATTCTCCCGGACGGCCGCGTCGCGCTCATCGATCAATTCCGAATTACGTTCGAACGAAATATCTTTGAAATCCCCGCGGGCACGCGCGAACCCGGCGAAGATCCAATAGAAACCGCCAAGCGCGAACTCATTGAAGAAACGGGGTTCCGAGCCGACAAAATGGAACTCCTCGTCCCGATCTATACGTCCCCGGGAATTCTGCAGGAAGAGCTTGTTCTCTACCTTGCCACGGGGCTGACCGAAGGAGAAAGCGCCTTGGAAGACGGCGAACGCATTACGCTTACGCCGAAGACGTGGCAGGAAATAGACAAAATGATCGACGGCGGAGAAATCGTCGACGCAAAATCAATCGCCGGCCTGCTCCTCGCTAAACGCCGGCTCGGGCTATAATTCGTAACAGAAGCGTTTCCGTACAGTTCCTAACCTTAACGAGAAGAGGCGCGCCATGACAGTTAAAAACTTACCCTCGCCGCAAGTCGTCCTTACGGGCTTTGCCGACGAATGCTCCAACGAAAAGACAATGGTCGAGCAATTCGCCGCCTTCGCGGCGCTCGGGCTTCAGTATTACAGCGTCCGTTTTGTCAATCTTGGAAACGGCGTAAAGAACGTTATGAAGCTGACGAACGAGGAAATTCATCAGGTTCTCAAGATTCAGAACGATTACGGTCTGAACGTCTCTTCTATCGGTTCGCCCATTGGCAAAATCAAGCTCCTCGACGTCGACGACGGCTCCAAAGACGCCTATATTCCGTTCGACGAATATCTCCGTGAGGACGTGCGCCATGCGTGCGACGTCGCCCACATGTTCGAAACGAAACTGATTCGCGGATTCTCCTTCTATCAGCCCAAAGGAGACGACCCGGAAAAGTATATTTCCCAAGCGGTCGACCGGCTTGGAAAGATCGCGGAAATGTGCCATCGGTCCGACTTAACTTTCGGGCTCGAAGTTGAGGCGAACCTCATCGGCTGCAACGGATGGATTCTCGCGGAAATCTACCGTCAGGTCAATCATCCCGCCATGAAGCTCATTTTCGACGCCGCAAATCTCGTCGTTCAGGGATATACGACGGCGGAAATCTTTGAGCAGTACGAAGCCATGAAGCCCGGTCTCGGCTGGATGCACATTAAAGACTACTCCAAGACGGTCGTCGAGAATAAGGGCGGACGGCAGGACGAAGACAAAATGAAGGGCTTTGTGCCGTGCGATCAGGGCTACTCCGGACACGAGGCGATTCTGCGCGACTTCGCAAAGATTCTCCCTTCTCTCTCCGAATACAGCCAGAATCGCGGCGTCCCCGGCCCCGCAGCCCCGCGAAACGCGCGCACGGCCCCGGATCCCACGCGCGGGCGGCCCCCACGTGCGTCGAATCACATTGCCAAGTGCGTTAACAAGACAACCCAAAATGTGGTGCAAGCATGCAATTCGGAGCCCTAAGGAATGTGGGGAGATGGTGGAGAATCTTTGATGGAATGGTTTGTCGGGCGCATTACCGCAGGTCAATTGAAAACAGTTTCAAATGAACAATTGATTTGCGCAGGTCGGTGCGTATAATTCGTTCGGTTTGCTTGAAAGCAGGCTGCGCCGAAGAGGGATCGGCGGTTGAGAGAGGGAAGTGCCGGCACCCTAATGAACGCCGGAAGTCGCCGATAGGCGCAGCTAGAAGAAGGAAACTGTGATAGACCAGTTTTTCTCGCAGATATCGTTCGTCGATATCTTCAACTTCAGCGTGTTCCTCGCATTCACCATTTGCTATGCATACCAGCTGTTCTACATCGTCAACGTGCTGACGAGCAAGCAGACTCAGCTCACCGCCAAGCGCAATCATCGCTACGCCGTGCTCATCTCGGCGCGTAACGAGAGCGCGGTCATCGGCAACCTCATCCACTCCATCAAGGTGCAGAACTATCCGCAGGAGCTCATCGACATCTTCGTTGTGGCCGACAACTGCACCGACAACACGGCCGAGATCGCCGAAGAGGCGGGCGCCATCGTGTTCCGCCGCTTCAACGACCAGCTCATTGGCAAGGGCTATGCGCTCGACTTCTGCATCAAGACCATCCTCGCGCAATATGCCGACCGTGGCTACGAAGCTTACTTCGTCTTCGACGCCGACAACGTGCTCGACGTGAACTACTTCCGCGAGATGAACAAGACCTTCGATAACGGCGCCCAGGCGTCCACGAGCTACCGCAACTCGAAGAACTACGACTCGAATTGGATTTCCGCCGGCTATGCCACGTGGTTCATCCGCGAGGCGAAGTTCCTGTCGCAGGCGCGTCTCAACCTGAACACCAGCTGTGCAATCTCGGGTACGGGTTTCTTCATCTCGGCCGACATCATCAACAAGGTGGGCGGCTGGAAGTGGCACCTGCTCACCGAGGACATCGAGTTCTCCACGTCCAGCATCATCGACGGCGTGCGCATCTCGTACTGCCCGACTGCGGTGCTCTATGACGAGCAGCCCATCACGTTCCGTGATTCGTGGAACCAGCGCTTCCGCTGGGCTAAGGGCTTCTACCAGGTGTTCGCCAAGTATGCGGGCGGTCTGGTGAAGGGCATCTTCACGCAGACCAAGGGTCACAGGTTCGCCTGCTACGACATGCTCATGACCATTTCGCCGGCCATGTTGCTCACCATCATCTCGGTGCTGTTCAACGGCATTATCCTGGTATTGGGACTCACGGGCACCATGTCCACGGGTGTCATGGTGGCGTCGTCGCTCTCGTCGATTTCGTTCTGCCTGCTCAGCTATGTGCTGTTCATGTTCGTGCTCGGTGTGCTCACGACGTTCGTCGAATGGGATTCCATCCATTCCACCACGTCGAAGAAGATTCGCTATATGTTCACGTTCCCGTTCTTCATGCTCACGTACATCCCCATCGCACTCGTCGCGCTCGTGAAGAAGGCGGAATGGAAGCCCATCAAGCATTCCATCTCGGTCAGCGCCGAGGAGATTTGCGAGGCTGGCCAGAAGGATTCCGCTGCAGCGTAATGCGGTTGTGAACAGACAAACCGTAATGATGAGCCGAAGATTCGATCTTCGGCTCATTTGCTTTCAGCTCGGCAATGCCTTGCCATGAAGGGAAAGGCATCCTCCTTCCTGAGGGCAAGGCACCCGATCAACCCGCAGGGGCAAGGCTCCCGCCTCCCGCAAGGGAAAGACGCCCGCAAGGGCAAGGCACCCGCAAGGGCAAGACACCCGCCTCCCGTAGGGGGCAAGTCGCCCGCCTCTCCCGAGAGAAATACATCTACCTCCTCGCTTGTGAAGCGGTCTGAATTGGATTGAAAGG
>CADACS010000080.1 GCA_902786505.1 uncultured Planctomycetota bacterium | reverse complement strand
TGTAGCCGGGGTCGGTGGAGATGGTGTTATAGAGGAAGACGTTGAAGTACATGTTTTCGATCGTCCAGGCAAACTGCCCGAAGAGGCCGATCAGGATCAGGACGAGCCAGACCCGTGCGCCGAGTTTTTTTGAGAACCGTAAAGAGAGCAGGCGCGAAATCGCCCCTATGACCGACGACCGGCGAAACTCGGCTCTTGCGAGCCGAGTCGCCGGACCGTCGCGTTTCGACGGTTAAAGCAGAGGATCGGTCAATCGCCGACTTTCTTAATAAACAGCTCAAACGTTCCGTCGCCGTTATCTTGCAGCTTGAGAACTTCGTGCCCTTCGTCTTGGACGCTTCTTGGAACGTTTTGCGCGGGTTCTCCTCCGTTTAGGCGGACTTGCAGGACCTGTCCTTCGTCCAGTTCGTCGAGCGCCACTTTTGTTTTTACGAAAGTAACGGGGCACACGACGTCGGTAACGTCTACTTTTTCATCGACGGCAAATTCCGGTTCTTCCATAGTTGATTCCTCATTCGTTTATAATTATAAGTTCTTCTTTTCTAACAAGTTTGTTATCTTGCGGACCTTCGACGTGAAATGCGTTAAGCGTCGGATTGCCGCGATCTTCCAGCGAGAGAATCAAATAAGTCGCTCTCGGATCGTTGGCAAGTCTCTTATCCTCTTCTGAAGGCCGCGCCGGCGTTTCCGGATGAGAATGCCAGTTGCCAAGCGGCGTTAAACCTTCGGCGCGCATGTCTTTAATGGAGGCGAGCTGTTCGCGCGGGTCGATTGTGAAGTGTTCGTTCGTTTGATCGACGTTTCTGAGCAGATATGTCTTTTTGATCTCTCGAACGCCATCCTCCCGATCGATTCCGGCGATCAGTCCGCAAGCTTCGTTAGGCAATTCCGAAAGAGCATGCCGACAGATTTTGTCAAAATCCGATTGTTTGATCAGGATTTTCACGCGATTGACTCCTTTGCTTCACGTCTTGAACTCGCAAGTTGGGAGTTCGTAGTCAATAAGTTCCGTGATCGTAGGATTGTCGGAACATACGGCGCACCCTTTGTTTCTCGGGGGCAGTTTGACGGTGTGAAACTCCATTTTGAGCGCGTCGTAGGTAAGGAGCCGCCCGACGAGCAGATCGCCCACGCCGCAAATGTATTTCACCGCTTCCATCGCCTGCAGCGAACCGATTACGCCGCCCATAGCGCCGATTACGCCCGCCTGTTTGCACGTCGGCACGGCGTCTTTCGGCGGGGGATTCTTAAAAATGCAGCGGTAACAAGGTCCTTCGCCCGGCAGAATCGTTGTGAGCTGACCTTTGAACCGAATGATTCCGGCATGACTCAACGGTTTCTTGGCCATGACGCACGCGTCGTTGATGAGAAACTTTGCCGGGAAATTGTCGGTTCCGTCAAGGACGAAGTCGTAGTCCCTAATTAGATCCAGAACGTTCTCGGAACAGACGTAATCGTAGTACGTATTGACCGTAACGTCGGGGTTGATCGCTCTCATGGTCTCGGCGGCGGAGTCGACCTTTTTTTTGCCGACGTCAGGAGTCGTATGAATGACCTGACGCTGAAGGTTCGACAGATCGACGACGTCGGCGTCGACGATTCCGATCGTTCCGACGCCCGCCGCCGCAAGATACATTGCCGCCGGGGCGCCGAGTCCTCCGGCTCCGACGATGAGAACCTTAGCGTTGAGGAGCTTTTTCTGTCCTTTTACGCCGATTTCCTTTAAGATGATGTGTCTGGAATAGCGCTCGAGCTGTTCGTTGGTAAACACGGTTATCTTCCCCCTCCCATGAAGTAGAGGAATTCCACGTCGTCCCCTTCTTGAAGGACATGACTGTCGAATTTGTCTGAGTCGATAAATTCCTCGTTAACCGAGACGGTTACGTATTGCGGCGTATCGACTTTCTCCTGTTCGATTAAGGCGGCTACGGTCAGTCCTTCGGCGACGTCTTTTTGAGCGCCAGCTACGGTAATTTTCATCTTGTCGTCCTCTCTGCTCCCCAAAGGATGTCTCAAATTGTTAAATCATATAAAACCATTCGTCGCCGTGTTTCAACTCTTCGGTTTTAAGCCGGTTGTCGTTGGTTCTATACTCCATTTCCTGACTCTTGACGCTGACTTTCGTCCTCGGCGGAACCGATGAAGTGACGAAAGCGTTGCCGCCAATGACGGATCCTTCGCCAATAACGACCTCGCCGCCGAGAATCGACGCGCCGGCGTAGATCGTAACGTTGTCGCCGATCGTCGGATGGCGTTTCTTTCCGGCGAGTTTCTGCCCGCCGCGCGTCGACAGGGCGCCGAGCGTCACGCCCTGATAGATTTTTACATGCTCGCCGATTTCCGCCGTCTCTCCAATAACGATCCCCGTCCCATGGTCGATAAAGAAATACCGTCCGATGGACGCGCCCGGATGTATGTCGACGCCTGTTTCCGCATGCGCGTATTCCGTCATTAATCTAGGAATAACGGGGATTTTCAAGAGTCGCAGCTCGTGCGCAAGTCGGTATGAGACAATAGCTTTTAAGCCCGGATACGCCAGCACGATCTCTTCGAGACAGCCCGCCGCCGGATCGCCGTCGAACGCCGCCAGAAGATCGGTTTCGACGTCGCTCCGGATTTGCGGCAGTTTCTTAAAGAACTCTTTGCAGACGCGGTAGCTTTCCGCTTTTCGGTCCGACTCCGTCATAACGCCCCTGAGTTTGCAAAAATCCAACGCCAGGGTTATTTGCTCGCGCAGGCGGTAGAACGTGTCTTCGATCGTTACGGCAAAGCTGTTCCGGGGATTGTAAACCTTAAACGAACGTTCTCGGTAATAGCCCGGAAAAACCAAGCGGAAAAGATTGGCGAGCAATTCCTTAATTTCGAGCTTGTCCGGCTTGCTGTCGATATTGACTGCGTCAATGTTTTTTCCGCCGTTGAAGTCGGCGAGCGTCGCTTCGACGATCGCCTTTACCTCTTCGTCTTTAATGAATTCATCCATGCGTTTCCTCTTTCGATCGTTTTTGACGTATGCCCGCGTCGGCGAACCTTCGCGGGCCATTTGTCAGATAAACGACCTTAGCGCTTTTACTAACGCGTCGATATCGTCTGGAGAATTGTAAAGCGCGAGAGTCGGTCTTACCGCGCTTTCGTACCCAAACCTTCTTAGGACGGGCTGCGCGCAGTGATGACCGGTTCGAACGGCGATTCCAAATTCGTCGAGTCTCTTGCCGATTTCTTCGTCGGAATATCCGTCGACTTTGAACGCGAACGCCGACGCTTTGTCGAGCGCGGTTCCGATCATCGTAACCCCACGCAGGGTCGCCATTTCTCGAAGCGCGTATTGGAGCAATTCGTGTTCCCAGCGATAGACGCAGGGCATGCCGATTTCCGACAGGTATGAGAGCGCGGCGCCCAGACCGACGGCGTCGGCGATACTTCCGGTCCCCGCTTCGAACTTATTGGGCAAGGCGTTATAGATCGTGCGTTCGAACGTAACGTCGGCGATCATATTGCCTCCGCCGTGATACGGCTTTGCCGCGTCGAGGAGTTCCTTCTTTCCGTACACGGCGCCGATACCGGTCGGCGCGAAGACTTTATGGCCGGAGAAGACGAAGAAGTCGGCGTCCAGAGCGGAGACGTTTACCGGAATGTGCGCGATCGACTGAGCGCCGTCGATAAGGATTCTTACTCCGTAACGGTGCGCAATCACGACGAGTTCCTCAATCGGCGTTACCGTTCCCAACACGTTGGAGACGTGAGTCGTCGCGACGAACTTCGTCCTGCTGGTGAACAGCTTTTCGTATTCGCTGAGGATGAGTTGCCCCGTTTCGTCGCAGGGAATCACCTTGAGAACGGCGCCCGTCTGTTCGGCAATCAGCTGCCAGGGCACGATGTTCGCGTGATGTTCCAGGATCGAAACGATAATCTCGTCGCCAGGAGTCAACAGCGGTTTGACGTAGGAGTTCGCAATCAAGTTAATCGCCTCAGTCGTTCCCCTTACGAACACGATTTCTTCCGACGAACCCGCGCCAATAAAGTCCTTTACGACGTTCCGCGCGTTTTCGTAAGCGTCGGTTGATTTCGCCGCCAACGCGTGAGCGCCGCGGTGGACGTTGGAATTCTCGTGTTCATAGAAATAGGCGAGCCGATCGATTACCGCTTGCGGTTTCTGAGTCGTCGCGCCATTGTCGAGCCAGACGAGTTGACGGCCGTTGACTTTTTCCGAAAGGATCGGGAAATCGTTTCGGATTTGCGCGAGCGTTTTGCTCCCTATTCTAATGGAATCGTTTCCGGAGGTCCTTTCGCCCGTCGCGGCGCCGGCGTAATTCGCGGCGCCCGCGGAAACTGCGTTCTCCGATTCTTTCGCCTGTTCCAGCGAAACGACTTTAGGAGCGTAAGCCTGAACGGTCCCGGCGTTCGCGGCCGGAACGGAGGGAAGACCGAACGGATTCTGCCAATCGAACGCTCCGAATTCGGCGCCGCCGGGAATGGCGGCCGTCTCCGGTTGAGCGGGGACGGAGCCCGAATGGGAGGCGACGGCGTCGATCCCTTCGGTCAGATCGGGAAAGAGTTGGTTCGCGATCGCGGTTAATTCGAGCGAGGAGGGTACTCCCGCTAATTCTTCCGGGGTCGCGTTACGGTCAGTCGTAGTCATAGTATTCGCCAACCTCCACGTCTTCCAGGACCGCTATCGCGTCGTCGGCAAGAATGGCCGCCGAGCAGTAGAGCGACAGAAGATACGAGGCGATTCCCTTGTCGTCGATTCCTCGGAAACGAACTGAAAGACCTCGCGAATGTTCATTTTTGAGACCGGCCTGGAACAGACCGACGACGCCGCGCTTCGCTTCGCCCGTTCTGATCAGGAGAATATTCGTCTTGCCGCTTTGAGACGTCGGGTTCTTCAAGCCGTCGACGAGCAGCTTGTCGGTCGGAACGAGCGGTATGCCGCGCCAAGTTACGAAATTACCGCCGGCAATATTGACGACCACGGGCGGAACGCCCCGTCGGGTGCATTCGCGTTCGAACGCCGCGATTGCGCGAGGATGAGCCAAGAAGAAAGACGGTTCCTTCCAGACTTTGGAGATGAGCTCGTCGAGGTCGTCGGGGGTGGGAGCGCCGGTTCTCGACTGAATTCTCTGGGAATCGACGACGTTTTTGAGAAGGCCGTAGTCGTCGTTGTTGATCAACTGGCTTTCCTGACGTTCACGCAGCGACTCGATCGCCAACGACAGCTGTTCCTGCGCCTGATCGTAGGGAGAGCTGAAGACGTCTTCAATCGCCGTGTTGATATTGACAATCGTCGAGATGGAGTTGAGAACGTATTCGCGCGGCCGCGTTTCGTATTGAACGAACCCGTCGGGAATGACGTCTGTCTTTTTCGTCTGGCTGCATAAGACGTCGAGCGGCGTTTCCCCTTCGACGACTTTATTGACTCGGTAAATACCGGAAGCCAATCCCTTGAATTCCAGGAATTTCGTGAGCCATTTCGGCGTGAGGGCGCCGAACTGCGGCCTTGTCTTAGCGACGTCGGCAAGGTTATACGCGGCGGCGGGACCTAGCGCGTTGACGTTTGATACCGTTCTTACGCCCGAAGCGTTTCTTTCAGGTTCTTTCGACATTTTTTACTGTCTCCGTATGTCTTGTTGTTTATTGTAGACTTTGGTTAATAACACCCCGAATAGCGGGAGTTTCCGTTTGAGTTAGAGCATTCCGCCCTCGCTCGTAAAGACGAGATCCTTCATCGCTTCGATTCCTCCAAGGAGCGAATACGCAGGACCTTGATATCCCGCCTCTCGCAACGTTCGGATCGCAAATACGCTTCGCTGTCCATGCTGGCAGACAAACACGACGTCACGGTCGTGCGAAAGTTCGTTTTGTCTTCGCGCGAGCTGTCCGATCGGTATGGCGATCGCGCCTGGAAAACGGAGAATCGCGCGTTCGTGAGGCTCCCTGACGTCGACAATCGTAAGGGGATCGCCGTTTTCAATTCTTGCGGCAAGGTCTTCCGGAGTAATCCTTTCGACGGGCTCTTCCTCTTCTTCCTGTTTCAATCCGCAGAATTCCTCATAGTCAAAATCTTCGACTTCCTGAATTGAAGGCGCGAATCCGCAGATCGGGCAGTTTTCGTTTTTCGCCGCGTTGAACAGGTTAAATTTCAAATTGAGGGCGTCTATTCGCAAAATCTTGCCGACGAGCGCTTCGCCAATTCCGAGAATCAGCTTCAGCGCTTCATTTGCCTGTATGGCGCCGACAATTCCGCCGAGCGGACTGATCGACCCGCCTTCCGCGCAGGTAGGAACGAGGCCCGGCTCCGGAGGATTCGGAAAGAGACACCGCAGGCATGGCCCGCCGTCGCAGTTGAGCGTCGTTACGATCCCTTCGTACTGGTAGATCGCGCCGAAGACGAGCGGAATACGGCGTAACGCGCACACGTCGTTGATTAAGTATCGCGCTTTATAGTTGTCGGAGCAGTCGACGACTAAGTCGTATCCCTCGACGACCGAACCGACGTTTTCCGCGTCGAGCTTTACGTTTTCCGCGACAACGTTGAGCTTCCGATTAATGCTCCTGATCGAATCTCTCGCCGAGGCGACTTTGGGACGCTTGACGTCGCGAAGACCGTGAATTACCTGACACTGGAGGTTTTTTAACTGAACTTCGTCAAAGTCGACGATTTTGAGCGTTCCGACGCCGGCCGCCGCCAGATACTGAATTACAGGGGAACCAAGCGCGCCGGCTCCGACGACGACGATTCTCGCGGCCTTGATCTTTTTCTGCCCCTTAACTCCGATTTCCCTCAATAGGAGATGGTTGCTAAACCGCTCGATTTCTTCGTCGTCGAGGACCTGATCCTTTCTTCTTTCGTCCGAAATAACGCACTTTGCCGGAGCGCCGCCCGCGATGAGCGGAAGGAGCAAAACTTTGGAATAGGAGGACAGATCGTCGTCCCAATGCTTTTCGTCGGTTTTGTCGTCTTCGTCCGCGTAGACTCTGATGAACGTCCTTAGTTTTCCTTCGCCGTCGAATACGATCTTCGCGCTTTCCGGATATTCGTCGACGAGCGACTTTAGGATTTCGCGCAGCGTATTCCCTTGGATATCGATTTCAGCGTTTCTTGAACAAAAAGATTTCAACGCTCCCGAGATGTAAATCTTCATGATTGAATCCGCTTCTTTCAACGTGTTATGTGAATTGGCATATTTGTCGGCGTTTATCGCAAGTCTTTATCTTGTAGGCATTGACTTCTGAGCGCTTCCCGTTTAACGCCGAGACGACGACGTACGTCATGTCCGGTATCATTCCCTTGATATCCTCGTTTGACAAACGCGCCGGGGCGTCGGGGTGGGAATGGTAGAACCCGACTATTTGGACGTTTCTTTTTTTCGCTTCTGTCTCGCAGCGGTACAGTTCAAGCGGATCGATAGAAAAGCCAACGCGTTGCTTTTCTCCGGAAACGACGTTTCTTACTTCCTTAATTTCTTTAACCGCGCCGTCGGCGGAACCCAGCAGAATTCCGCAACATTCGAAAGGATAGGCCTTTTCTGCGGCTTCCAAAATTTGCGTCAGAAGCGCGTCTTCGATTGCGAAACTACCGTGGTTCATGACTGAAAACTTGCCTTGACTGCCGAAGTAAAATCGTCGATTAGATCGTCGACGTCTTCAATTCCGACGCTGACCCGCACCGTGTCGTCGTAGACGCCCGCCGCCTCTCTCGCTTCCCGGTTAGAGTGCAGAAACAACGTCGACGCCGGATGAATGACAAGCGTTCGCAAGTCGCCGATATTGCTCGCAATCATCGCGAACTTCAGCGCGTTGATAACGCGAAACGCTCGTTCTTTCGAGCCCGCTCGAAACGTTAGGATTCCGCCTCCGCGTCCGCCAAGTTCGCTCTTCGCGAGGCTTGCGAACGGATTCCCCGGAAGAGTCGGATAATTGACCTCTATTTCCGGAAGTTTCGCGAGCGCCAGCGCGAGTTTCTCGGCGTTATAACAAATCCGATCCATTCTCAATCCGAGCGTGTCGGCGCCGATATAGCTCAGAAACGCGTTAGCGGGCGCCATACAGCCGCCGAAATTCTCCCATAAATCGGTTCTCAGTCTTACGGAAAACGCGAGTTTGCCGTATCTTGCGAAGTCCGCGAGCGCCTCGTGCTTTTTAAAATCCCACGGGAACTTTCCGCCGTCGACGACGATCCCGCCAATGGAGTTGCCTCCGCCGTTGATATATTTCGAGGTTGAGTGGACGACGACGTCGGCGCCGAGATCCAACGGCTTGACCAGATACGGAGTCGCGGTCGTGGAATCGACGAACAGCGGGACGCCCGCCGCGTGCGCGACCGCGGAAACTTTGGGAACGTCCAGAATCGCAAGCGACGGGTTGCCGACGAGCTCCGCGAAAACCGCTTTCGTTCGGTCGGTGATCAGCCTTTTGACCGTCTGTTCCGACGTCTCTTGCACGTAAACGACGCGTATTCCCAGTTTTCCGAAGTCGCGAAACAGATCGATCGTTCCGCCGTACAGTCCGGAGCCCGCTATAATTTCGTCGCCGCTTTGAACGACGGCCAAAAGCGCCGCCGTAACAGCCGCCATGCCGCTGCTTGTAGCAACCGCGCCGACTCCTCCCTCCAGCTCGTTGATTCTGCGTTCAAACGCCGCCGTCGTCGGGTTGCCGACGCGTGTGTACGCGAATCCTGCGCTTTTGTGCTGAAAGACTCTTTCGAGCTCTTCCGCAGACTCGTACCGAAACGCGTTTACTTGCGAAACGGGGGGCAGTATCTCCCGCTGCGCGTACCCGAGGGACGTTTTGTCGTGAAGCAGCTTGGTGTTGAATCCGTTTTTGCGTTCCATCGACGGTATTGTCCTTTTCCACGCGTCTCTGACGCCATATGCGAACCGACGAACTTTGCGCCAGTTAGACGGGTCCGTCTTAGATGACGTACAAATCCCAGCTTTCGGGCACTCTTTTCTTACACTCGCCGATAAAGTCTTCCAGAGTCATGTTTTGGGTAAAACTCACAAGGAAACCGTTGATTTTTTCCCACAAACATGCGTTTGCGACTTCGCGCAACCATCCGGTCGACCGTCCGGGTTCATTTTCCATTCCTTCGAGAATCGAGACGTCGAGCGCGCTGAAGACGTCGTACAACGTAATGGAATCAGGCTTTTGCGACAGCGAGTATCCCCCGTTGATCCCGCGTTGCGCGCGGACGTGTCCTGCGCGCCGCAACGAAGACAAAATGTGTTCCAGATACTTTTTGGAAACGCCTTGCCGTTCTGCGATCTCTTGGGCTGACACGCTTTTTCCGTTTTCTGAATTCAACGCGATATCGGCAAGCGCCAATACGCCGTAAAACGCTTTTGTTGAAACTTTCACAGTCGCTGTTCCTTCATACGGTAGTTGAATAACAACGTCTTATCAACGCGCCGCTACGTTCAGTTTCCCTCCGGTTTGTCGTCTCATTCGGTAAAGAGCGCGGTAGAGTAGTAGCGGTCTCCGCTGTCCGGGAGAAGGGCCACAATGACTTTACCTTTGTTTTCAGGACGCTTCGCGAGTTCGATCGCTCCGTAAAGCGCGGCTCCCGACGAAATACCGACAGAGATTCCTTCCTTTTTGGCGAGGAGTTTAGCCGTTTCGAAAGCGGCTTTATTCGACGCCTTAAAGACTTCGTCGTAAACGCCGGTATTGAGAACTTTCGGTACGAATCCCGCGCCAATTCCCTGGATCTTATGCGCGCCCGCTCTGCCTTCGGAAAGAACCGGCGAATCTTCCGGTTCGAGCGCGACGACCTTTACGTTTGGATTCTGTTCTTTGAGATATTCGCCGACGCCGGTAACGGTGCCGCCGGTGCCCACGCCCGCGATGAAAATATCGACTTTGCCGTCGGTATCTTTCCAGATTTCCGGACCGGTCGTCGCCTTATGAATAGCCGGGTTGGCAGGGTTGACGAACTGACCGGGAATGAAGCTGTTGGGGATCTCTTTGGCGAGTTCTTCGGCCTTTTCAATAGCGCCCTTCATCCCTTTGGGGCCTTCGGTGAGCGCGATTTCCGCGCCATAGCTCTTCAAAATGCTGCGACGTTCGACGGACATCGTTTCCGGCATCGTCAAGATGACGCGATATCCCTTGGCCGCGGCGATCGCGGCGAGCCCGATACCCGTGTTGCCCGACGTCGGTTCGATAATGACGGAACCTTCTTTAAGAAGTCCTTTGTTTTCGGCGTCTTCGAGCATCGATTTAGCGATACGGTCTTTGACGCTTCCGGCAGGGTTGAAATATTCGAGCTTGACCAAAACGGTCGCTTCGAGCCCGAGTTCTCTTTCGATGTTGACGACCTCGACGAGAGGAGTGTTGCCAATGAGTTCGATCGCGCTTTTGTAAATGTTTGCCATGGCTATGCCTATGAATCCTTTGTTTCTGCCTGATGATTCTCGTTTCTTATGATTCGCGTCCCCGCGGGCGCTTGCCGACGCCGCGAGAGGACGACTTATCGTTAACTTTTGTTTTCTGGGCTTGCGGTTGAAGACGCGCCTTAACGGCGCGTCTTCTCGCGCGATTTCCCCCTGTCAGGTTACGTTCAAAAAAGGACGGTCGCCTGGCGATTCGGCAGTTGACGTCAATTTTTTTCCTAACGTCGAACCGCAGCAATGAATCTATCGACAAAGATAACACATTTTCCTACTATGTAAATAGGTTTTTTGAAAAAATCTCAAAATTTTTTGTGAAACATGCAAAAATGAAGCGTTCTCGCCAACGGCGAATTCAAAGCGGCGACAATAGTTGACGACGTCTTTCTATAATTGAAAACAGACGTTGAATTACTTCAGGTTTTTAAAAATCGGCTGATAAAAAACTCTTGAAATAAAGATATTCAAGCGCAAAAGACACTTCCGCGAAAAGAACGAAAGATCCAAAGAGGAAAAAGAGCCTCTATACAGTTATGGAACAAAGCAAAGACAATAAAAAACGGGATTTCCCGAAAGAAAACGACAGCTTTTCCAACTTTATTCCTGCTTCCGAACTTACGGGCTGGGTTTGAGGTTCGCCGAAGCAAGCGCCCGTTCTTTTATAAACATTCCCTAATTTATCTGCATAAAAACCAAGCTCGAGTTCCGTTCTACTCAAACTATCAGCGTATTCCCCGGCAACTGTTCGAGCTTTTCCTGTTTCGTCTTTCGTCTACCCACATCCCAAGACGAATTTGCCACATTGACAGACCTTCAACACAACGACCAAGAACGTCGCTGAGTTGTTGGTTCTCCTTATAAAATAGTCCAAGCGCTTTTTGTCCTTTCGACAACCCCGCTTCAAGCTGTTGAACAGACTTAGTAAACTTTATGTCAAATTGTTTATTGTCAAGCGGAACCGCTGAACCGCTAAAATTAGGGATAAAAACGTTAGTTCTGGGCATGTTGTCGAATCCTGAAAAACGTCAAAATTTACTAAGGTTTGTATATTCTTTGCTTTTCGTGGTCACTTAACTGTTCGTTCGTTGCGGTTATCGAAACGGCATAATAATCAGTACAAGCCACAATGACTGGAAAGATTAAAACAAGTCCAATAGTTATTACCCATAAAACTCCTTGACTTCCGCCCATTATCAAACCAAGACAGCCGAAGAACAAAAACAATAAGCCATAGACAACCCAAATTAGCCATGCTTTACGCAAAGCCTTTTTCTGTTCTTCGTTTCGTTCTACTCCAATGTCATGAATTGTTAAACGGAATGCTGATTTCATTGTTAATTCTCCTTTCACCCCTTTAGTATGCGAAATCCACAGGAAAATTTCAACTTCCTAGCCTATAAATCTCCTGAATTTCCTCATACGCCTCAGAGACGTCCTTTTCGAGCTGTTCAATATTTTTCTCTTTGGCCTTCCGAAGAAACCGCGCCGGAGCCGTGGGCTTGCGCCCTTTGGGCGCCCATCCGTATTCATGATACTTCCCGTAGACGCCAGGATCGAGCGGATCTTTGGTTTCCCGTTTAACGCCGACGATCGCCCAGAATTTTTGATTCTGCTGATAATTTTTGATCTTCGACGCAATGGATCGCGACAGGAGCCAGGAAGGACGGTCGAGTCCGATTACGGCGTCGCGTTCGACGCGTTCGACGTACCGTTCAAGCGCCTCTTCGAGCTTCGGCGCGACTTCCTCCCGCGCTGCGTTGAACCTAGCGATCGAAGTGGCGCGAGAATTCGGCGAACTAGCGGAAAGCGAAAGTGTAGGACTGAGCCCGCAAACGGCCCGAGAGCGCTATCTCCGCTTGTTGGGCGCGGACTTCAATTGGGCCGCTAGGGAAGTGAGGAAAAAGCGGTCGTTCGAACCGGTCGCGCGACAAAAGACGAAAGAGGCGTCCCCCTCTTTTAAAGATTCGGCACACTAGGCCGAACAGCGTAGTTTTGAAACGCGACCGCACAAACGACCGCAAAATAGTGCAAATCCGTGCAAATTGTTGCAAAGTCTCTCAAATCAAAATTACGCCTCAGCTCGTAAAACCCCGAGCGAACCAATAAAAAAAGGACTTCTTCGCAAACCGCGAAAAAGTCCCAAAGTACCCCCTAGGGGAATCGAACCCCTGTTTACGGACTGAGAATCCGACGTCCTGGGCCACTAGACGAAGGGGGCCTGAAAAACGGCCGACACGCGAGGGTCGCCGCCAAACCTGCGTTTATTATCTATTCGAATTCGTTTTTGTCAACCGTCTTTTTATTTTTTTCTTTCTTCTCCCGC
>CADACS010000079.1 GCA_902786505.1 uncultured Planctomycetota bacterium | reverse complement strand
TGGCGACAGAGGGCAATGACAATGTGTTCAGATCGAGAATTGAGTTATAAACTTAAATCGAAAGAATTTGTTAAGCTTCTGGATAAAGACGCCAAAGAGTTTTCTATTCCGGATGGCGTGACAAGAATTGGGTATGGCGCTTTCCGTGGTTGCTCCTCTTTGGAATCGTTAGCGATACCAGCTGGCGTGACCAGAATTGAGAATGAAACTTTTCGCGGCTGCTCTTCTTTGAAATCGGTGGAGATTCCAGCTAGCGTGACCACTATTGGAGATTGGGCTTTTCGAGATTGTTCTTCTTTAGAATCTTTAGCTCTTCCCGCAGATGTGGTAAGTATCGGAGAAGAGGCCTTCAAGGGTTGTTCCTCTTTGAAATCGTTAGAGATTCCCAACAGTGTGACAAGTATCGGAGAAGGGGCTTTTATGGGTTGTTCCTCTCTGAAATCGTTAGAGATTCCCGACAGTGTGACAAGTATAGGATCTGAAACTTTCTTACGGTGTTCCTCTCTGAGATCGTTAGAGATTCCTGACAGTGTGATTAGTATTGGATTCGCTGCGTTCCTTTTCTGTTTCTCCTTGACAATGCTTAAAGTTTCGGAGAATAATCCTGAATACCGCTCAATCGACGGAGTTCTTTTTACAAAAGACGAAAAAACTCTTCTTGTGTATCCGGCGGGAAGAAGCGAGGAAGAATATGCCATTCCCGCCGGCGTAACAAGTTTAGGAGACTACGTTTTTGCAGATTGTTCCTCATTGAAATCAACTAATATTCCTAATGGCGTAACAGAAATTGGATGGGGCGCTTTCTCAGGTTGTTCCTCTATGCAATCGCTAGCGATACCCGTGAGCGTAACGCATATTGGAGGCGAAGCTTTCCAGCGTTGTTCTTCTTTAACTGCAATTGAAGTTTCAGAGAGCAATCCCGAGTATTGTTCTATCGACGGGGCTCTTTTTACGAAAGACAAAAGAACAATGATTGCGTATCCAGCAGGAAGAAGTGAAGAAGAATATGCCATTCCCGCTGGCGTAACAAGTATAGGAGACGACGTTTTTGCAGGTTGTTCCTCATTGAAATCAATCAATATTCCTAATGGCGTAACAGAAATTGGATGGGGCGCTTTTTCAGGTTGTTCCTCTTTGCATTCATTGGAAATTCCCAGTAGTGTAACCGAGATTGGGTGGGGCGCTTTTGGGGGGTGTATCGCTTTAAAATCATTAGATATTCCCGAATCTGTGACATTAATTGGATGGGAAGTTTTTAACGGCTGTTCCTCATTAGAATTGGTAAAGCTCCCCGACAGCGTAACAGAGATTGGAGACGACTCTTTTAGAGACTGTCCCAAGTTAACGTTGCGAGTCCCCAAAGGCTCTTATGCGGAACGATTTGCCATAGAAATGGGAATCAAATACGAAACGTTTTAGCAGACGTGCGTCGTCAGACATTTAACCGTGCCAGCGAGTTAGACGTTGTCGTTTCTTAGGACAGACGACTACGTTTTTTGCGACGCTTCATTCCTTTATTTAGAGACAGCTAACGGCGTGCTTCGCGTTTTTGGTAATTTGAAGATACTATCTCCATAATGCGTTATTCTGGTATAATTACATGAACGTGGAGCGTCAACGCGACGTATGACGCGAAGGAGATTGGTATGCCGCAGGAAATAAAGAATTATATAGCACGCCGTTACGATACGCGTGAGTCTGTTCGGATTCAGGTTCAGGGCGAAAAGATAATTGCCGTCGAACCGTGCTGCGCGCCGTCGGACGCGCCGTACGTCGGGCCCGGTTTTTTTGATATTCAGGTGAACGGGGCGGTTGGGACGGAGTTCTCTTCTTCGAAACTTACCGAGGACGGAGTCGTTGCCGTTCTGGAAAAAATGTTGCGCGACGGCGTTTTTCGAATTTGTCCGACGCTCACGACTAATTCGCCCGAAACGATGATCGAGGCGGCGCGTACAATCGCGAATACGCTTAGAAACCGCCCTGAATACGCTTCGGTTGTTTGGGGAATTCACTTAGAGGGGCCCTTTATTTCTCAGGCGGAAGGGGCGATAGGGGCGCATCCGAAAAAATACTGCATACCCTATTCCCGCGACCTTTTCGATAAGATTCAAACTGCGTGCGGGGGCTTAGTGAAAATTGTAACGCTAACGCCGGAATATCCGAACGTTAGCGATTTCGTCCGCTATTTGCGTTCCCAGGGCGTTTTAGTCGCCGTTGGCCATACAAACGCCACGTGTCCGCAAATAGGCGAGGCCGTGAGCGCGGGCGCGGCGCTTTCAACTCATTTGAGCAACGCGACGCGGCATCTGCTGCCCAAATGGGAGAACTACTTCTTTGGGCAGTTAGCGGACGATCGTCTTTTTGCGAGTATTATTGTCGACGGTTTTCATATTTCTCCCATGCTGGTCCGCGCCATTGTGAGAACGAAGGGACTTGAACGGCTTGTTTTAATTAGCGATCAGTCGCCGCTGGCGGGATTTCCGCCCGGAAAATATACGATGGAACTTTGCAGTTTTGAAATACAGCCTAATGGAAAAGTCACGCTTGCCGGCGATCCAAATCTCCTCGCGTGCGCGTCTTTTCCGATTTCAAACTGTCTCGTAAACGTAGCGTCAATAGAAAACTTACCGCTTAGCCAAGTCTATCCGCTTGCGACGACTCAGCCAGCCCGGCTCCTTGGCGCGCCGAAATTCAGTTCCGGGGACGGCGACTTTCTTGAAGTCGGTTCGCGCGCCGATTTTCTTATCTTTAACGTACAGTCGGCTCAATTTGGGGAACTTGGAATCCTCGACGGCGGTTCGTTTAGGACGGGTCGGCTTCTCTTTGACAAGATCGTATGGCGCGGCAAAGAAATTGTTTGAGTTTGCGTCTCAGTTCCTTTGCGGCAGTAAAAAACCCCGGTTGGACTTTTACAAGTTCAGCCGGGGTTTTCAATTTGGAGAAATAAGAAACCGGCAAGCCGTTACTTGCCGTTGGTTCCCAAGTTGCCCTCGATTCGCGCGTTGGCGCATTGGGAATCGATTCGCGGCGCGCCCGTGACGAAGTTGTCTGTAATTATGGCGCGTTTGGCCGTCGATTCCACTTTGACTTGGTTTTTATCCATTTGGAAGTTGCATCCTCGAATCATAACGGAACCTCCGTCGACTTGGATCGCGGGAACGCCCTTATTTCTGCGGTCCCATTGGCAGAATTCACAGTCGCTGAAGCCGACGGTCCCATTTCCGGAAATTCTCGCGATTTGTTCGCTTGGTCCCCAGAACGCGCAGTTGCTGAAGCGTACGGAGCCGTTATTCTCTTTTTCGACCACGACTTCCGTCGGATTTTCGCCCTTCATTGCGACGAATTCGCCGTTCGTAATCAGTAATCCGTAAGGCGCGCTCTGTTCGACGAGCACGGACGTGTGGCACGAATCGGCGCCGATTCCTAAGAAGTTGCCGTTGCAGACGCCCGACTCGCTGCCGCCGAATTCATATCCGACGGAATACCCAAA
Source organism: uncultured Planctomycetota bacterium (assembly GCA_902786505.1). Classification (GTDB taxonomy): domain Bacteria; phylum Planctomycetota; class Planctomycetia; order Pirellulales; family Thermoguttaceae; genus RUG369. The sequence continues at coordinate 18,359 of CADACS010000079.1, read as the reverse complement.
ACAGAACGTATTGAGCACATAGTGCCAGTCGGTCCGTCTGAATACGAAAGCGCGTCCGTTTTCCATTTGCCACTGGAAAAGTTTTGGTTTAAGACTCCACCACGGATTGAAATGTACGTTTTCAATGCGGCCGATATCGTAAATTTTGTCGACAAAAATACCGCGATAGAGCGGCTGACCGTGGATATTGCGAATGAGCGCGCGTTCGTTGCTTGACGCGTCGATTCCGTTGTAGGGATTGAGCAGTTCGACGTCGAGAACGGCGGGATTCTTACCGCGCATTTTGATTGCCCACGGGTACGGGGTCGGAACGTCGTTGTCCTTTTGATCGATCCAGTAGAGGACAAATCCGCGCAGCACGCTGTTCGTATTGAGGGTAATAAAAGCGTCCGCGTCGGGGTTGCCGGCGTTCGCGGTAACAATAAACGTCGCGCCGTCGTCCGTAGGTTTGGGCAGCCCTCTGTCGCGGCAGCCGTTGTGGGCGGTTACGGAGCTCCACGGTCCGCTTAGAGTTACGCCTTGCGGAATAACAATACTTCCTTCAAATCGATACTGCCCAGTCGGAACTTCAACGGTTCCGCCGACACGACCAAAGGAATCCAGCGCTTTCTGAAACGCCGCTGTATTGTCAGTCTTGCCGTCGCCAACCGCGCCAAAATCCAGCACATTGACAATATTGGCGGAATTGTCGGCGGGTTCAATTTGCGCTTCGCCTTGTTGCGCGAACGTTTCCGAGCACAGTATGGAAATCCCGATTAAAAGGGCGGCAAGTGTTTTGGATATTTTCATTTAAAGCTCCTGTCTGTTGGGAAAGAAAGGGAAGGAAAGGCGGGAATAAAAAATGGAATCAAGCGTTTACTTTGCGTTCTTTGGACGTCGGCGAATCTGCTCGAAAATATCTCTAATTTGCGATTCGACAAGTTCGCAAAGCTGCGCGTCGTTCATACCGGCGTAGTCTTCGGGCGTAATCGGTTTTCCGTACTTAACGCGAACGCGGGGTTTGAACGGCGAGGGGAATTTCTTTGTGCGGGGATACGCCTCAAACGCGCCGGCGATCGCCAAAGGTACGATCACGGCGTTTGTCTTAATCGCCAACGCGGCGTAACCGGAGGTAAATTCCGCAATTTCACCGTCTTCGCAACGACTTCCTTCGGGAAAGATAAGGACCGCTTCATCGCTTCTGAGTCGGCGGAGCGTTTCTTTGATTCCCTGAAAGCCGAGTCCTTGCGTTTCAAGCGGAATTGCGTCGACCGAATCGATGAGTTTGCCGAACGGCTTAAATTTAAAGAGAGTCTTTCGCGCCAAAAAATTGGTCATTCGGAAATAACCGCAGCCGACGGCCGGGGGATCAAGGAAGCTCTGATGATTGGAAATGAGAAGAGTGGCGCCTTTTTTGGGAACATTTTTCGAATCGATATACTGAATTCGAAAAAGAATTTTGAGCGCGACGTAAAGCAGACCTTGGCACAGGTGATACCAAAAGGCGTGCGTTTTCGTCACGACGCGCTTTTGGCTGGCGCGATTAGACGGCTTTTTTCCAGCTGCGGCGTCTTTAGCGTTATTTTCAGTCGGAAGCGATTCTTTTGTCATGGTTTAGAAGTTGTAGTCAAATGAGTTTCAATAACGAGCGCGCCGGGGCGACCGCTTTACCACCGACAGGAAACGGCAAAGAAGGCGAAAAGGCTCGGCGTTTGTTTTAGACTGACCGTCTAAAAGGAAATATGCCAAGCCAACCCTACTGTTCTGCTGGACGCCGAACTGCCGCGGCGTCCAGCAGAAACGTTTCCTATTTTCTCAAGCGGATAAGTCCGAAGAGGTTTATTAACGTTACTTCCCGGCGTCAGGCCCCCAATAGACCGACTCGGTAATCTTGCCGTTTTCGGGGAACATTCCGCGCTCTTTGAGCCGCGCGGCAAGTTCCGTGCAGCTATTGGCGAAGAGGGGCGAAATCTCGACAATCGCGGGTTCGACAACTTCGATCCCAAGATTTCCAAGCCAACGTTTATAGAGGCCCGTGAGATGCTCCCGAACCGTTTTGGCTGAGCGAGCGGAATGAGGTCGAAAATGAACTTTTCGTACTTGATGGCGTTCGGAGTTTCGGGCTTAACTTTGACTCCGTACAGCGGGTTGCCGTCTTGATCTTTGGCGTCTTTGTCGAGGACGACGTAAGGCACCTTCTTTTTGGCGAGATGGAAACGAAGGGAATCCGAGTAAGACGCGTTCTTTTGCAGGAAATCAAGGTTCATCATATGGACGGCGATAGAACCGGCCCAAATAACGAGCGAACCGTCGGGATTGCGGCGCGCGCCGGCCGAGTCCGGAAGGTCGCTGTATTCGATGACGTGAAGCTTTCCGTCGACCATGACCATATTGCCGACGCGGTCTTTGGGATCCTTTTTGCGTACGACTTGGGACGAATATTCCGACTTGCTCAAAACGTGGTACCCGATAAATTCCGCGCTGCAAATATCGACGATAGGATTGTCGATTTGGAAGTAGAAAATTTCTTCGATTCCGCGCGATTTGAGTTCGTTCAAAATCCCATGTTCGCGTACCGACGCCAAAGGGGAATCCGCCTGCGGCGAGTTAATAGCGGCGAGCATGCCGCCGTGGCCGTCGGGGCTGCGCGCAATTTGCGCCTTGTCGGCAAGGAGAACTTTGCCCGAATCGAAGTCGACCGACGGCATTGTTCCTTGACAGAATATAAGGACGTCGTCAGGATGCAGACCGAAATTGTCGTTCGCTTTGAAAAATTCAATCGTTTCTGCGTGCGTCGCCGGGCTCGTCTGAATGCAGAAGGGAAGGCGGACGCCGTACTTGCGCTGCATTGCGCGAATGCGTTCAATGTGAATTTGGAAAAGGGACGCGTGGGAAAGGGGACCGATTTCATAGAGCCCTTTTGCGTGGGGAAAGTCTAAACGAGTGCCCTGTCCGCCGGCGACGACCGCAATAGCGATCTTGCCCGCGCGGAGATATTCTTCGCCGACTGCGACGGCTTTGAGGGGCGTGATATCCTCCGTATTTTCGTCAAGGGATTTTGCCGGCGACTGCGGAAAGGGGGAATTTTCGGCGCAGTCGTAATCGCGCAGATCGCTAAGTTTGAAGGCGGTAGGTTCTTCCGCGCGGTCGGCGAGAGCCGCGGCTGCCGGCGGATCGTTGCGATGAATAAAGAGCTCTTTAAGATAGGCAAAATCGATTTTTTCGATCTGTTGACGCAAAGATTCACGTTCTTCGTCTGACAATTCGTCCCAGAAGGAGAGCAGTTGTTCTTGCTCAAAGGGCGCTAATTTTTGCAGAAGCGTTTCGCGGACCGACATATTTTTTCCTTTCGTTAGAGACCGCACGGCGATGTAAAAAGGGAAATGAAGCCGACGGACGTGCATGTGGAGATTCTTTCGCCTCCTCGTCGACTTGGAATATTTTAAACGAACGCGCTTTCCTTTTCAAGCGCTTATGAGTAAATTCGTCTATTTTCGCGCCGCGCGCCAAAGAATGAAAATGGGAGGAAATGGTAGATAGGGTTGAATAATGAAAATAAAAGGATTCTAGGAAGTTGGAAGGTCAAGAAGGAAAAAAAGGATTAGGAATTGGTCTGTGGATATGGACAAAAAGACTGATTCAGGTAATAATATTAAATAGGCGTTTCCAGATTTTTGGCGTCGGCGCGTCTCGTCGGAGCCAATGGACGCCGATTTTGGCCTGTCTCCGGCGAGACTCGCTAAAATATTTCGAACGTAATCGAAGGCGCTGCGTCGAAAGAAGACGGATAGCGTTGTCTTTGACGCGCGTTTAGTTATTTTGTATTCATTCATAATGCGTCAAGGGGACGTTTTCGGCGTTGGCGAAAGCGAATCGACGTCTTTTTCAAAACATTTTAACGAGGCGATTCAATGGGAACTGAATCCGACGTCATTGTCGAGACTAAAAACCTTACTAAAACCTATCGAGACTTCTGGGGACGCCAGAAAGTTCGCGCGCTGAAAGCGCTCGACCTCGAAATTCATCGCGGTGAAATTTTCGGTCTTCTCGGACCAAACGGTTCCGGTAAGACGACGACGATTAAACTGCTTCTTGGCCTTCTTTTCCCGACGAGCGGCGAAGTGAATATTCTCGGTCGCCCCGCGTCCGACGTTGCGAAGAACGAACGGTTGGGTTATTTGCCCGAAGAGTCTTATCTGTACCGCTTCCTGAACGCGGAAGAGACGCTTGATTTCTACGGGCGGCTGTTTAAGATTCCGTCGGCGGTTCGCCGCCAGCGCGTCGACCAACTCATTAAGATGGTCGGGCTAGAATCTGCGAAGAAACGTCAACTTCGCGAATACTCCAAGGGTATGACGCGCCGTATCGGTTTGGCGCAAGCGCTCATCAACGACCCTGACCTCATTCTCCTCGACGAGCCGACGAGCGGTCTTGACCCGATCGGGACGCGCAACATGAAGAATCTGATTCTTCAGCTCAAAGAGCGCGGCAAGACGATCATTATGTCGAGTCACCTCCTTGGCGACGTTCAAGACGTGTGCGATCGCGTCGGCATTCTGTATCAGGGCGAATTGAAAGAGCTTGGCCGCGTCGACGACTTGCTCAAGGTCGTTGATCAAACGGAACTTCGCATCAAGAATCTTAGCGAAGACGCGAAAAAGAAGATTGAGAAGATTGTCGAAGACGAGAAAGATTCCGAAATGGTCTTCTGCGGTAATCCGACGACGTCTCTGGAAGAACTCTTCCACGATATTATCGCCGAAAGCGAAGCTCGACCTGGCAAACGCGTTCGCGGAGGAGTTGACGCGCAATGATTCTTGAACATCCGATTCCGCCATTCCTTGAATGGATTCCGAGCGCGGCCCTTAACTGGGCGCTGGCTGTTCTTGCCTTAGCGGCGCTCGCTTTTATCGTCTGTTTTGTCCTCCTTTTGGTATTCAAGGGGACTAAACAGGCGGGTCACGTCTTTAAGACGGGCCTGTTGGACGCTTGGAAAGATCTCGCGTATTTCTCTTGGAAACGCTGCGGCGCAATGGCGCTGCTCGCGATTCGCGAGTCGATCCGCAAGAAAGTCGTCGCCGTGTGCGTCGTCTTTCTTATCCTGCTCATGTTTGCCGGCTGGTTCCTTGACCCGGACAGTACAGACCCAGCGCGTTTGTGCGCGTCTTTCGTCTACCAGACGACTACGTATTTCGTACTGTTGCTCGCGCTTTTCCTTAGCGCGTTGAGTCTGCCGGGCGAATTTAAAACGAAGACGATCTTTACGCTCGTCACCAAGCCGGTGCGCTCGAGCGAGATCATCTTGGGCCGTATTTTTGGTATCGGCGCGATTGGGACGGGCATTCTCGTCCTCATGGCTGTGTGCAGTTACTTCTTCGTTTCCAATACGTTGAATCACACGCACGTCTTGAACGACGCGGAAGATTTGACGTACGTAACCGACGCCGACCCCGCGACTCTTCCTCCGACGACCGTTATCGCCAAAGGGTATACCCGTCTTGCTAACGGTCACAAGCATCAAGTTGAGAAGTATGCCGACGGTTCACTTCGTATCTTTGAAGAGAACAAGCACTTCCATGAAATAGAGCAAACGACGACCGACGGAATCGTGCGGTACAAGATCAGCACGGAACGAAAATCAAATTCCGCAACGCGGACGGATTCGAACGCGAGCGCGGTATTAACGTCGGCGAAGAGTGGGACTACCGCAGTTACGTTGCCGGCGCGACCGACGAAGCCGTTATTTGGACTTTCGAGAACCTCAAACCTGAGAAATTCTCCGACGGGCTGCCCGTTGAAATGACCATTAGCGTTTTCCGTACCCACATGGGCAATATCGAGAAGACGATTATGGGCGCCCTCTACGTTCGCAATCCGGTAACGGGCCTGACTGCGGAAACGCATGTTTTTAACTCGGAAAAGTATACGACCAAAGCGTTGAATATTCCGCTCGAGCTCGACAAGTCGAAAGTAAAGACGAAGCCTTGGACCGTTAAGGTTATGGGCGAAACTCAGTCTTTTGACGCGGAAAACGTCGTATTGCCCGAAAAAGAAACGTACAATTTGTTCGAAGATTTTGTGGTCGACGGCAAGTTGGAAATCTGGCTTCAGTGCCTCGACAGCCAGCAGTACTTCGGCGCCGCGGAGGCGGACTTGTACATCCGTTCCGCGGATGCGAACGTGTTCTTCAACTTCTTCAAGGGGTATCTTGGCGTTTGGCAGCAGATGCTTATCGTCATTGCCTTTGGCGTTCTGTTTAGCACGTTCCTTAGCGGTCCGGTCGCGATGGCGTCGACGTTCGGTATTCTGATTGCCGGATTCTGCAAGCCGCTGTTCCTGCAAATTGCTCACTTGCAGGCGCTGGGCGGCGGCCCGATTGAATCGTTCAACCGCTTGATCACGCATGAAAACATGATGATCGACCTTCCTAACACGTTCTCGACTCACCTTGGTCAGACGTTTGACCAGATCGCCGGCGGGTTCCTGAGCGTTATCGGTTTGGCGCTGCCCGGTTTCAGCGATTTCAACTACTATGCCGATTGCGTTGCGAACGGATACAGTATTCCTTGGAATTCTGTTCTCGTACACATTGTTACGACGGTTTCGTTCCTCGTGCCGCTCTTTATCTTTGCGTACGTTATTCTTAGAAATAGGGAGGTCGCGAAACAATGACGCAGAAGACGTTGTTTGTACGGAAGATCGTGTATCTCGTCCTTATCGCGGTCTTGCTTATCCCGATTTACATTTTGGGCAATCCTTCGCACAAGCAGGAGGACGGCTCGTTTACGGAAGGCGGCGTCTTGGCGTCGAAATTCCGGGAAGACAAGCTGTCTGAGGCGACGCTTGGCGAGATCGATCCTGCCGGAAGCGCGATGAAGTTGGCTACGTTCGGTATGCGCGGCGTCGCGATTTCACTTTTGTGGAATCGTTCGCTCGAATATGAAAAGCGCATGGACTGGGACAACGTCGTCGCGACGGCGGAACAGATTATTACCCTGGAGCCCCACTTCATTACGATCTGGGACTTCGTCGGCTGGAAACTTGCGTATAACGCGTCGGCGCAGTTCGACGACTATCGCGAACGTTACCGATGGGTTATCCGCGGTTTTGAGTTCGTACAGCGCGGAACAGAATACAACAGAGAAGCTCCTAAGCTCTATGTTCGTTCCGGTTGGACGATTTCTCAGAAGATCGGTATTGCGGACGAAAAGAAGCAGTACCGCCGCCTTTTCCGTGAAGACGAAGAATTCAAAAAGCGTCAGGAGAAGAAGGAGATTTTCGTTTCGACTCCCGACAACTGGCTTTTGGGCCACGCGTTCTACAAGCATGCCGAGTATCTTTACAAAGAGCACGACGGCGACATCGGTAAAGAAACGCGTTTGCTCTTCTTCGGCCGCGCCCCGCTTAACCGAATTCGCTATGCCGAATGGATGAGTATCGACGGATGCGGCGTCAACAAGACGAACACGCCTCTCTTTGACGAAGAGAACTGCGCGAAAGCGTGGAAACTTGCCGAGGAAGAGTGGGCGTCCTATTCTGCGGAAGTCGTTGAAACGACGATCGAAGATAAAGATCATCCCGGCGAATATCGCAAGACGTCTCTTAACCGTCAGCGCGAGTATGCCGCGAAGATGCAGGAACTGGAAGACCAGATCGTCGCGATGCTTCCCGAAGGCACAACCAGAGAAACGATTGTCTGGGACCGCTGGAACAACGAGCTTGACGACCAAATGCGCGCGTCCATGTACGACCGTATCCGTATGCCGTTCGACGAAAACGACTATAACCTCAGTAAAGTCGGTTTTCCCGCGCGCGTTGTTCGCAGCTACCTTGACGGCAAGCATGGCGAACAGCCCGGTTGGGACAAGAATTGGCTTCAGAAGCTTTTCGATTTGCGTCTTGCCAGCGTCGACGAATCGTTCCGCGATCTTCTTAAACGTCCGCCCATGTTAATGGACGACGATCAGGAGCGCGATTATAATTCCGCGACGCAGCGTCTGACCGAATTGATGAATCGCGCAAGCGCGCTTCTTACGGTTACGCCGGAAGTACTTGCCGCGAACGTCGTTCCGGAAAAACAGCCCGACGCCAACGACCTTGTCGCCGAGATTGCGAAACTGTCGAAGGAAGAGAGCTTTTCGCGTATGTTCCGCGATATTATGGGCGCGGATTATCACGAACTGGAAGTTGTCTTCGAACAGGAAAAGAACGCGCGCGAGGCGCATGAACACCGTCAGAATGTTCGCGACCGCTATTACGCCGCGCAGCCGGAAGAGGCGAATAAAGAGTTCCTCGCTTGCTTTGACTCCTGGATTGCGCTGATCAATCAGGACGAATTCAAGAAGTTGCGGTACGTGCCGCAGGTTCACTCCGATTTTATGGATGAACTTGAAAAGTACGTTATCGTTCTTGAACAGTTGGAAACCGTATTTCCGAAGGAATATTCTTTCCAGCAGATCGTTCGTGAAGACAAAGGCATTGTCAGTCGACTTGACGACGTAGCGCAGGCCGAGAAATACATTCGGCAAGAGATGGAAGACGGCAAATTAACTGAAGCGGAAGCCGACGCGTTCAAGCTTACAAACAGCTGGGCGCTCTTTAACAGCGACGGCGATATCTACGCGCTTTCGCCGATTCAGGAAACGACCGACGGTTATTTCAACGCGCTGAAACTCTGGATCGAAACGTGCGAACGTATGCCGAAGAATGAATTCGAATTGGCGAAACAGACGGGCAGGTTTAACGACTATCCCGGCAAAAGCTTTGCCGAATTCATTTTGCAAAAGGCCGACGATAATTATTCCGAGATTGAACGGCTTGAAGTAGAACGTATAAACGACTCTTCGAAGAATTTTGAAAATCTCGAGAAAGAAGTCGCCCTTTGGGCCAAGGTTATCGAACGCGCTCCGATCTTGAAGTACGACACGACATCTGAAATCTATCAACGGATTCAGGAAGTCGTTCAGCAGTACAAGATGGAGTTGACGAAACAGAATAAGCCTGTTCCGGAAGATTTCCCATTGAAATCTTTTGAGGAGACGGCCGTTCAGTTGATTTCGAACTGATTGCGTTTGATAGCCGAAACTTTTATTTCCGACGCGCCGAGTCGTTTACGGCTCGGCATGTCAGACGATAACGCGCCGACGTTTAACGACTTCGACGCGTTTTTTTCAACCGCCGATAACGGTAAGCGTAGATAATAAATGGAGAATTGGCGCGCGACGCGTCGAGGGTTATGACCGTTTTAGTAGACCATCAAGAACGCCGCAAAATGATTTTAGAGCGTGCCTTTGAGCTTTTTGCGGAAGAAGGTTTTTCTGGCGTTACCTATCAGAAGATCGCGGACCGTTGCGGCATTTCCCGCACTTCTATTTACAAATACTTTAAAGATAAGGATCAGATCTTTATCTTTGCGATCAAATTATCTACCGACAAGTTGTCGTCAATCGTTGAAAAGGTCGTCGCGCGTCACGAGTTGACTCCGGTTGACAAGATACGCCGCGTGCTTCATCTTACGATTAAATTGCTTACCGACAATCAGGTTTTTCTTTCCGTCCTTCTCGAGTATTTAACTTCGCTCAAGTCGTCGGGGGGCGACGTGCGCCATAAAGCGCGTGCGCGCACGATCGGCATGCGCGTCCTGTTAACTCGACTGGTACGGGACGCGATACAGCAAAAGTTCTTTCGTAAAGGCGACCCTGAGTTGATTGCTTCACGGCTCTTTTGTATAATCGAGGCGTACGTCCTGAATTTAACGGTAACGGACATGATGGACAGAAGGGAATGTCTATCGCTGATAGATTCCTCTATCGACGGTTGTTTGCTTGACGCCGGTCGAGCGTAATCGATCAAACGGAATTCGGGCGGCGCTGCGCTTGGCAAAGAGCGGAACGTCGCTCTCTTGACGTCTGAAAGCAGAGCGTTTGATTGGAGCTTTTTTTGCGGCGGCGGCGCTAACAAGTCGACGGGGTAAATCTTAGCCGACGGCATAACGCCGGCTTTGCAGTTCTAAAAAGGAATGTGTTATGTCTCTCTTTGATACGGCGATAACGTCGGGGGCTCCCGCGCCATATTGGTTCGTAGAGCTTTTCAAGACGATAGGATTTTCCTTGCATATTATTCCTGTCGGGATGTTGCTCGTCGGAATTCCGCTTGCGCTTGTCCTTTGGCTGTTCGGTTCCATGAACCTTCGCCGTTTGGCGCAGCGTCTCTTTCAGCAGTTTCCTATCTTTATTGCTTTGGGAATCAATTTTGGAATCGTACCGCTTCTTTTCGTTCAGGTGGCGTATCCCAAATTGTTTTATACCGCCGGCATACTTGTCGCGTGGCATTGGATAGGGCTCTTGCCGCTCCTTTTACTGGCGTATGTTACGAGCTATTTATGCGCGTCTGGCGCAAAACACGAGAAGTTCTGGCGGACCGCGTTTTGGGCTTGCGTTAGCTCGGTATGTTTTTTGGCCGTCGGTCTGTTCTTCTCGAATTTTTGGACGCTTTTCGAACGGCCGTTCGAATGGGAAGGGATTCGCGGCTCTTCATTTGCGTTAGACGTTTTAGGCAAGCATATTTCCCTTGGCGGAAGCGGAACGGTAAGCGGATTGGGCTACTATTGGAACCATCCAATGAAGGATCCGATACCGTACTTGCGTATGGCCTTCGCCGTCGGATTGGCGTTTTATACCGTCGCGTTTTGGATCGTTTTCGACGCCTGTTTTGTCTATCGCGGGGCTCGCGTTCTTTCCGAGGATGAACAGATTCGCGCCATGGAAATACAGGAAGTCTTAGAGTCTAACGACGGTTCGGCGGCCCGCAAGGCGCGCCGCCGAAAGTTAGGGCGCGCGCCTATCCAAGAGAACGTCGAGAAATATCCGAACGTCGTTACGTCGGTTGCGGTTGCGTTGCTCATTTTGGGCGCGCTTTCCGCGTATCCTTCTTTCTACGAGTATGTTGTTCGGCGGCTTGATTTGGGTGGGATCGAAGGCGTTTCCCAAACGAAATGGAGCATTTTGGTTTGGGGGAATTTAGTCGCGCTCGGAATCCCGTTTTTGTTTATCGTTCTCGGCAAATTGCGCGTTGTGAAAGATAAGACGTTGGCCGTGTGCTTGACGTGCTGCGAACTCTTCCTGATAGGATTTTACGCGACTCTCCGGCAGACGGTGCAGAATGCGCAACTGTCCCCGTACTTTAACCCTGCCGCTCTTGACGATCCTTCCTCGGTCCAGTGGACGCCGATTTTCGCGTTTCTCGGATCTTTGATTCTCGTTTTGCTTTTGATTTTCTTTATGATTCGAGCAATGAGCTCCATAGGCGTAAAGAAGTCAAAGAAGTCGTCGGGTTCTCGAAAGGCTTCCAAAAAAGCGAATTCCGACGGGAAACAAGACGACCGCTCGAGAAAATCTGACGAAAGCAAACAGGGCGTTTCCGTTTCCGATTTGCGTTTTGGAACCGTTGTTCCACCTAAGCGAAACGGTATTTCGCCGCAGGGGCAGGTCGGTAAAAAGAGGCATTAGTCGTTCGCGAAAGATTGGCGTTTTAATCGGCTTTTCGATATGGCGCTCGTTTACGCGACTTTCACATACTGTTTTTTTCAGCAATAAAGGACGGCTACCGTGTTAACACATTTCAAACAAACAGCGTTTATTTTAGGAATAGCGGCGACGATCGGCTTGGCCTTGCCCATCGGCCTGTTCGCCGCTTCGCCCGCGGCGCCTGCCGAAAACGAATCGGTAAAGGGCGACGATATCGAGGTAGTTTCCTATTATTTCGGCAACTATCACCTTGACAAACGAAACGAGAAGCGTCTCGGCAAAGGGTGGAGCGAATGGACCCTTGTCAAGGAGGCGAAGCCGCGATTTGATGGGCATCAGCAGCCGAAGGTTCCTCTTTGGGGCTATACTGACGAAGCCGATCCGAAAGATATGGCGCAAAAGATCGACACGGCGGCCAAGTACGGAGTCGACGTTTTTCTTTTCGATTGGTATTACTATGACGACGGACCTTTCCTTGAACGTACGATCGACGACGGTTTCCTTCATGCGGAGAATCGCGACAAGATCAAGTTCGCGCTTATGTGGGCGAATCATGATTGGGTCGATATTTTCCCGAAGCACAAGGATAAGGAAGCGAAGTTGGTCTATCCCGGCAGGGTTACGCCGGAAACTTTCGATAAGATCTGCGATCTTGTTATCGAAAAGTACTTCAAGCAGCCGAATTACTGGAAGATTGATGGCAAACCGTATTTTTCCATTTACGAACTGACTAAATTTGCAGAGAATTTCGGTTCCTTCGACGCAACCAAGAAGGCGATCGAACGCTTCCGTGAAAAGACGAAAGCGGCGGGGTTCCCCGATCTTCATCTCAACGCCGTGTATTGGGGCCGGCCTAACATTCCGGGCGAAGCGACGCTCACCGATCCCGTCAAGATTATTGAAGGTTTAGGATTTGATTCCGTCACTTCCTACGTTTGGATTCATCACGTTCCGCTCAACGAACAGCAAACCGATTTTAACTGGGTGCGCGACGAATATTTGAAGCACTGGGACAACGCTCGCAAGTCCTTCTCGCTTCCCTATATTCCCAACGCGTCGGTAGGCTGGGATTCCAGTCCGCGCGCGTGCCAAGACGATCCGTTTGGAAATTGGGGATATCCGTTTACGAACACTATTTCCAATAATACTCCTGAGAATTTCAAGAAGGCTTTGGAGATTATCAAGGAACGTATTTTGGCGGATCCCGAATGCCCGCGCATTATGAATATTAACTGCTGGAACGAATGGACGGAAGGAAGCTATTTGGAACCCGATACCGTTAACGGTTACAAATATCTGGAAGCCGTTCGTGACGTTTTTGGAAACTGACGCGTTCTTATTCCGAACTCGTTCTGAAGTTTGTTGATCGATCCCGACCGTTCGCCGCGGCCGGGATTTTTTTTCAAAGTTTCGCCCTTTGCCGGCGTTCTGAAATCGCTCTGTTCAAGATTTAGAGAAAAGACTATACTCGCCGTTGTAAATTCGCCATTTTCTCGTTCGGCAGATTGGAGAAGGTTGGCGTTTTTCGCGTATTAATTTTTAGGATACATATTCGCACCATCGACGGAACGACAATGCATAATTTTTGGCGCGCCCTGAAATTAACGTTCAAATATAAGTGGAATATCGTAGGAATTATCATATCTTCACTTTGTCTGGCGTTATGTTGGGGCGGGAATATTGCGACGGTTTATCCGCTCGTGCAGGTTTCATTTCAAGGAGATACGGTTAGCGGATGGCTGGATAAAGAACTTGCTTCCCAAACGGACCGACTAACAAATCTTAAAAAGGAACGGGACGAGATTCTAGGGAAGGCCGGTTCAAAAGAACAGACGCAGGAATTAACTTCGCATGACAGACAGCGCGTTTCCTCGCTTGACGTCCAAATTGAGAACGGCGAGAAGACGCTAAAAAAATACCGTTTGGCGCAGCCATACGTCAACCGTTGGACTCCTGACGATCCGTTCCTTACGGTTGTTATGCTCATGGTTTTTGTCCTTGTGGCGACTCTTATCAAAAGCGTCTGTACGTTTTTCCATTCTTTCCTTTCTTCCCGCATTGGGCAGCTCGGTTCGTTTGAACTTCGTTCCCTGTTCTTTCGCAAGATGCTCGGATATGAAGTGACGTTTTTCAGTCAAAGGGGAGTCGCCGACGCTACGAGCCGTTTTACGTCCGATATGTGGCAGCTGTCTAACGGACTTACGCTGACTTACGGCAAAGCGCTGCGCGAGCCGCTGAAGATGATCGTCTGTATTGCGGGCGCGGCTATTGTCAGTTGGCAGCTGCTGCTATTTACATTTCTCTTTGTGCCCGTAGCCGCTATTTTAATTCGCTGGCTTGCCAAATCGCTAAAGCGAGTCGTTAGGCGCGCCATGGTTCAGATGGCGCAGCTTTACGGCCGCATCGACGAGACGTTTCGCGCAATCCGCGTAGTGAAGTCCTTCAATCGGGAAAGATATGAACTCGCAAAGTTTCGATTGGCCAATAAGACGTATTTCAAACGCGGTATGAAGACGGCGAAGTACGACGCAATGACCAGCCCGCTGACTGAGTGCCTTGGCATTGGCATGCTCGTTTGCGCAATTATGGCCGGCGCGTATCTTGTCATCTATCAGAAGACGAGCTTGTTTGGCATACCGACGTCGTCGCGTCCGCTTGATTTAGGGTCGCTGATTCTGTTCTACGGTTTTCTTATCGGCGCGTCTGATCCCGCGCGGCGGTTGACCGACATCTTTACGAATATTCAAAGCGCGTGCGCGGCCGCGGACCGTATTTACGAGATTATCGACCGCGAACCGACTATTAAAAATATTGACGCGCCTAAGCGTTTGGAACGTTTCCAGAATTCGATCGTTTTCGACAACGTTTCCTACGAGTATCCTTTGGAAGTTAACTCCCCGATAGCTGCGGAACGCAAGCGCGTTCGTTTTGAAGACCTCATGAAGGAGACGGGCCAAAAAGCTCTTTTAAAGGTTTCCAGCGCGTTCGGTAAAAAGAAACAGGAAGTCGAGACGGTTCAGAACGCCGCCGCGCCCATGCCTCAACGGGAAGCCGAGGCAGAATCGCGGCTCGTTCTCCAAGGCGTTTCTCTTGAGATTAAATTCGGCGAAACGGTTGCGATTGTCGGGCGCAGCGGGTGCGGTAAGAGCACGCTGACAAGTATGATACCGCGTTTTCTTGATCCGGTTTCCGGCCGGGTTTTGATCGACGGCGTTCCGCTTACGGAGCTGCGGATTTCCGACGTTCGCGATCAGATCGGGCTTGTGTCGCAAGATTCTATTTTATTTAACGACACCGTGTATGAGAATATTCGTTACGGCCGTCCTACGGCGACTCGGGAAGAAATTTACGCCGCCGCGCGTGAGGCATATGCCGACGAATTCATTCGCGAGGAGCTTGCCGACGGGTACGAAACGGTCGTCGGACCGGGAGGCGGCGCGCTTTCCGGGGGGCAGCGTCAGCGCATCTCGCTCGCTCGAGCTTTACTGAAGGATCCGCGCATCTTCATTTTAGACGAAGCGACGAGCCAAATTGATCTTCAAAGCGAACGCTATATTCATCAGGCGCTGAAGAAATTTGTCGGCGGCCGTACGACGATTATGGTCACGCACCGACTCGGCGCCATTCAGCTTGCCGATCGCGTCGTCGTCATGAACGAGGGAACGGTTCAGTTTGTCGGAACCCATGAAGACGCGCTGAAAAAATCTGCTTTTTACGCAGGTCTTTGGGCAAGCGAGGAACTTGACGAAGAATAACGCTATAATATAAGTGGCGCCGATCGGGCGCGTTAGATACCTTTAATCGGAAAGGGAGAGAAATGAAAGCGGATAAAACTGCTCTGATTTTTATTGAATTTCAAAACGACTTCTGTAAACCGGGCGGGAAATCTTACGATTCCGTTCGCGACGAGATCGCGCGCAATCATACGATTGAAAACGCCGTCCGTTTACTCGCCGGCGCGCGTTCGAAAGGCGTTCACATTATCCACTGTCCCTTTGTTCTCAATTTGGATTGGGCGGAAGGGAAGGAAGGGTTGTTTAAAAACGTCGCAGACGGCCGCGTCTTTGAGGCGAATAGTTGGGGCGGCGCGATTATCGACGAGCTTCAACCGCTAGAGAACGAGATTATTCTCAAAGGAAAGCGCGGAATTAACGCGTTTGAGCATACCGACCTTGCTCAGATTCTCGCCGATCTTGGCGTGGAGAACGTTGGCGTCGCCGGTTTTCTTACGAACGTTTGCGCGCAGGCGACCGCATGGGGAGCTTACGACCGCGGATATCATACCCGCCTGATTCCCGACGCGTGCGGGGCCGCGTCTCAGGAGATTCAGGAATACGTCGAGAAGGAAGTGTGTCCGCTCTTTGGCGCAACGCCGCGTGTCGACAAGTTTTTGGCCGGATTGGAATGACCGGTCCTTTGAATCGGTTATGATTTCAAACGTTCCGGTATGAGGCGGCTTGCCTTTTACCGGAACACCTTTTCTTTGTGTCAATTCTTTTCTTTTTGAACTTTTCTTCCATTCTTTCTATACAAAGCTTTACTCAAAAAGAATTATAAAATAGATAAAATGTATCGATTTTATGATTAATTAAATTTTTTCTGAATTTTCCTAATGTTTCTGTCGCAGCGGACGAAAATAGTAGTAACGAGGGGATACAATCGAAGAACATATGGAGAGTTCAAAGACGATTGTTCCGCTTTGTTATAAAACGTCTTGCTTTGGCTCGGCTTTAAGTGCGAGCCCTTATTTGAAAGTAAAGACAACTTTTCACTTTCAGCCTTTTCGATCTGTTCGAAGGCTCTTATCCGGAGGAATTCAGAGGGTAACCATGAACGGCTTTAACAAAAACCAAGACAAACGGACGACTTTTTCACACAGTCGTGCACTTGAGGTCCTGAGTAGGGCCTTGCGTAAGCGCTTCGCGTTAAAAGCGGGCGTCATTTCTATGCTTTTCGTTATCGGCGCGCTTAACAGCGATTCTGTCCTTGCGCAGAGGAACGTTCGCACCGCGACCGCGCCTGTCGTGTCGTCAAGTCCTTGGACGAACCAAGACGGCCGCGAAGTCGCCGATTTGAGCGCTCGCAAGAGCGTCGCTAAGAGAAATCCTATTCGTCTGGTCGCGTCTCTTTCGCAGGACGATTTGGCGGTTCCGGATTCTCTCCTTGACGAATCGACTCCAATTGAGACGGGAAGACTCGACAGCATGCTGCCCGAGCCTGTTGATGAAGTCGAAGCGCTTCCGCCCAGCACGATTACTCCTCTGTCTACGGCTGGCACGCCTGAATCTGCGCCCATAGCTCAACCCGCGCCTGCGGCGCCGAAGACCATTAGTACCGACAACAACGTGTCCGACTATCAGCAGGGAAGCGTACAGCCTGAGCAGAGCGGAGCGAAAAAGAATTTCACGTGCGCCGTTGAGCCTCAGGCTCAGCGTTATACGAATCCTTATTCGACCAATCCGTATTCCCGAATCGGGCAGGCTGAATACAACCCGAATCAGTTCTACGGAGGGGGCGGCAATTATACGGACAACGGCTATCGCCAAGTTCCTCCCGTCGAGGCTTACGGTCAGAGCATGTGCGGAGGTTCCTGCGACGGTTATTACTGCTGTGGCGTTTTAGGCGGAATTTTGCGGAATACGCAGCTTGAAGGCGGCGCGCTCAGTATGCGCAGCCCCATGGACTTAGAGGACGACGGGAACGCCGGCGCGCATGCGGCTCTGAACTGGGCCAGTATTCGCCCCGTCTTCTACGGCTTGAACGTTCAAGCCGGCGTGCGCGGAGTCTTTACCGACTTCGACGGCGTCTTCAATAGGAACGGTTTTACGACCGACGATTCCCGTACTCAGTTCTTCTGGACGGCGGGCCTTTATTTCCGCGCTCCGATTTGCGCTAACGGCTGGTCTGGCGGCGTCGTGTACGACTCGCTGACTGAAAGCTATTACCGCGATTACGAACTCAGTCAGCTTCGCGCCGAACTGTCCTATAACTTCACGAACTTCTGCGAAATCGGTTTTCGCGGCGCGTTTGCCCTCGACGAAGACTGGTGCGATTTCATCAAACTCGGCGACGACGAATACATCGAGGCTAAAGCGACTGGCACGAGCTACTACACGCTCTTCCTCCGCAAGCGATTCATGGAAGGCGCCGAAGTTACGTTCTTTGGCGGCGGCACCGAATGGAGCGAGGGTTTGTTTGGAGCGTCTGCCGAAGCTCCGGTTACCGATTCCTTTGCGGTTCGCGGTTCTGCGACCTTCGTCTTCCCGACCGAACGCGGTCTGACCGACCGTGAAGAAGAAACCTGGAATATGTCGATGGGCTTCGTCTGGTACATTGGCGGCAACGCTCGCGGCTGCTCCGATAGCCAGCGTCCGCTCTTCGACGTTGCCGACAACGGCTCCTTCCTCCAGAATTTCCTCCGTTGATTCTTACCCGTTGAAAGATTTCCTCCATCTTTGAAAGTGAATTAACGGGCGACGCGCGTCAGATGAACTCTCCAGTCTGACGCGCGTCTTTTCTTTTGCCGATCTTAAATCTTGCTATTGATCGCGCGATAGGATAGACTCTAAGCAGCGCGTGTTTCCCGCGGTTATACGAAGCAACTCCAAGATTTGTCGCAGGAGTTCTTTTGAAGACGAACACTATACGGTTACAGGGTTTCCAATGACGACTCCTTCTCAGATGAAAAAGAATTTGTTCAAGATTGTCCAATGTCTTTGTTTCACGTTCTTACTTTTAGCCTTTGCGGATACCGTTTGGGCGCAGGCGAGTCAGGCAGAAAACGAATCATTTTTGGGACTGTGGTCTTCTGAGGTTCCTTTTCCGCTGAAATCGGAGGCGCCTTTTCCGGCGAAC
>CADACS010000078.1:949-13754 GCA_902786505.1 uncultured Planctomycetota bacterium | reverse complement strand
GAAACAGCTTGTAGGCGAAGCCGTCCGAGCCAAGAATCATGTGAATCCGCTTTATCCTGCCCTTGAAAAAGAGGAATCCATCCTCGTCCATGCAACCCAGATCGCCAGTATGCAGCCATTTGCGCCCGTCGTCGTCATATTCGACGCACTCGGCGGTGGCCTCCTCGTTCTTGTAATAGCCCTGCATGATCCCCGGCGTATGGAAGCATATCTCCCCAATTTCGCCAAAAGGCACTTCCCGCCGCGTTTCAGGATCGCACAGCTTCACGTTCGTTTGCGGCAGCGGCACGCCCAGGCTGCCCCTACGATTGGCGCAGGCCAGATTGAGCACGACCGCCGCGGAGACCTACCGCGCGCTCGTCGAGGGGACCGCGTTCGGCGCCAGAACGATTATCGACCGGCTCGAAGAGTACGGCGTAACGATCGACCAAGTCGTTATTTGCGGCGGTATCGCCGAAAAGAGCCCGACCATTATGCAGATCTTCGCCGACGTCTGGAACCGGCCGCTCAAGATCTCGCGCAGCTCGCAGACGTGCGCGCTCGGCGCGGCGCTCTTCGGCGCGGTCGCCGGCGGCGCGTTTGACTCGATCGGCGACGCGCAGAAAGGAACCGTCGCGTATAAGACGACCGTCTACGAGCCGAATCCCGACGCGGCCGCCGTCTACGAAAAGCTCTACCGAATCTATAAGACGCTCCACGACGCGTTCGGCGTTAAAGGAACCCGCGCGGAGCTCTATCCGGTTATGAAAGAATTAATTGCGATTCGCGATTCCGTGCGAAGCGCCAAATAGAATAAACGCAAGTAACGCGGGCGTTTGAACGGATTCAAACCGTTTGAACGCCCGGCAATTTTTTTACTCGATTCAACTAAAAGGTTCAACAATGACGTCAATTTACAACGCGCTGCTCTTCGCGCAAAGCGCCGGCGCGGCGTTAGATAAATGGGACTGGGGAACGCTCGCCGCGTATTTCCTGATCCTGTTGGCGCTTGCATGGTGGGTCGTTTCCCAGAAGAACGACTCCTCGAAGGATTACTTCCTCGCCGGTAAGAAGGCGGGCTGGGTCGTAATCGGCGCGTCCCTTTTCGCGTCCAATATCGGCTCGGAGCACCTCGTCGGGCTCGCCGGGACGGGCGCGAGCGACGGTATGGCCATGGCGCACTACGAGCTGCACGCGTGGTGTCTGCTCGTTCTGGGCTGGGTCATGATACCGTTCTACGAACGGAGCGGAATCTTTACGACGCCGGAATTCCTCGAACGCCGGTATTCTCCGTCCGCGCGCTGGATCCTCTCGCTCATCAGCCTTGTCGCCTACGTCTTTACGAAGATTTCCGTTACGCTTTTCGCGGGCGGTATCGTCTTCAAGGCTCTTTTCCCGGTCGATATTATTCCGGAAGTGAGCAACTTCTGGGTCGGCGCGGTCGGCATGGTCGTCATAACGGGCCTTTATACGATTCTGGGCGGTCTTCGCGCCGTTCTCTATACGGAACTGCTTCAGACGGTCGTCCTGATTATCGGCGCGGCTTGTGTTCTCTTCTGCGGTCTGCATCAGATCGGCGGCTGGCAGGAGCTGCGCAAAGTGGCGCAGGGCGTCGACCATATCGACGGCTACAAGGTCGTGCTCGGCGAGGAGGAACTTCAAAAAGCGAATCCCATGTGCTTTAAGAACGAGCTCGGAGAGGTCGCGAACGATATTATCATCAAGCGGCCCCTCTTCGACATGCTCTCCGACGAGACGAACCCGCAGAAGGAAGCCGCGAAAGAGCGCGCCGCCAAACGCTCGGGCAACTATCTTCTCCCGTCCGAACTGACCGCCGAAGAGGTTGAACAGATTCGTGGGCAGATCGACTCGCTCACGTTCGAAAAATATTTCTCGAACCACGATTATCCGACGCTGGAAGAAGAAGTTCCGTGCGAAATGCGCGAGAAGATCGACCACTTCAATCTGTGGAAACCGAATTCTCATCCGAAATATCCGTGGTTCGGGCTTCTCTTCGGGGCTCCGGTCGTCGGTCTGTGGTACTGGTGTACCGACCAATACATCGTACAGCGCACGCTCGCCGCGACCGATCAGAAAGCGGCGCGCCGCGGCACGATTTTCGGCGCCTATTTGAAGCTGACGCCGGTGTTTATCTTTATTGTGCCAGGCATGATCGCGTATGGGCTCGCCGCGCAGGGCAAGCTCAACGCGGAAGTCCTCTTCGACGACAATCAGGCGTTCCCGTACCTCGTTAAAGAAGTGCTCCCGATCGGCCTCCGCGGTCTGGTCGTCGGCGCGCTGCTCGCCGCGCTCATGAGCTCGCTCGCGTCCGTGTTTAACTCGTGCTCGACGCTCTTTACGATGGACGTCTATAAGAAGCTGCGTCCGAATACTCCCGAAAAGAAGACCGTTTGGGTCGGCCGGCTCGCCACGTGCGTCATGGTCCTCCTGGGCCTCATGTGGATTCCGACGATCTCCTTCATGAAGGGCTCGCTGTACAACTACCTGCATAGCGTTCAGTCGTACATGGCGCCCCCGATCTTCGCCGTATTCTTCGTCGGCGTCTTCTCGCGCCGCGTGAACGGCCCCGGCTGTCTCGCCGCGCTCATCGTCGGGTTCGTGCTCGGCATGTGCCGGCTCGGATGCGAGATCGTCAACGGAATCTCGCCGTTCCCGGACGAATCCTTCCTGCAATGGTTCGCCACGACGAGCTACACGTTCATGTGCATCTACCTGACGGTCGTGTGCGTCGCGCTCATGTTCCTCGTGAGCTACGTGACGCCCAAACCGCGGCCGGAGCAGCTCGAAGGTCTGACCTACGCGACCGCGACCGCCGAGCAGAAAGCGGTTACGCGCGCGAGCTGGAACTGGGTCGACGTCGTCGCGTCCTGCGGCCTGATCGTGATTATTCTCGCGATCTATATGTACTTCGTCGCGTGAGTTACGCCGCGCCGGGCCGTTTTCCGCGCGCCCGGCGCCTTGTTTCGTTCGGCCGACGTTCCTGCGAACGTCGGCGTTTTTTGACCTTTTACGCGCGTTCTTGCCAAAGAATCGCAAAGCCTATTCAAGATGACTGATCTCAACCAGTTAAAACAAGACGTCTTTGACGCGAATCTGGAGCTTGTCCGGCGCGGTCTCGTTCTCTATACGTGGGGGAACGCGAGCGGAATCGACCGCGAGCGCGGGCTCGTCGTCATTAAACCCTCGGGCGTCGACTACGCCGTCATGACGCCCGACGATATGGTCGTTCTCGATCTGGCGTCCGGCGACGTCGTCGAAGGCTCCTATCGGCCCTCGACCGACGCGCCGACTCATCTCGCGTTCTACCGCGCGTTTCCGAATATCGGGGGCGCCGTGCACACGCATTCGTCGCACGCGGTCGCGTGGGCTCAGGCGCAGCGCGATATCCCGATTGTCGGCACGACTTGCGCCGATTATTTCTATCGCTCGATTCCGTGCGCGCGGGCGCTTACGCGCGAGGAAATCGCTCAAAATTACGAGCAGGCGACCGGCGACGCGATCGTCGAAATCTTTCGCGAGCGCGGAATCGATCCGGACGCCACGCCCGGCGCTCTGGCGCGCAATCACGGGCCGTTCACGTGGGGAACGTCGCCCGCGAACGCCGTTTACAACGCCGTCGTGCTCGAAGAGTGCGCCAAGACCGCGCTCTATACCGCGATCCTCAATCCGGCGCTCCCGGTCGACGAAGCGCTTATCGAAAAGCACTATATGCGCAAACACGGGCCGAACGCCTATTACGGCCAGAAGTAACGCGCGTTTGGACCGGGCGCCGCAACCCTTTTTTAGATAAAGACTACAATGAAAAAAACGCAATATGAAATATGGTTCCTGACCGGATCGCAGACGCTCTACGGAGACGAGGCGCTTCGGCAGGTCGACGCGGATTCGCGCGTCGTCGCCGACGGCTTCAACGCGTCGGGCAAACTGCCGTGCACGGTCGTCTATCGCGGCACGGTTAAGTCGAGCGAAGAGATCGTAAAACGGTTCCGGGAAGCGAACGCGGCGGATCAGTGCGTCGGCGTTATGCTCTGGATGCACACGTTCTCGCCCGCCAAAATGTGGATTAAAGGCCTGCACCTGCTGCGCAAGCCGATTCTCCATCTTCATACCCAGTTCATGAAAGAGATTCCGTGGTCGGAAATCGACATGGATTTCATGAACCTGAATCAGAGCGCGCACGGCGACCGCGAGTTCGGGCACATTATGGCGCGCTTTAAGAAGCCGCGCAAAGTCGTCGTCGGGCATTGGGAAGATCCGGAAGTTCACGAACGCGTCGCCGCGTGGGCGCGGATGTGCAACGCCTGGTGCGAGTTGAATAATCTGCGCGTCATCCGTTTCGGCGACCAGATGAACAACGTCGCGGTAACCGACGGAGACCGCGTCTCCGCCGAAATGACGTTCGGGTTCCACGTCGACTACTGCCCCGTCGGAGAGCTTGCCGCCGCGGTCGCGAAGGTCTCCGAATCGGACGTCGACGCGCTCGTCAACGAGTATGAGACGCTCTACGAATTCGCCGACGACTGCAAAGCGAACGGCGCGAACCGCGGTCAGGTCCGCGAGGCCGCGCGCATCGAGCTCGGGCTGCGCGAGACGCTCGAAAAGTGGAACGGAAAAGCGTTTACGACGAATTTCGACGACCTCTACGGGCTCAATCAGCTCCCCGGACTCGCCTCGCAGCGCCTCATGAACGAAGGGTACGGATTCGGCGCGGAAGGGGACTGGAAGACCGCCGCGCTCGTGCGCGCCATGAAGGTCGCCGCCGAAGGACTGCCGGGCGGAACCTCGTTCCTCGAAGATTACGTCTATCATCTCAAAGGGAAGGGCGCGATTCTTCAGGCGCACATGCTCGAAGTGTGTCCCTCGATCGCTAAGTCGAAGCCGCGCATGGAAGTGCATCCGCTCGGCATCGGCGGCAAGGCCGACCCCGCGCGCCTCGTCTTTACCGCGCAGGAAGGGCCCGGCGTCGCCGCCACGTTCGTCGATCTCGGCGGGCGGTTCCGCATGATCGTTAACGAAGTCGACTGCGTGCCCCCGGAGGCCGATCTTCCGAAGCTGCCCGTCGCGCGCGCGTTCTGGACGCCGCGGCCCGATCTCAAGACGTCGGCCGCCGCGTGGATTCTCGCGGGCGGAACGCATCATACGTGCTTCTCTTCGGCTCTGACGCGCGAGCACATGGAGGACTTCGCCGAAATCGCTCAGATCGAGCTCGATATTATCGACTCCGATACGAACATTTCCGATTTCCGCCGCGAACTGCGCTGGAACGAAGCGTTCTACAGCAAATAACGGGAGAAGACGCGCATGCCGATCGCTCATGTTCCGAGAATCGCGCTCCTCGTCGAGACGTCGCGCAGTTACGGGCGCGGCGTCTTAAAGGGCGTCGCGCGCTATTCGCGTCTGCACGGGCCGTGGCGCTTTATGCTCACGCCCGGCGATTTCGAGCAGACGGTCCCGAGGATGCGCGACTGGCATGGCGACGGCGTCATTGCCCGCACGCTCAACGCGAAGTCGGCGGAGGCCATTTTGGAGCTCGGCGTTCCCGCCGTGCTCTTGGATTTCTCCGCCGACTCGCTCGAGCTGCCGCACGGTAAGACGCGGTTCTGCGCCGACTTAACGAGCGATTCCGCGGGCGCGGCGCGCATGGCCGCGAAGCTCCTGCTCGATAAGAAGCTTTCGCGATTCGCGTACGCGGGCTATCCGCGCCAGAGCTGGTCGGTCAAGCGGCAGCGCGCGTTCGTCGACGCGATCGCCGAGGCCGGATTTGAGACGAGCGTCTACAATACGCCGCTGAGCGCCGGGCGCGAGGTACGGTGGGAGAAAGAGGAGCCCGTTCTCGTCGAATGGCTGCGTTCGCTCCCCAAGCCGATCGGGCTCATGGCGTGCAACGACCAGCGCGGCCGGGAAGTCCTCGACGCGTGCGAAGCGGCCGGCGTCTCCGTGCCCGAACAGATCGCCGTCGTGGGCGTCGACGCCGACGAAGTCCTGTGCGAGCTCAGCTCGCCGTCCCTCACGAGCGTCGCGCTCAACGCGGAGAAGGGCGGCTATCTCGCCGCGCGAGCGCTCGATCTCATGATGCAGGGACAGGAGCCGCCGGAAAAGCATATTCTCGTCGAGCCGACGGCCGTCGTGGAACGCCGGTCGACGAATATCGTGCTCGTCGAGGACGAAGACGTCGCGTCGGCGCTCCAATTCATTCATACGGGCCGGCTTGAAACGATTTCCGTCGACCGGATCGCGCGGGAAGTGGCCGTGTCGCGCCGCACGCTGGAGATTAAATTCCGGAAACTGCTCGGAAGAACGATTTTAGACGAGATTAAGAACGTGCGCATCGAGCGCGCGAAACAGATGCTCCGCGAGACCGACGCGTCGATCGACCGGGTCGCCAAGACGGTCGGATTCAGCGCGACAAGCTATTTTATCCAGACGTTTAGAAAAGAAGTCGAAACGACGCCCGCCAAATACCGCCGCCAGACGCGCGGCGAATAATTGTTTCGGCGCGCCTCTCTTGCCCCCGCGCGCCGACGTATGATCTAACTTGAATTTTATTAACCTGTTACGTCTGACACAATCTTTAATACTATCATGAGAAGGAATCCGAGCGCGAACGAGGCGGTTCCGACGGTCGAACGGTCGTCGCCCATCGTTTCCATAGCGAGCTCTAGTATCGCGCCTGTGACGAACGCGATCAGGAACAGGGGCGCCGCCGCGCCGCCGTTCAACGCCGCGAACGTGAGCGCCGCCGCGACCGGCTCGACCGCGCCCGACAGAAGCCCCAGCCAGAACCTCTTCGATTTCGGGACTCCGTCCTCGCGCAGCGGCGTCGAGACGGTCGCCCCTTCCGAGAAATTCATCATCGCGATTCCGAGCGCGAGCGTGAGCGCCGCCGCATGACCGACGCCCGTCTTGCCGGTCAGTAAGCCCGCGTAGACGACTCCGACCGCCATGCCCTTGGGGATATTGTGCAGCGCAACCGCCAAAAAGAGCTTCGCCGTTCGTTTTAGAGCGCTTTCGCGTCCTTCCCATTTGCGAGTGACGCGCACGTGCAGAATCACGACGCCCAAAAGGAGCATAATTCCGATTCCGAGGTAGAGTCCGAGCGCGACGGGCGCCACGAAGGCGAGTTTGCCCATATGGACGTCGCCGCCGATCGCGGGCTGGATCAGGGTATTGAACGTCGCCATGACGGTAACGCCGCCGGCAAATCCGGCGATCGCGCGATGCAGAACTTCCGGTATTTCGCGGCGCAGAAAGAAGGCGAGCGCCGCTCCTAAGACGCCGCCAATAAAGGGAATTAGAATACCTGCCGCTATCTGTGCATGCATGAGCAAAACTCTCCGCCTCGCCGGCGCCGGATTCAAGGTTCGCGCCGAAGAACCGCCCGCGATCGCGCGGAAAAGAAACCGCGTTACGGCACGATAGCGCCCTGTTCCCGGAGCGCGTTCTTAATTCCGTCGACGTTAAGTTCGGACGGCGCGGCGTCTTGGAGCGCGGCGAGCGCCGCGGCCGCGCCCGCCGCCTGACCGCACGCCATGCACGTCGCCTGAACGCGGAGCGCGGAATTGGCGAGCCGGTCGGAACTTACGCACCGGCCCGCGACGAGAAGATTCGGAACCCCTTTGGCGAGCAGCGCGCGAAGAGGAACCGTCGCGACCGTGCCTTCCTGCAGATGTTTCGGATGAACGCCCGACGCGTTCTCGTGAAGGTCGACCGGATAGAACGCGTAGGCGAGCGAGTCGTCCCAGACGCGCCCGGAAACGTAGTCGTCGTGCGTAATTACGTATTCGCCCTCCACGCGGTACGTTTCGCGCACGCCGACGTCGGGCGACATGGACTCGAGGACCGCGTCTTCTCCGCCGGGCAGCGAGCGCACGAACCGGAGCATGCGCAGCGCGGCGCGCCGTCCGCGCAGATTTGTCTCGGTCCGCGCTTCCGCGGTCGAGTTGTCGGCGCCGTAAACGTAGTTGTTCTCGCTGTTTTGAAGAAACGCGGCGATTCCTCCGCGCGCGTCGCCCGGCTCGAGCCGTCCGTCGCGCAGCGCTTCTTCGAACGCCTTCTGCGCCGCTTCTTTGTCGAGCTTGTTCAAGTCGATATGATGCTTTATCTTATAGTTAAACGTGCCGGGCTGCGTTTCGTTCTCGCGCATGCGCGCCGCGCCGCAAAGAGCCGCGAGCGCGCCGTTCCCCGTGCAGTCGACGAGCTGCTTGCAGTAGAGGACGCGGACTTCGCCCTGAGCCGCGGTCGTAACCTTCCAGCGGTAGTTTTCGCGCGCCTTGGCGCTTGCGTCGGGATCCGGGGAATCGGGAGTAATCGCTTCGGCGGCGATCGCCGATTCGTAGTAGCGCAATTCGACGCCCGCGTCCGCGCAAAGTTCTTCTCCGATAAGGACGTAGGTCGGTATATTGACGCGTATCTGATGCTTCCAGTGCCAGCGGCCCGTCGGAACGCTGAAGTCGGGCATAGTCCCCGACGATTCCCGGACCGTCTTTTCGACCCATTCCCATCCGATTCCGGAGATTACCTGCTTGCCCCACGCGTGAAAGAGGCCGGGGAAATTCACGCCGCCGCTTGTGGCGTTCCCACCGATCTGGAACCCCGCCTCGACGAGAACCGTCTTCGCGCCCAGCCGCGCCGCCTGAACCGCGGCCGGAACGCCCGCCGAGCCGCCCCCCGCGACGACCACGTCGACCGCGTCGACGCGTTTCGGGACGAACTGCGCTTCAGCCGCGGCGCATGCGGTAAAATACGACAGGCCGAAAAGTACGGTAAGCAATATGCGGGGCAACATGGTCGATCTCCTGGGGCGTTAAAGGGAAACGGACGCGGTCATTATAGACGAAAGGGGCGCGCCGTACAAGCGAGCGCGCGCCAATAAAAAAAGCCCAACTGAGCGCGAACCCAGTTGGACTTCATTCTTAACGCGGCGCAAAAGGAATCAGAAGGGCGGATCGAGCGGCTCGTCCGGCTTCGGCGCGTCCTTGAGCGCGAGCTTTTTCGTAACGCGTTTCTTCGGCGCGGTTTCGGAGGCGGCTTTGACCGTCTTCTTGGCGGCCGTTTTCTTCGCGGCGGTCTTCTTGACCGCTTTTTTCGCGGTCTTTTTCGCCGTTTTCTTTACGGTCTTCTTAACGGCTTTCTTGGCCGTCTTTCGCGCCGCCTTTTTGCGCGTGGACGGGCCTTTCGCGGCGCGGATCTCGAGGAGTTCGAGCGCGCGCTCAAAGGAGAGCTCCTGCGGATCTAAATCTTTCGGCAGGGACGCGTTCGTCGTTCCGTCGGTAACGTAGGGGCCGAACCGTCCGGAGAGAAGCTTGACTTCGTTTCCGGTAACGGGCGACTTCTCGAAGACGCGCAGCGGCTCCGACTTCTTCGCGGCGGCGCGGCCGCCGTACTTCGGTTTGGCGAGGAGTTCGAGCGCCTGTTCGAGCGTAACGTCGAGCGGGGACACGTCGGCCGGGAGCGAACGCGATTCCGAACCGCGTTTGACATACGGGCCGTAACGGCCGTTGCACGCGGAGACAGGCTCGTTGTCATGTTCCGGATCGACGCCGAGTTCGCGCGGAAGATCGAGGAGCGCGAGCGCCGATTCGAACGTTATATCGCCGCTCTCCATACCGCGGATGAGGGACGCGTTCTGCTTGTCGGCGTCCCCGTTCTCGCCGCGCTGGACGTACCAGCCGAACCGGCCGTGCTTCAGATAGATCGGCTTGCCCGTCTTCGGGTCGTGCCCGAGCGGCTCGTCCGCGGTCCGGCTCTCTTTGAGGAGCGCGAGCGCGGCGTCGAGCGTAAGTTCGTCGGGCGGCAGCTCTTCGGAGACCGACGCCTGGGAATCGCCCTGTTCGAGGAACGGGCCGAACCGCCCGACGCGCAGATTGACCGGCTCGCCGTCGGTTCCGTCTTCGTTTTTCGGCGTTCCGATATAGAACTTGCTCACTTCGCGCGCGTCGATTTCGCCGATCTTGTTCTCAATGAGCGTCTTCAGGCCGGGCGCGAACGATTCCGGGAACGGGAAATTCGCGTTTCGCGAGCCGTCCGGATTCTTATCGCCGTAATAGAACGCGCGCAAATAATCGACTCGGTCGCGTTTCCCGAGGCTGATCTCGTCGAGCTCGTTCTCCATATCGGCGGTAAAGCTGTAATCGACGAGGACCGGGAAGTGCGTCTCCAGAAGTTTGCAGACCGCGAACGCCGTCCACGTCGGCACGAGCGCGCCGTTCTTCTTAAAGACGTAATGCCGATTCAAAATGACTTCGATAATCGACGCGTACGTGCTCGGACGCCCGATCCCTTTGTCTTCGAGCGTCTTCGTGAGCGCCGCTTCGGAGAACCGCTGCGGAGGCGTCGTCGTGTGTTCGGCCGGCTTGAGCGACTCGCACGCGAGCGGCGCGCCCTTGCGGACGTCGGGCAGAACCGTCTCCTGATCCGCGAGTTCGGCGTCGGGATCGTCTTTTCCTTCGACGTAGGCGCGCAGATAGCCGGGGAAGTCGATCGTCTTGCCGCCGACGTGGAAGAGCGCGTCGCCGAGCGCGACGGTAATCGACTTGCGCTTGCCGAGCGCGTCCTTCATCTGGCTGGCGACCGTTCGTTTCCAGATCAGGTCGTAGAGCCGGTATTCGTCGTTCGAGAGACGCGAGCGGAGCTCTTCGGGGAGCGGGAAGACGCTGCCCGCGGGCCGGATCGCTTCGTGCGCTTCCTGCGCGTTTTTGACTTTCGTCTGATAATAGCGCGGCTTGTCGGGCAGGAACGCGTCGCCGTAATGCGTCTTGACGAGCCGGCGCGCGGCGTTAATCGCCTCTTGCGACAGGTTCGTCGAGTCGGTACGCATGTAGGTAATGTACCCGTTTTCGTACAGGCTCTGCGCCACGCTCATCGTGCGCCGCGCCGTGAAATTCAGCTTTCGGTTCGCTTCCTGCTGGAGCGCGCTCGTCGTAAAGGGCGCGTACGGATGCGTCGAGTACGGCTTCTCGTCGACCGATTCGACGACCGCGGGCCCGGACGCGTTCAGCCGGTCGACGAGCGCTTTGACCGCCGCTTCGTCGAGGAGCGCGAACTTTTCCGGATGAATCAGTTTGCCGGTGTTCGGATCGAAATCCTTGCCGCTCGGAATCTGCTTGCCGCCGACCGACGAGAGCGTCGCCTGAAACGCGCGCGCGTCTTCGGGAGCGAATACGCCTTGGACGTCCCAGTAGACGGCGTTTTTGAACGCGATCCGTTCGCGCTCGCGCTCGACGATGAGGCGCACCGCGACGCTTTGAACGCGGCCCGCCGAGAGATTGTTGCGGATCTTGTACCAGAGCAGGGGGGACGCCTCGTACCCGAAGAGACGGTCGAGCACGCGCCGCGCTTCCTGAGCGTCGACGAGGTTTTCGTCGACGTCGCGCGGATTCTTGAGCGAATCGAGAATCGCCGTCTTCGTGATTTCATGAAAGACGAGCCGGCGGACCGGAACGGTCGGCTTGAGCGTTTCGCGCAGATGCCAGCTGATCGCCTCTCCCTCGCGGTCCTCGTCCGTCGCGAGATAGAGCGTCGACGCTTCTTTGAGGGCACGCTTGAGCTTTTGAACCTGTTTGAGTTTGTCTTCCGGAACGACGTAGATCGGTTTGAAATCCTTGTCGACGTTGACGCCCAGCCGCGCCCAGCTTTCCTTTTTATACTGTTCCGGAACTTCCCGCGCGCCTTTGGGCAGGTCGCGGACATGGCCGACGCTCGCTTCCACAATGTAGCCGGGGCCCAGATATTTTTCGATCGTCTTCGCTTTGGCCGGGGATTCCACAATGACCAGCGCGGGCCCGTTTGCGTCTATTCTATTTTGCGTCATTAACACGTACCGTCGTCGTTTGCCTTCGTTCCGCCGTTCGCGCCTGTGCGAACGCGGCGAAGTCGGTTCAAATTCTCGGCGCTTCGAAAAAAACGCCTCCAGCGGACGGGGTAAGCCTCTCTCGGCCCGCCCGGTTAGGTTATCTTGATAACCCCGCCTTTGATTTTTGTCAAGGTGAAATTTTACTTTTCTATAAAATTAATATGGGCGTTTTGGTTAATTTCGCCCGTCGGCGGACCGTCGGAAAGAACGGCGCGGACGCGTCCGCCCGCGTCTCAAGAGCACGTTTCGGGGAGCCGCGTTCTTTTCTCCTTTTTTTCGGGACGCTCTTTGACTTTCGGGCCAATTGGACTATAATTTACGCGGTTATTTTTCGCCTTTTTCCCCGCGGGCGCGTCCGCAGGGAACGGGCGGGTCTTGTGCGGAGCCCTTCCGCCCTTATTTCAGCGTTGTCGGAAAGACGTTATGACCGAAGCAAATTGGACCGCCGAGCTCGCGCGCGACCGCGTCAATATCGTCCCGTCCCTTCTGGCCGCGAATTTCGCGCGGCTCGAAGACGAGATTCGGCGCGCGGAAGCCGCCGGGGCGCGCGCTCTGCATTTTGACGTTATGGACGGCGTCTTCGTTCCCAATTTCAGTTTTGGGATACCCGTCCTCGAAGCGGTTCGCAGAATTACGCGGCTCAAGATCGACGTACACCTCATGATCGTCGAGCCGGAACGCTACTTGGAAGCGTTTCGCAAGGCGGGCGCCGATTCCATTTCCGTGCACGTCGAGGCGGTTCGCAATCCGCGCGCCGCGCTCGCCGCGATCCGCGCGCTCGGAGCCGCGCCCGGCCTCGCGCTCAATTACGGCACGCCCGTCGAGAAAGCGCTCCCCTACGCGCAGGACGCCGATATTCTCTTGGTTATGGGCGTGCCCGCGGGTTTCGGCGGCCAGAAATTCCGGCCCGATTCCCTCGACGCCGTGCGCGCGCTGCGCAAGGCCGCGCGACCC
>CADACS010000078.1:0-899 GCA_902786505.1 uncultured Planctomycetota bacterium | reverse complement strand
GGTTGCGGGCTCGGCCTTTTTTCACGCGAAAGATTACGCCGCGCAGATGCGCGCGCTTAAAGGAACGGCGCTCGCCGCGCTCTCGAGCAAACGGTGGGCGCTCCGCGGCTGGTCCGCGGAGAACTAGTCGGATAAACGCGCGCCGAATAGGATAGAAACAAATATGAGTTGGCAAGAATCATCGGAACCGAAACGTAAACGCGGCGTCCCGGAAGGGCTTTGGGTGCGCTGTCCCGGATGCCAGGCGACGATCTTTCGGAAAGAGGCGAACCGGCGTCTGGGCACCTGTCCCGAATGCAACTACCATTGGACGATCTCCGCTCAGGAACGGATCGAGCAGATTCTCGACAAGGGCACGTTCGAGGAATGGGACGCCGATCTCATTGCGGGCGATCCGCTCGAATTCTGCGACCGCAAGCCGTACAAAGAGCGGCTCGCGTCCGACCGCGCCGCGACCGGGCTCAAAGACGCCGCGGTTACCGGCTGCGGACGCATTCGCGCGCGCAAAGTCGCGTTTGGAGTTACCGATTCGCGCTTTATTATGGGGAGTATGGGCTCGGTCGTCGGCGAGAAGCTCACCCGCGCGATCGAACGCGCTCAGGAGCAGGATCTGCCCCTCATCATCGTGTCCGGGTCCGGGGGCGGCGCGCGCATGCACGAAGGGATTCTCTCCCTCATGCAGATGGCCAAGACGTCGGCGGCGCTCGCGCGCTTCCACGAGGCCGGCGGGCTATTTATCTCCGTCCTCACGAATCCGACGATGGGGGGCGTCGCCGCGAGTTTCGCGTCGCTGGGCGACGTCGTCTTCGCCGAGCCGAAAGCGCTCATTGGCTTTGCCGGCCCCCGCACTATTAAAGAGACGATTAAAATGGAGCTCCCGCCCGGATTTCAGACGAGCG
>CADACS010000077.1 GCA_902786505.1 uncultured Planctomycetota bacterium | reverse complement strand
GAATCACGAAGGGGACCAGCGCAACGCGAATATGGCGCTCATGATGGCGCAGAAGGAAGGGATCAGCGTCAATAAGATCGTCACTGCCGAAGACATTGCTCCCGGCGTCGACGCGCCCGCTTCCGAACGCCGCGGTCTGGGCGGCTGCATTCCGCTTATTAAGATTCTCGGCGCGGCCGCGGAAAAAGGTCTCTCCGCCGACGAAATCGTCGCGATCGGCGAACGGTTCAATAAGCGCATGGCGACGCTCGCGGTTACGCTGAAGGTCGCGACGCATCCTCAGTCCGGCGGCGAAATCGGCGCGTTGGCCGACGACCAGATGGAAATCGGCATGGGGCAGCACGGAGAAGGGGGCGGGAACGGTCCCGAGCCGATGCAGAGCGCCGACTGGGTCGCCGAAACGATGGCTAAGAAGGTAATTCGCGCGATCGACGCGAAGGCCGGCGAAAAGATTCTGCTTCTCATTAACGGCAGCGGCGGCACGACGCTCATGGAAATGTTCGTAATCTTCCGCAAGGCGTACGAAGTTGTAACCGGCATGGGAATTGAAGTTGCGGCGAGCTACTGCGGCGAAGTCCTGACCGTTCAGGAAGCGTCCGGATTCCAGATGATCGTCGGCGCGTTCGACGACGAAACGCTCGAACTCTTCAAGTCGCCCAGCGACGCTCCCTACTGGGTTACCCGCTGACTCCGTTGACGGCTCGAACCGAGCCAATAGAATTAACGCGTACGCCGACGTTTGCGCCGGCGTACGCCGCGTCTTGTTTGTATAGCGCAGACGCGACGCTCAAAACATTTATCCTCACGTTTTATCCATGACAACCGAATTTACCAAAGATCTTCTGATCAAGGCTCTCAAAGGGGCTCTTGCCGCCGTAGAGGCGAATTTCGACTACTTAAACAAACTCGACGCCGCGACGGGCGACGGCGACCACGGCACGGCGATTCTGTCGACCATGAAGGCCGCGGTCGAATCCGCGGAAGCGCCCGGCTCTCTGTCCGACACGCTCTCGAACGTCGCCATGGGCGTTATGAGCGCGACGGGCGGCTCGACGAGCTCGCTCAACGGTTCGTTCTATATGGGCCTGAGTTCGGGCGCGAAGTCGGACGCGCTCAGTCCTGCGGAGACCGTCGCGATGTACGGCGAAGGGCTCGCCATGATGCAGACGATGACGAGCGCGCAAGTCGGCGATAAGACGATGATGGACGCGATGATTCCGGCGATCGACGCGATGAAATCGGCGGTCGCCGAGAACGCGGACGTCACGCTGCACGAGGTCTTTCAGAAGGCGGCGGACGCGGCGAAAGCCGGCGCGGAAAAGACGTCGGAATACGTCGCGAAGTTCGGCCGCGCGCGCAATCTCGGGGAACGTTCGAAGGGGAGTCAAGACGCGGGCGCGACGAGCTTGGCGCTGATCTTCCAGGCGTTTGCCGACGCGGCCGCCGAATAGTATTTTCGCGCGCCGTTCTAAGACAGTATCCGGTCCGCGGCCTCCTTTCGGGGGATTCGCGCGGCCTATCCGTTAATCGATATAGAATAGGAAATTTAAACGATGGCTGACAACGAAGGCAACATCGACGCAAAAGATTTTGGCATTGGCGTTCCGCAAAAGCAGGAAGGCTTCTTCCTCAAGGGCAACGAACACGCTTGTTACGGTATTAAATCCCGTCTTTCCCAGATTTTCAACGCGAAGTCCGGGCATACCGTCATGCTGGCGTTTGACCACGGCTTCATTATGGGCCCGACGTCCGGTCTGGAACGCATCGATCTGACGATCAATCCGCTTCTCGAATACGCCGACTGCATTATGTGCACTCGCGGTATTCTCCGCAGCGTCATTCCTCCGACGACGAACAAGCCGATTTCGTTCCGTTTCGACGCCGGCACGACGATTCTCACGAGCCTCAACGACGAGACGCTCGAAGATATCGAAGAAGCGATCCGCCTGAACGTTTCGCTCCTCGCCGTCATGGTCGCGATCGGCGATCCCGATCACGAAGGCTGCACGATCCGCAACCTGACCAAGACGGTCGATATGGGCCAGCGTTACGGTATTCCGACGCTCGGCGTTACCGCCGTCGGCAAGAATCTCACGCGCGACGCCCGATACCTCGGACTTGCGACCCGCGTTTGCGCGGAAAACGGCGCCAACGTCATTAAGACGTACTACTGCGACGAGAATTTCGAGCGCGTTACGAACAGCTGCCCCGTCCCGATCGTTATCGCCGGCGGAAAGAAGCTCCCCGAAAAGGACGCTCTGCAGCTGGCTTACAACGCGATCGCTCAGGGCGCCGCCGGCGTCGATATGGGCCGCAACATCTTCCAGTCGGACAGCCCCGTCGGGATGCTGCTCGCCGTTCGCGAAGTCGTCCATAACGGCGCGACCGTCGATCAGGCCTTCGACTGCTACGAGACGTACAAGAACCAGAACAAGTGATTGTTTCCCTGTTTAGGCGCTAACGAACGTCTAATCGGCCCCGGTTCTCTTCGGAGAGCCGGGGCCTTTTCTTTGGAACGCCGGCTTTGACCCGTCGTTACGAAAGAATTATTAGAATCTAACTTTCTAAACTAAATCTGCTCTTCATTTTCAAAAGTGATTTTCAAAACGGCCGACTTTCTTCCGGCGCTTTTTACATAAAGAATTTCCAGGCATGGCGCATAGGGCTATTGCGGCGAATCGTCTCTAACGGCATATAAAACTGAAGTTAGAATAAAGGAATTATTTCTTTTTTGTGAGTTGAAACGCCGCGTCCATAAATAATTCCTGCTTTTACATTGGGAGTTATTGACAAGTTAGACGACTCTAATACAATTAGTCTTGATTAACATATGCGTCCGACGAGAGGGCGTTTGTCAATTATTTCCGCCGGGCTTATTATCGGGGCGCAAGAGACGGCGCTTTCCAATAGATTCTGCGGAATCGTATGTTGGGGAATAATTTGATTGCGGATAGCCCGCGATTTTTTTTGACACAAAAGTTAGATTAATCTAATTAAGAAAGCCAAGAGATTTGTTCTTTGCCTGTTTGGGCGTCAAGAACGCTGTAAAGGAGAGTTATCATGGCTCGCTCGCTTTTTGAAGCCGCCGAGAATTCGAAGTCGGCGCCTCGATTTTCAAGCCGCGCCGCCCGTCCAGGTTTTACCCTTGTCGAGTTGCTCGTTGTGATAGCGATTATCGGTATTTTGGTTTCGATGCTCTTGCCCGCGGTTCAGGCGGCGCGCGAGGCGGCCAGCCGAATGCAGTGTTCGAGCAATCTCCGCCAGCTTTCGCTTGCGACGCTCAGTTACGAGGACGCGTCGCACAGACTCCCTTCTTTCGATTACGGAATGGGCGAATACGTCTTTGGCTGGTCGACGTTCGTCGAGCTCCTTCCTTTCATCGAGCAGACGGCGCTTGCCAATTCGATTCAGAACGACTACACGTACCGATACAGCATTCAAACCGATTCGCTCATGTACGACGTTCCGTGGCGCGACGTTCAGATCGAAACGCTCCTTTGTCCTTCCGGTTATTACGCGGAGACGGTTCATCCTTCCTTCCGGACGGGCGGTACGAATTTCCTCACCTCGACGGGCGACTTTCCTTTCCATCAGTTCGAGGGGAAGGGATACGAGCGCGACAATTACAAGCTTTCCGGGGTAGGCCGCGGGCCGTTTAAGTCGAAGATATGGACGAAACTCGCGAGCGTTAAAGACGGAACCTCGAATACGATCGCCTATACCGAACGCGTTCTCGGGCGCGTCTCTTCCGGGGGCGGCGGTAAAAGTCTCCGCATGAAAGACACATACATCTCTATGGCGTGGAAGTCGGGCACGACGAGCTCTCCGAATCCGACGAAAGACGGGCAGACCCCTATTAAACCGAGCAAATGCCTCGAATTTATGGGGATAGGCGGCGACTACATTCAACCGACGCCGACCGGCTCCGGGCTCGCGATTAACAGTCTCGGCGGCCGAACATGGTGCTACGGCAACGCGCTTTCGACGACCGTCAGTATCATCATGCCGCCGAACGGTCCGGCGTGCACGTCGTACTATTCGTTCCTGGCGGGCCCGACGAGCAATCATCAGGGCGGAGTCAACGTCGCGATGCTCGACGGTTCCGTGCGGTTCGTTTCCGATATCGTCGACACGGGCGACCTTTCGACTCCGCCCGTCCTGAGAGGCGAATCCCCGTACGGAATCTGGGGCGCGATGGGCTCGGCGAGCGGCGCGGAAACGTACCAGACGGTAGATTGATTGGCGACGCGTTTTAGAAAGGATACGCATGGAATTGAATCGCGCTTTTATGGCGTCCGCTTTGGCGGTTGCGGCCGCGGCGACGCTGTCGTGCGGCTGCGGCCCGGAGAAGATCCCCGGTCTGGCGCCGGTCGAGGGCGTCGTTACGTACGAAGGGATTCCGCTTCCGTACGCCAGTATGACGTTCGCGCCCGTCCTTAAAGAGGGCGAGCCTCGAACCGGCGTGCGCGTTTCGACCGCGATGACCGACGCGCACGGACGGTTTGTCGCGAGTACGTTAGGGCGCGTCGGGGCGCTTCCCGGCGAATACGCGGTTACCGTCGAGAAGTATATTCCGAACGGGGCCGGCGCGGTAGAAGCGTGGGAAAAGGCGCGACGCGAGCCGGGCTATTCCGAACCGCGGCCCGCCGACGTCTTCGACGAAGGGAATCCGCAGGTCGACGAGAAAGGGAATCCCGTCGAGACGGTCGCCGCGACGTTTGACGTGGTTTCCGCCATTCCGACGTCGTACGCGGAAAAAGAAACGTCCGGCTTAACCGCCGCCGTGCCCGAAAAGGGCGTCAAAGACTTGAAATTTGAACTCGTGAAATAGAATCGTTTCCCTTGGATTTAAGAATAAAGCAGATAAAATGACCGCCTCTCCGAATAGAAATCCGAACGGTTTTACCCTTGTAGAACTCCTTGTCGTTATTGCGATTATCGGCGTCCTGATCGGCTTGCTTCTTCCCGCGGTTCAGATGGCGCGCGAAGCGGCCAGACGCATGGAGTGCACGAATCGCGTTAAGCAGCTCGCGCTTGCCTGTCAGAATTATCATGAAGCCGTCAAGAAGGCGTATCCAGCCGGCGCGTTTACCGTTCGCGCCAGTTCCGGCGCCAAGCGCGTTTCCGGGTTCGTTCCTCTCTGTCCGTATTTGGAACAGTCGGCGCTTTACGATCAGATCGTCGCCGATTCCTATAACGGCGGTTTCAACAGCGACGCGCCGTCCGAAAGCTATCTGACGACGCCGCTGAGCGTCTTTTTATGCCCGTCCGACGGCGAAGGAGAAAACGGCCAAGGGGGGCAGGCGCGCTCGAATTACCGCATGAGCTACGGCGATTTCCCGTGCCACTTCGCGAATATGACGACGGGAACGACTTCGCTGGGCGCCGGAAAGACCGAGATTTGCAACGCGGACCGCGGCGCGTTCGCTCCGCAGCAGTGGAACGGCTATAAAGGCTGTACGGACGGCACGACGAACACGATCTTTTTTAGCGAACGTTTAGTCTGCTCCGACGCCGCGCTTGTCGACGAGGGCGTCGCGACGGACGGGTCCCAGCTCCCGGAAGAGTATATCAATCGCGTCTATGAACTTACAAAGGGCGCCGCGAAGCCGGTCGACGCGTGCATGGCGCTGAAATCCAAGCGCGAATACGCCGAAGGCGCGTCGCCTCGCGCGTTCTCCGGCATGCGCTGGAGCGACGGCGCGGCGGTCTATACCGGATTCATGACGATTTTGCCCCCGAACGCGCCGAGCTGTATCGCGTCGGACGCCGAGACTTCCGGCGGTATGGTTACCGCGTCGAGCAATCATCCGGGGGGCGTCGTTTGCGGTATGGGCGACGGGTCCGTGCGCTTTATCGACGACGGAATCGACTATACGAGTACTAACGGAAACACCGATCCGAAATTAGGTTACAACAGCTTTACCGAATACGGGAAATCGTATCACGGCGTTTGGGGCGCGCTTGGCACGACGAGCGCGGAAGATCCCGTCAGTTTGAACTGAATTTACTTTCCGGCAAGCCGCGCGGCGCGGTCGGCGTTTGCGCGGCTTTTTGATTTTTTATCGGCGCGAAATCTTGTTTTTTGCGATTCGGCGAGCGCTCTCCATGATGAAAAGAAACAACGGCATGAGTCAGAAAACCGTTCTAACGACCGCGGCGGCGCTCGCCGTCTTTTTTCACCTGATCGGTTCTTTCAGCGATTTTTCAAGCGGGCCGTTCCTTTCGGCGCAGACGCGATCCGCGTCTTCGCGAACGGCGGTGCGCTCTGAAGATTCTCAGGCGCGGATTGCTCAGCGCTACCGCAGGATTCTCCTCAATAATCCGGGCTACGGCGCGGCGTTCGATCAAGTCTACCGCGCCGAGACGCAAAAGGACGGCTGCGAATCGTTTATCTCCGAACTTCAAAAAGAGATTGAACTTTCGGAAGGGGAGACGAAAGGGAAGCGTCTCTTTCTGTTGGGGTTAGTCTATTTGCGCATGGACGACGCGAAAGGCGCGATCGACGCGCTGACCGCCGCCGAAGAGCTTCTGCCCCGTCAGGGCGCGGTTCCCTCGATTTTAGGCCGCGCGCTCATTTTGCAAGGGCGAATGCGGGAAGGCTGCGTCGCGCTTGAACGCGCGCTCAATAAAGAACTTGCCGACGCCGAACGCGTCGAGACGCTCGAAAAGCTTGGCGCGACCTACGCGCGTTTGGAAGAGCGCGAGAAGGCGGAAGAGGTCTGGAAGAACGCGATTGAGAAATTCGGCGATAATCCCGATATCCTCCGTTCGATCGCGGACGTTCAGGCGGACGCCGGGCTATACCGTCAGGCGAACGACCTTTACGCGAAACTCGAACGGGACGCGAAATCGCGAAACGACGTTCAGGCGGAAATAGAATTTGCCGTCGCGTGCGGGGATATGAAGACGCGCTTGGGCGAAAAGGAAGGCGCGATCGAAGATTTTGAACGCGCGCTCGATAAACTCTCGCCCGACCATTGGCTCTTTAAATCGCTGCGCGATCGGGTCGAATACGCGTATCTGCTCCGCTCGGATTACGACGGACTCGTCGATCATTACCGCGCGCGCGTCGAGAAGCGCCCGAACGACGTAGACGCGATTCGCCGGCTGGTCGTAACGCTCGGCGCATTGGCGCGTTACGAAGACGCACAAGCCGTTCTCTCGGCGGCTCGAACACGCGCTCCGAAAGACGCGGGGCTGTGCCGGTCGGCGCTTGAACTTGCGCTTGCTCAGAACGATTACAAACGCGCGGACGAACTCTACGCGGAGCTGGACGGCGTTTCGCCCGGCGATCTCGACGTTTGGCTTGCGTGGGGCGACGTCGTCTTGAAGAACGACTCGCTCGACGCCCAAACGCGCAAAGAGCGCGCCGTCGAACTTTGGACGCGCGCGCTTAAAGACGAATCGACGCCCGCGTCCTCGGCGCTCCTTATCGCCGATAAACTTGCCGAGAACGGATTTGACGCCGAAGCGGAAGCGGCGTTCCAGCGAACCGTCGACGCGTATCCCGACGATTTCGAATGCCGGGCCAGTTTGGCGCGGTTCTACTTAAAGAAAGACGAGCGCGACAAGGCGTTCGCGGCGCTCGACGGCTTTACGGCGAAAAACGCGAACGATCCGGCCGCGTGGGACCGCCGCGCGGCGTTTCTGCGGTCCGTCGGGTACGCCGCCGAGGCGATCGACGCGGCGCGGCGCGCCTGCGAACTGACCCCGGGCGATTTCCGGCGCGCGCTCTATCTGTGCGACTGCGAATCGAACGCGTCCGGGCGCGCCGACGAAGCAGATCTTCAACAGGCGGAAGAACTTGCGCAGACGGAAAACGAACGCGAGCAGGTCTTTGGCGAACGCATGAAGCTTGTTCGCGCGCAAAACGAGGCAGGCGAATATCTTGCGTCGATTGACGAGCAGTTGGCAAATTGTAAAGACGCGCAGGAGCGAGCTTGGCTCTATTGGCGCAAGGCGGCGTGCTGTCTGGCGTTCGACGATCCCAACGGCGCGGCCGACGCGACGGTCGACGCGCTGCGCGCCGACGCCGTTTCGCCCGCGCTCGCGAGGAAGATTCAGGAGATCGCCGCGAAATCCCAGTCGCCCGAACGCTCGCTCGAACTGCTCGATCTTGCGATTGAACGCGATCAAGGGAACGCGGCGAATTATTGGCGTTCCCGCGTTCGCGTCTGCCTGGAAATGGGCAAAGCGGACGAAGCGATCGAGTCGGCGCGCAAGTTAGTCGAGCTTGGACCGGGCGCCGCCGAGAATTACCGCGCGTACGCCGAAGCGCTCCTTGAATGCGGGCGGTACGACGAAGCGATTGAAGCTCTGCGAACGGCCGCGAGCGGAAATACGTCCGATCGCATGTCGCAGCTCAAATTGGCGGCGCTCCTCGACGAAGTCGGAAAGACGGACGAGGCGATCGACGTCTTATGGCAAGTCTTCAGCCGCGCGTCCCGGCTCGAAGAAAAACTGTCGCTTGTCGATTCGCTCAGTAAGCTGAGCGCGAAAGTCGATAAATTCGACGCGTTTAAAGAGCGTTTGCAGACGTCCGCGAAGACGGCCGACGCGCGCCGCGAAAACGCGTACTGTCTTGCGCGCGCGTACATGGCGCTCAAAGATTACGATTCGGCGCGTACGACGCTTGAAAACGCCGTCGCGTTTATGGGCGCGCGCGCCGACGATTCCGGATTCTGGCTTCACGCGCTCTCGAATCTTGCGGAATTGCAGAACGATATCGAAGGGGCGATTCGCTTTCAGGAGCAGCTTTGCGAACTCGACGCGTCCGCGGCGGAACGCAGCCGCCTGCTTGAACTCTACCGCCGCTCGGGCGACACGGCGCGCGCCCGCGATTATCTCGTCAAAAAGATACTGCCGACCGAACCGCTCTGGCGGCGTTTAGAGACGGTCGACGCCCTTGCGTCGCTAGAGGAATATCCTCTTGCGAACGCGATACTTGACGAACTTGACCGCGGTTTCCCCAATAATTGGGAAGTCCTTGCGCGCCGTCTTACGGTCGCGGGCTGGACGCAGTCTCCGGAGCTTCCCGAACTGATCGCTAAGACGCTCGCGCGAACCGACGCGTGGAACGCCAAGAGCTCGAAGGCCGCCGCGCTTGAATTTGACCAAAATACCGTCGCGACGACCGTTTCGGGCGATTCCTGGGCGGTTGGGCCGATAACGGGCCGCGCGGTCGTCGCGCTCGCCGAACCGAAAGATTACCGCGATCTCGCCGCTCAGACGCTGACGGTCGTCTATCGCGGCCGGCTCGAACTCAAAGATAAGAACGCGCGCTCTTTAGCGACGACCCTTACTAAGCCGCAGAAACCGATACCGTCCTATCCGACGTTCGGGGCCGCGCGGTTTGAGGCGCTCGCGTGGCAGGCTCGGCTTGAACGGAAAGAGATTCCCGCCGATCCGAAGCAGACCGACGCGCGCGCCGCGTTGGAAACGCGCTATCTCTTGGATTCGTATAATCTTTGCCGCGTAGAAGCGGGGCTGGCGTCGGACTCCGAGCTTGACGCCGACGAACTCCGAAAAGGGCTGCGTCAGACGTCGCTGGCTCTTTCGGAATTCGACCCCGCGTGGCGCGTCGAAGCGTTCCCGACCGTTATGGACGACCTCGTCGCGGCGAACGACTCGGCCGCCGTCGAGAAAGATTCCGCGTTTTTAATCGGAGCGCTAGAACGGTCGCTCGAACTCGACCGCGTTAAGAACGACTCCGACGTCTGGAAGCAGGCGAGCTTTCTCGCCGGCGCGCTCGAAAGCAAATCGCGCGGGGAGGCGGCGGCGCGCGTTCGCGAGCTGATTAAATCGGCGGGCAAGCGCGACTACTCCGTACTGATTAACGCCGATCCGGACGCGGCTTACGAACCGTTCGAAGCGTTTGAGGAATCTTGGAAGAGCGTCGAAGCGGAAGTATTGCGGCAAACGCGCAATAAGGACGACGTAACGCGCGCGAGAGAAGCGCTCGGCGACGCGCTGGCCGCGCGCCTTAAAGTCGAGACGGCGAACGCGTTTCCCGGCGCGGATTCCGCAGCGGTCGAGCGGATTAAGAAGAACGGCGATATTTGCAAGACGCTCGCTGAAAAAGCGTCGTTTGGGCATGCCGTTGTGAATTCGTTCATTACGCTCAATCGGCGCGATCTCTTTGACGTAAAGCCATCGGACGCGGTCGACGGCGCCTCCGCGGACGCTTTCGAAAAGAAGCTCTATCGGATTTTGACCTTTGCCGCGGACGCCGACGCGCGCCTCGCCGAATTCTTCGCGCAAAAAGAAGGGGCGCGCTTGAACGGCGGGTCGGCGATTCCCGTCGCTAACGCGCTGGGCTATTTGGAACGCGCGACCGGAACGAATTACGCCATGGCCGCGTATCTGGTCGACAACACCCTGTACGCGACGGCCGAATCTTCCTCCGTTATGGAATCGAGCGCGGCGCTCGAATACGCGTTTGGCGCGCTCTTTGCGCTCGACGTCGTTACGGCGTCGCCGGAAGAGCAAGTCAAGGGCGCGTACCGATTTGAACGACTTGAACGGCTCTTGGACTTTCTCGGCGAACGGTACGGCGATTCCGCCGACGCGCGTGAAAAGCTGCGCGCGCAACAGATTCTTGAAACGTCGAACGTCTTAATGGCCGCGGCGCGCGGGGAAGTGGAGACCGAGTCTGTTGAAGGACTTAAAGAGAAGGCGTCGGACGGCGTCGCGCTCTTTGGCGAGAACGCGCCCCAAAGCGCCGCGCTGCTTATCGCGCTCGCCATGCTTTCCGGAGCGGACGCCGAGAAGAAACTCGAATATGTCGAGCGCGTCAACTGCGTGAGCTTTTCGGAAACGAAAGCGCGCGAACTTGCGATTCTGACGGCGTTTAAAGATTCAAACGATCCGCAAATCGCGTCCCGGCGCGACGCCGCCGTTCAGACGTTAGCGGGCGCGCGTCTGGATGAAAAAGAGGCGTCAAAATTCTGGACCGCGCTCCGAAACGCCGGATACGCCGACGAGGCGCTCAAGACGCGTCGCCGGCTCGAATCGTTCGCGACGTCCGACACGGACGTCGAGGCGCTTTTGGACGATATCTTAGCGCGCGTTAAATCGAACGAAACGCCGGACGACGCCGACGTCGTTTTCGCGCTGCGAATTTTCCGCACGCCGTCGACGTCTCTGCAGTCGGGCGGGAAACTCGCCGAACTTCGCGCCAAGGCGCTCGCCGCGCTCAACGCCGCGGGCAAACTTGACGAGACGCTCAAGAAGATGGAAACGCAGCTTGCGGACGCGCCCGGCGCCTACGAGATGGCGCTCCGGCTCGCCGACGTCAAAGTTCAGCTTGGCGACGTCGAATCCGCGAAAACGCTGCTGCGGTCGGTCGAAAAGCGCGCGCCCAACGATCCGGCGATCCTTTTCGATTACGCGTCGACGCTCGCGCGCGCGGGCGAATCGGAACGCGCTAAAACGGTTCTCAAAGGGGTCTACGCGAAGAAGTTAGAGGATTTCTTCAGAAACGAAGCGCGGCCCGACTTCTGGACCTTTGACGACGACGCCGCGTTCATTGAGGCGACGGACTTCGATCAGATCGCGCCGTACGCGTTCTACGCCTTTTCCATTCTGCTTGCGGGAATCGACG
This sequence comes from uncultured Planctomycetota bacterium, assembly GCA_902786505.1. Classification (GTDB taxonomy): domain Bacteria; phylum Planctomycetota; class Planctomycetia; order Pirellulales; family Thermoguttaceae; genus RUG369. Next base: position 1,274 of record CADACS010000077.1, on the reverse strand, counting down.
AAAGCGAGCCCGAGAGAACGGAACGCGCATACGCCGCGATCGCGCGGCTTTGGGCGTGCGACGGCGCCGCGCCGGAAACGCGCGAAACGCTGCATAGCGCCGGCGCGCGAACCCTTGCGCAGTCGGAAGATCCGCGTTTCTTTCCGTGTCTGTGCGACTACATGATCGAGTCAGTCGCGCCCAACGCGAAGGAAAACGAGCCGTATCCGGCGTTTCAGGATATTCACCGAATCGTTCGCTGGAGCGACAACGCGCCGATAACCCTGTCGATCTATTTCCTGCAGTCGGCGGATAAAGAACGTGACGCCGAGGCGCTCAATACGCTCCTTGACCGAGTCGACGCGGCATGCGCCGTCTACGCGGCCCGTCCCGACGAGAATCCCGCTCGCCACAGCGCCGCGCTCGTTCTCGCGATTATGATTCGCCTGAAGTTGGGCGAATTTGACGCCGCTATGGAGACGCTTGCCGCGGCGGAGCGTTTCGATTCCTTCTGCGCGCCCGAATTTAAAAGCGATCCGCTGGCGCTATGTCTCGCGTTTGAGTATTTCGCGGGCGATCGGCTCGCGGGCGCCGGCGAAACGCTTCTGAAATACTACCGCAAGGGTTACGAAGTCAATACCCACATGGTCTACGAGCCTTATTTCATTACGCGTATCTATCCGCTTGGCATGAGATCGAAAGATTCCGCCGAGCGCGAACGTTACGCGGGACTTGCGCTCAAGCGGCTGCAGGAGATTATGCGTTTGGCGGCGAAAGCGGACGTTTCGTCCGACCGGCGCGTCGGCGGGTCCATGGAGACGGTCGACACGGTCGCGCTCTATGCGGAAACCCTTGGCGAGGCGTTTATTTCGGTCGGTTCAAAAGACGTTTTTGTTCAGGCTCTCAACGAGACCGGGCTTGACGCGCGGCTCGACGCGCCGAACGAAGACGCGATCGAACCGTGGAAGGCGTTTTTCGCGAAAATGAAAGAAATGAAAGAAGCGGAGTGACGCCGGCCGCGCCGCGCGCTTTCGAACCTTCGCTTCGGCAGACAGATATGAAGAGAGACGTCGTTTTTTAACGAAAATAGATTGGAGTTTACGTCATGAAAAAGAATATTGTCCCGATCGCCGTCGTCGTTGTTTTGTTCGCGTGCGTCGCGGTCGTTTCGTTCGGGTCGCGCGGTTCGTCGTCCTCCGACGCCGACTCCGCTGCCGCGTCCTCCGCCTCGGCGACCGACGCGAACGTCAAGATTTGTCCGCACTCGGGCCTGCCCTGCGAAGGGGACGGCGACT
>CADACS010000076.1 GCA_902786505.1 uncultured Planctomycetota bacterium | reverse complement strand
CTGCGCTGGCCGTCCTGCTGGGCGTTGATTTTATCTACCAAGTAGAACAGAATTCTCTCGCTGTCCGTGAATCCCTCCTGAACGCGGACGTATTTGTCCAAAACGGGCGCCTCGAAGATCGTTCCGTTGTGAATGAGCGTCCACGCGCGCCCGGAATTGTCGCGCCGCACGAAAGGATGGCAGTTTTCGTAGTCCATATTGCCGCGCGTGGCCAGCCGCAAATGGGCCATCATGCCCCGCGTTACGATCGGACGGCGGATTCTTTCGCGTAAATATCTGCTTTTAAACGCCGGCAGGGGTTCCTTTTCCAAATTGACCGAATCGCCGCCGTCAAAGAGCGCAAGCCCCCATCCGTTGGGCATATCGATACTGTGCGACATAAATTTTTTCAAGACGTCGTTGATTCGAATCGGCGTTTTACTTGAGATCGCTAGCAGTTCGCACATTCAACAGTTCCTCCTGTCGTTCTTTTGCCAACCGAATTCCTTTTCCCACATAATTATCCGCGTAATCGTTTCGGATAATCCACGCGTAACGGCAGTCCGGATCGACGAATTTCTCAGCTTCAAAATCGAGAACATCCCTGATTTCAGGCGGAAAATCTCTGTAAAAGTTTTTCATGGCGATAATCATTTTCAGGGCCGCGTTTTCGACCGATTCAAATATCTTGTTCGGAGCGCCGACGTTTACCATGCGAAGGTCGTATCGCGCCGCGTTTTTGAAGTTCTGAACCGCCTGAACTTGATCGCGAACGGTAAGTTTAGGGCGCGACATACTCAGCAGCCATACCATGAGCAGCTGCGCGAAGATTAAGTCTTTCTTATTGACGCCAGAAGGTTCAAGCGGGTTTAAGTCGAACATTCTCAGCTCAATATGATTGACGCCCTCTTCGCGCAGCGTCTGCAGGAGGTTCTGTCCTCTCGGTTTGAGACGGATCGGATAGTAGAGTTCCGTCGGGGCCGCGAGGAGCTGCTCGTCGACGTAGCGCTGAATGCTGTCGGCGTAGGTTTCGACGCTGGCGTAGTTAAAAACGGGCGTAAAGTAGTTCCAGTATCCCAATTCGCCGCACCGCAGGCTCGCAAATCCGTTGAATGTAGTGCGCCCCATAACGCCTTCTTCGACGTAACTTGAATCGAAGAGCGGACTTGCCGCGGTTATCGCCGTAAGTATCCATCCGTAAGCCGCGAGCTGTTCCGCGAGCGTCAGGTAGAGTCTGTTTTTGTACTCTTGGAAATCCGTTTCGTCGCCGGCTTCAAAATCGGCGCGCAGGAGCTCGTCTGAGAACGAGTAGTTCACGTGAATTCCACAGAGCGCCATTTTGTACTTTCCGTAGCGTCGGGACAGATATTCGCGATAACTCGTTTTCGGGGAAAGCGCGCCGGTAAAGGACGCCGTCGGCACGTCGTCCTCGTCCTCAATAAAGGGCGGATTCGAGAATTGCCAAAGTATTTCCGGTTCCGGGAGCCGCGCAATCGTTTCGTTGACTTTGCGCGTATACCGGAGCAGCGCGTCGACCGCGCCGTCCGCGGAATCGTAGACCGACGTGTTGATTTCAGTCTGGTTCTCGCAAAAATCGCGGACGATATGCGTTTCGCTCAGCGGAAACGGATGCGGCGTATGAGAGAACGACCCGTTGCGAAGGACGCGCAGCGACTCTTTTTCCAAGCCGAAGTTTCCTTGCAGCAGCAGATTTTTAACTCTTTTATCGTCGGTGTGAAGCATGAGGCTTACTCCCCGTTATTGAAGGCCGAGCAGCCAAGGGAGGAAATACCGGATTTGTTTGCGCCACCATGGCCAGTCATGATTGACGTCGTATCCCCAAAAATCGACCCATGCGTGGATTCCTTTTTTCTGAAAGACGTCGCGCAGGATAGCGGCCGTTCTTCTCCCTTCGTCTTCCCACGCGCCCTGACCGACGCAAATAGCGATTTTGCGCTGGTTATACAGCTTGACGTATGGGTGGTCCTCCGGCATGTTTGCCAGAAAATGAACGGGCGAATTATCGTAAAGAACGCCGTTGAGCCAGTTTCCCCAAAAATAGGCTGCGTCGTAACATCCGGAACATCCCAAGACGCCGCCGAACAAATCGGGCCGCCGCAGAAAGACGATCGCCGCGTGCGTCGCTCCCAAGCTGAAGCCCGTCGTTATGGGAATCCCCTGACCGCCGTTGATTCCTTTAATGAACGGGAGCGCCTCGTCGACTATATAGCGGTAATAATTTTCCTGAACGTTCGCTCGGCGCTCTTTGTCTCCCGCCTTGTCGGACCAGCTTTCGGAGTCGACCGTATCTACGCTGAATAATTGAATTACGCCCTGTTCGATGTAATCGGAAAGGGTCTCCTGCATATGAAAACTTTCCCAATTGTCGCACATGCCGTCCTGGCATGGGAACGCGATCAGGGGCGTTCCGGCATGTCCGTGCGTGAGAATGTTCATGTTTCTTGCGAGCCGTTCGCTGTAGTGGGTGTGTAGTTCTCTTTTCATGCCGACGCCTTTCGTTGCAAAATATCGCGAACCTGTTCGTTTCTTTCCTCGAGCGAATCCGCCCTGAGCAGCCACGCGTGGTTTCCCATTTCGTTCGCAAGGGCCGGAGCGACGTCGAATTCTTCAACGACGTTTGCCCCCCACCGCGCTCGAATTTCTTCCTCGCTTTTCGCGTAGCCGATCGAATCTTTTCTTCCGACGTGCGTTATATAGCGTTTGAATTCGCCGCTCATGAAACGTTTATTGTAGATAAGGCTGTCCGCCCAAATCGTGTAAACGTCTGTGTCGTACGCGTAATTCATCTTGTCGGGTATGCGTCCGCCCGGCGCGCGCATATTGACTTCAAGGCCGAGGAGCGTTCCTTTTTTGCCGAGTCCCTCTTTGTCCCGATCCAGCCGGAAGAATTCGAAGTGGAAAAAGATATTTCTCGTGTCGAACTGCTTTAATATCTGTTTTCCCGCTTCTTCGAGATCGGGCGTCGGAGCCTGGCAGTAGCTTACGACGTCCTCGCCGTTATTGACCGCGTCCATGAGGCTGACTGGAACGTTCTGGCTCGCCGCGAATAGGACGTTGCGGTCCGAGTCGGTAATTCCGTCAAAGGTTTCAACGTGGCCCGGAACGTATTCTTCCTCAATGAACTGCACGTTGGGGTCGCGCTTTTCCCAGACGATTTCCAATTCGACGCTGTTGTCGGCCCTGCCCGTATTCGAAGCGCCGACTCCCTTGTCGGGCTTTAAGACGACCGGATACCCGACGTCTCTCGCGAAAATTAACGCGTCCTCAAGCGACTGGGGCAGAGTCCACCGCGCCGTCGGTATGCCCGCGTCCTGATAGGCCTTTTTCATGAGCGATTTATGGGTCATGCGTTCCGTTTCGGCCGTCTTCGGACCCGTCGTTATATTGAAATCCTCACGGATGCGCGCGTCTAAGTCGAGCCAGTATTCGTTTTCGCTTTCGATATAGTCAATTTTGCCGTAGTGGAAAATGTAATCGGCGACCGCGCGGTAAACGGCGTCGTAATCGTGAAGATCGCCGATAAACCTGTATTCTGTCAGCGAGTTCCGGCATGGAGCGCCAATCGCGTCCCAAGGCGCGTCGCCGATCCCCAATACGTTTACTCCGCGTTCTTTAAGCCGCGCGCAAAAATTGAAGAAGTGACTGGGAAAATGAGGCGAAATAAAAATTACGTTCATGTGCCTCTCCTTTCCTTAAGTTTGAACGGCAGGACCGTCTGGGGCGCGGAAAGCGTCTTTCGGTTGAACCGTTCGATATTTGGGCGTTCAAAACGCGCAAAAAAAAATCGGAATCTCTCGATCCCGATTTCAAGCGCGCCGTACTGGGCCGCCGCCGTCAAAATGAACGAACAAAGCGGCGCTTATGTCTCGACGGATAAGTCGGGATACTCCCTCCGTCGAGAACAACAGCGCATGTCCATAAGCGAGCGGCTCTCTTGTTGAAGTGTAATCGACGCCATCATTGGGCCTCCACGGTTGTGATTGGCGCACAATATATCCTATAAACCCACTATGTCAATAGGAATAAAAAAGAAAATTTAAAAAATTTTTAAATTCATACCGCGCCTTTTCATACGCAAGTCGCCGCGCATATATTTCCTGAGAAATAAAAAAATGCTTTTCTATGGGAAAAATAGGTTTATAATAAGGGCACAGGAGGCTTCTATGATTTCTACAAAAGGCAGATACGCGCTGCGCGTTATGATCGATTTGGCGGAGCATGATTCGGGCGATTTCGTTCCACTTACGGAAATAGCGTCGCGTCAGCAGATATCGCTCAAGTATCTCGAGATTATTCTGAAGATACTCGTCAAAAAGAAGCTGCTCAAAGGGCGGCGGGGAAAGGGGGGCGGCTATAAGCTTACCCGCGCGCCGGAAGAGTATAACGTATGCGAGATTCTCGAATTGACGGAGGGCTCGCTGGCGGCCGTCGCGTGCTTGGAGCCCGACGCTGACGAGTGTCCCCGAAGGAGCGTGTGCCGAACGTTCAATATGTGGGCTCAGTTCGATCGGCTTGTCCATAGATTTTTCGAGAATATCTCTCTGGCGGAACTCATGGTCGAACCGGAAGCGCAGCTTGCGAATCTCGAAGCGCTTTCCGCCGTCGCGCTGTGCTCCGTTCAACCGAAAGAACGCAAATCCAAGAGCTCGAACTGACGTATTCTTTTCCGCGCATAATAAACGAGGCGCGTTCGGCATGACCGAGCGCGCCTCTTCGCGTTTTAAAACGGAGCTAATCCGCCGCTATTGGGCGTCGACCGTTTTCTGTTCCCGCAACCCGGAATAATGAGCGACGTGGAACCATCGCAAACTCCCTTCGCCAAGCGATTTCACGGCGAACGTCGGACTTGCGCCGCTTTCGAGCAGCGCGTTGTCGACGGTCAGATAGAAGACGCCGAAGAAATCGGGACCGGGCTGTTCAACGCGCCCAATCTGGAATTTCAGGGCAAGCTTTCCGTCTTCGGACCGCCATTCGACTTCGTCGCCGACTTTCGAGTTTTCGGCGGGCAAATCGAATTTCACGGCCGCTTTGCCGTTGACGCTCAGTTCAAAGCCGTCTGTTTTCGGCTGCGACCAGTATCCGAGCGCTCCGACGAACGCGAAGGTCGTTTTTCCGTCGCCGAGCTCGCCGACGGGCCGGCCTTGCCAAACGACTTCCGCTTCTTTCGACTTCTGCCGGCAGTTCATTTCGACGGAGCTTTCTTCGTACAGAGTCATCCACGGCATGAAGTCTGAAAGATTCGTTTTTACCGGCTTTTGGAATCCCCAAACGACGCCCTGCGGAACCGTAAAGAACGTTGCGCGAAAGGAAGTCGAGCGCGTCTTAGGATCGAACGCGGGACTCGCGACGTAGTCGAGCAGGGAATCGAGTAGGGCGGTCGCTTCCGGCGTTCCCTGCGTCAGATCGAGCGCGTACGACGCGAGCAGTTTTCCTTTTCCTAAAACGGTTTGGCCAAGATAGAGGTAATAGGAATCGCGTCCTTCGCCGACGGCAAGCGGCTCAAAGTCGCTTCCGATCGGTTTGCTCGCCAAGTCGGGCGCGCCGGTACGGACGAGCCGGAACCATAACTCGGTCATTTCAGGCGCATTGGGAAATTCGGCGAACGCGGGCGAGTCGGCGAACGCCGTGCCGACCTGCGTGCCGAGCGCCCACCATCCGAGGCTCACGTTGGGGGTAGGGGACGGCTGCGCGATCGCGAAGACGCGTCTGCCGGCCGCAAGACCTGCGTAATAGGCCTCTTCGTTCGGATCAACGATCCAGATTTTGCCGTCGTTCGGATCGGCGGCCGCAGGGTCGTCTGGAATCGGTTCGACGCCGTCGTAGAGTTTGGCGAACGCGTCGCGCCACGCTCTCGAGACGGCGAATCCGTCGAGCGAGCGCTTGGCGCGTTTCGGGAAGAGCCAGTAATCCCAACTGTTGACCGCGTCGGAACCTTCGACGGAAACGGCAAGTTCCGCCGCGACCGGTTTGGAGGCGGCTCCTTCCGGAATCGCGATTTCGCACGAGCCGACAGCGCCTGCGAAGCCCGGCTCAATGGCGTCGAACGGGAGCGTCCCTTCAAGAATCGTTTCGCCCGTCGCTTTATCGCGAAGCGACCACGAGAGGTTGCCCGCGGGAATCGCGTTCGCGTCGTAGTGCGAGATCTTAAATTCCGCGTTGAACTTAGAGCCCGCGACGAGTATCGGGGCGGGAAGATCGGTCGTTACGAGGAGCGCGGTCGGGCCGTTAAAGCGGTAGAACGTCTTGGGCGCGTTTCCGTTCGGACGCGGTTCCCAGAACGGATTGAGATATCCCTGCGCGGCGACGCACGAACCTTGCGGAATCGAGGCGTCGACGAGCGACCAGAAGAGATATCCGTCGCACTTGGGATCGAGGCGCGCCGATTCCAGCCCGCGTTTCTGATAAATCGCCTGCAGCTTTTCCGACGCGGCGATACACGCGGCGCCCCAGTTTTCATCCAGCCCTACGTCGTTGAGTTTCTTGAGCCACGCCGCTACGCTTACGGGCGCTTTGCGCACGCCGGTAAAGCGCGGTTCGTAACGCGGATCCATTTTGATCGCGAGATTAAGGTATTCGTGCGCGATGAACGGAACGGTCAGGTCGTCGTGCGCGCCCGGCGTCCACGGATTGATAATGGAGCTTCCGCTTGAGCCGTTTGTGGTAAAGTCGGAGGCGCCGGGCTTATTGCCCATGCCCCCGTCCTGATGAATTACGAGCCGGTCGGGGTCGTACGACTTAACCCACGAGTAGAGCTCTTTATCGAGCGGGGAGCCGAGGTAACCTTCGTTACCGTAGGAATATGTGGCGAAGGAGACGTAACGTCGGCACGTGCGGAAGAGCTCGTACATATCCCGCTTGGGATTAAACTGGAAGCCTTCGCAGGTAACGTCGTGATAATAAGGCGTTTCCGGCTGCAGCAGGATTCCTTTTTCGTCGGCGCTTTCGAAGTATTCGGGGAGCGGACAGTGGGTATGGAACCGCATGTAGTTGAATCCGGCGTCCTTATAGGTCGTCATGTGCGCGCGGAATCGGTCGCGGTCGGCCGGCTCGATGAGGTTGATCTGATCGTAGTTGTGGTCGCCCCCTCCGCGGAGGAAGTAGGGCTTGCCGTTGAGAACGAATTTGTCGCCTTCGACTTTAAGTTCGCGCACGCCAAAACGTTCCGTCCATCCGTGAATCGCTTTTCCGGACGCGTCTTTGAGAACGACGTCGGCAATATAGAGGTTCGGAGTTTCGGGCGTCCACAGTTGGCAGTTCTCAATTGGGACGCTGACGCGGAACGGTTTGGGGAGTCCGAATTCGCCCTTGGAGAGTTCGCCGGGAATTTCCGCTTTTCCGACCGGTTCGCCCGCGGGCGTTTTAATTGTAACTTCAATTGATTTGACAAGTTCGGGGGCGCCAAGCTCAGACGAGAATTTCACGCCGTTCTTTTGCAGGACGGCGAACTGATCGCGGTCGTTCGGGGAGAGCTCGTCGTCGTAGAGCGGATACGGTTTGCCGTCGCTTCCGGTCGTCTTGACGTAAACGCGGACGTCGGCGGACCGCGTCTCGAAGTCGCCGCGCGCCCAGACGTCGTCGACGTACGTGTCGGGCGTCGCTTCGAGCTCGACGTCGCGGAAGAATCCGCCGAATTTTTCGTTAACCGCGGTAAGTCCAAGGCGGGAAGGGACGTCGTTTCGTACGAGCGCGGTGATTTCGTTCTGTTCGCCAAAGCGCACAAGATCGGTTACGTCGTACTTTCGCGCGCCGCAGTAGATTTCGACGTAAGCGGCGCGTTGGCCGTTAATCCAAAGGTACGCGTTCGAGGCGACGCCGCCGACTTTAAGCCATACGCGGCCCCCTTTCCAGTCGTCGGGCAGCTCGAAGGTTCGACGGTAGAGCCCCAAGCCGACGTAGACGTGGTTGAGATCCCACATGCCGCAATCCCAACTCGGATCCCAGGTTCGGCCGCGGCCCGGCTCGCCGAGGCCCTGCGCTTCCCAAATCCCGGGCACGGCCATTTTGCGCGCCTTGTCCCAGTTGTACGTGAATTTGCCCCAAACGCCGTCGCCGACGCCAAGTCGGTACGACTCCGGACGTTCCGTCATGAAGTTCCATTCTCCGGAGAGCGATTGGACCTTCGCAAATACAGACCGTTCGACGGGATTGACGACCGCGAACGACTCGGGCGCGCCCCAGTCTTTTGCGTCGTTTCCAAAGACGGCGCCTTGGAAGCCGACGAGCAGACACGCGGCCGCAAACAGCAAAAACGCTTTACAATTTATACGCATGACTTTTACTCCGAGCGCGGACAGGACGGAAGAACGCCCCGAACGCCCGTGTTAGGGGAACGATATGCCAAACAAAAAACAGGGACGGCGTCGGTAAAACGCCGTCCCTGTCATTGTACGCGACCCGCTCCGCAAGTTCAAGGAAAAACCGTTTTCACGGAGCGTTTTTTTCAGCCGTTTTCCTCCGCGTTATTGCGCGGCGGACGGCGCAAGGTCGGAAAAATCGGTGTAGAGATTGATTCCGAACCAGCGCGAACTGCCGTCTCCGAGCGACCGGACCGATATATCCTGAGCCTGATTCGGTTTAACGAGGCTCGCCGGAACGGTCAGTTTAAAGATTCCGTACTTGTCGTTGGGCGCCAGTTCCTTTTTCGCCTCGAATTCGAGCGTCGCGGAACCGTCGGCGGACGACCACGCGAACGCGGTCGTTTGGCCGTCGAACGTCTCGACGACGTCGAACGGAATCAGGGCCTGTCCGTTGAACGAAAGCTCGAATCCTTTGGACTTAGCCGTAGTCGCATATCCAGTTCCGCCGGCGAAGAGGAACGTAACTTTTTCCGCGTCGGCCGATTTAACGGTCGCCGTCTTCCAGGAGACCGTGGAATCGACTTTGTTCTGCCGGCAGACCCAGTTTGGCACGTCGTGATTCATGGAGCGGTAGGAATTCCACACGCCGCTCTCCGAATAGGTTCCGAGCCGTTCGAATCCGAGCGTAACGCCGTCGGGCACGACGATCTTCGGCATAATTGAATCGGCGTCCCACTGGACTTTCGCGGGCGCGTCGCTCGCCGCTTCGTCAATCATGCGCGCGAGGAGCCAGTTTCCGATCGGGGAATTCTGACCTTCCGCGTGATTGAGCCCGGAGACGAGGAGCTTGCCTTTGCCGAGCCCGACTTCCAGCAGAAGCGCTTCGTCGCGCACGAGCACGAGACTCGACAGAGCGCGCACGAAGATTTCCGGCCGCGGATTCTTCGTCTCGACGTTATACTTAACGGCTCCGTCGAGAAGCGGAGCCCACGCCGCGCCGCAGAAATTCCCGTAGACGACGTCGTCGGAGATCGCGTTCGGATAGACGTAAGTACCCGTGTTGTTTTGCGTTTCGGAGTCGCCTGCCTTCCACCATGTCTGCTGGAACCGAACGGGGAGTCCGGCGAAGAATTGCGAGCCGCCGAAATGGAGAACGCCCGCGCCTGCCTTAGCGGCCGCGACGATTTCCGGATCGGCCCAGGCGACCGCGTAGACCGCGTCGGTTGGCAATTCGCCGTTGAGCTCGGCGAGAGGCTTGACGTTCCACTCTTTCGGGAAGAACTGGATCGCGGTTTCGTCGGCGTAGACCTGCTTTGCCGTCTTCGGAGCGATCTCTTTCGGGAAGACGAACGCGTTCCACGTGTTTTCGTATTCCGTTTCGTCGTCGCCCTTCCACGAGAATTTGAGAATTCCCTGAGTCGGGCGTTCGACTTCAGGGCAGACGAACCGGACGTCGGCGAGCGCCGTAAGTTTCCCATTGGGCGCGACGGCGGGTTCGGCGGTCAGTTTCGTTTCCTGGGGCCAATTCGCGTTTCCGGCGTCGGCGTTGGCGGGCAGGAAGGACCAAGTCGCGACGCCCGTCTTCGCCTTAGGCGCAAAGTTCGAGATCAAGAAGGTGAACTTCGCTTCGTCTCCGGAGCGGTACGTGAAGTCGAGCCCTTCCTGCAGGAGAACGACGTCGTTATTGAACGGGAGCAAATCTTCCGGTTTGAGCGACTTCGGACGGAAGAAGAGATCGACGATTCCGTTCGACGTGGTCCAGTAGTCCTGAATGAGCCACCAGTGGTATCCGGAGAGCGCTTCGTTGCGGCGCACGCCCTCGACGTTGTACTTGTGGGACAGGAGATAGAGCTGCTCGGACGCGCGCGCCCACGCTTCCACTTCGCCGTCGAGCCCAAGTTCTTCGAGTTTCGCTTTTCCGGCCGTCATCCAGAACGGCTTATAATTGCTGTCCTTAAAGAGCTCGACTTGATCCTGGCGCGAGAAGGTCAGGAAGTTGCCCGCCTCGTGCGAGACGGTCGGTTTGTCGAACTTCGCGTCCGTCTTGAACTTATTGCGATTGAGAACGGGATTCGACCATTCGTCGAAGAGGATACTGTAGAATTCCTGAGCCGGTCGTCCGCCGAACGCGACGTAATCCTTGAGGAAGTCGCCGTCGCAGTCGGTGAAGTATCGGTCCGGATCGAACTTTTTGGCGATTTCCATGCATTCGGGCCCGAGCGTCATGGCGTTCCAGCGGTCGAGACCGAGCATGCATAATTCGTTGCCGCCGACCCAGATAAAGACCGACGGATGATTCCGGTATTCCTTAACGACCTGCGCCCAACGTTCCTTAATCGTATCGAGGGCGGGCTTAGGATCGGCGCCTTCCGGCACGTTGCGCTTCCAGAGATCCCCTTCGCCGGGGAGCTGCTGCGGATAGCCGAGGAGCATCTCGCCGTTCGGGAGCATGCCGAGCTCGTCGCACGCGTCGTAATACTCGTGCGGGAGAATGCAGCTGTGATGACGGCAATGGTTGAAACCAAACGACTTAATAATCTTGAGCCGTTCGCGGTACATATTGATATCGGTCGGCATGGAGAATTCGATCGGATAGATATGGTCGTCTCCGTAACCGCGCAGGAAGAACGGTTTGCCGTTGAGCAAAATGCGGTTGCCGTCGAATTTAATTTCGCGCGCTCCGTAGGTCGATTCGAGAGCGTCGACTCTTTGCGAACGGACCAGCGTCGCTTTTACTCGATAAAGGTAGGGCGAATCGGGCGTCCAGAGTTTCGGATTCGGAATCTGAACGGCGGCGGAAACGTCGGTCTGGCCGGACGATAGATCAAGATTGACGTCTTCCAGTTTGTCGTTGACGCAGTTTGAGTTTGAGTCGAACACTTGGAGCCTGAGCGTTCCTTTGAAGTCGGGCGTTTTATTCTCGTCGAGCACGGTCGCGTCGACTTGGCACACGGCGCGCGTAACGTTCGTCTTATCGTCGTACCAGAGTTTCGTGCGCAGATAGAGCGAATCGAGGCGCGTTTTCGGGCGCGATTCGAGATAGACGTGGCCCCAAAGCCCGCCCCACTTAATTTCAAGGTAGTCGTTAAGAGACGCCGCGCCAAGGAGCGGATCGACGTCCCAACGTTGCGCGGAATCGACGCAAATGGCGACGGTCGCTTCTTTTCCGGGCGTTAAGAACTGCGAGACGTTCCACTCGTGGCTTCCGATACATCCGATCGCTTCGGGCCCGACGAGGTTTCCGTCGATCCAGACTTTCGCGTAGCGGGAAATCCCCTGAAGGACTAAGAAGATCGAGTCGTCTTTTTCCCAGTTTTTCGGAACGGAAACCGTTCGTTTATACCAGCCTTTGCCGACAAAATTATGCTTGACTTTATCGTTTTCAACGCCGTATCCCTGCGCGTCCCAAATACCGGGAACCTGGATTTTGCCGGGCTCTTTTGGGGCGTATCCTTCGGGGAGTTCCGCCGGGAGCGCGACGGACGCGTCGAACCAGCGGTTCGCTTCGCCCGTCCCGTCGGGATCGGTCGCAAAGTTCCACGTTCCGTCGAGATCAAGTCTTCCGCGATACGGGGCCGTTTCGCTCGAAAACGCCGCGGAACACGCCAGCGACGCTAGGAATAAAAGGACCAGAATAGGCGTTTGAAATGTTTTCATGACGACTGTTCCATGAGGCTGATGGTGATAACGAATAGAGAACAAACGCGTTACGCGCGTCCCGATTCTTCGGCAAGCGCGCGCAGCTCCGCTTCCAGCTCCGGGGTCAACTGGCCGTCGGCGAGCCGCCACGTCCAGTTCCCTTTTTTGACGCCCGGGTAATTGACGCACGAGTCGTTCGACAGGCCGATTGCGTCCTGAATCGGAAAGATCGCGAGTTTGCAGGGCGACTCGGCGACCGCGCGCATCGCCGGCATACGGAGCTCGGCCGTCGCCGCCGCCATGGGGCGAAACTTTTTGGAAACGCCCAACTTAGCGCGCTTAAAGCCGATCGGCTTGCGGAAGAATTCGCAGACGGGGCAAACGTCCGAGGGGACGTCGGGAACGCGCGCCGGTTTGTCGCCGCTTCGTCTGTACGCGTCGAGGACGTTCGTCAGCGCGGCGAAATCGGCGTAATTCCTCGCGCCTTCGCCGAGTCGGACGATATCGTCGATCCAGCCGAGTACGGGCGCGGCGTCGTGCGTGTCGGTATATCCGACGCTGTTTTCCCGCCACTTTTTGATCGGGTCCGGAGCGCGGCCGGTCGCGGGATCTATTGTAACGCCGCCGAAAGAGAATTGGAAGACTTGCATGCCGGGAAGACCGTATTTGTCGCGAAGACGGCCGACGCCGTCGTTCATGACGCCGAGATCTTCGGCGATAAACGCCTCTTTCGGGCATTCGCTAAAGATCGCGTCGAAAAAGGCTTCCTGCGGCCCCGGCTCCCAGCCCTTATCGTAAACGCGGCCGTCCTGCGGTTTCGGAGGGACAAGTTTGTCGCCGCGCAGGCCCGTTTCCGGATCGATTCTTTTCCGTGGAAAACTGAAATAGTTATAGAAGCCGATGAAGTGATCGATTCGGACAAGATCGAATCGCTCGAGCATCTTCTTCATCCGGTTCACATGCCACCGGAAACGTTCGTCGACGTGCCGCGGCCAGCGATAGACGGGCGAGCCCCACGGCTGTCCTTTGGGATTAAAGACGTCCGCGGGCACGCCCCCTTCGCGGACGACGCCGAGTTTTTCGTCGACCATAAAGAGTTCGCGGCGGGCCCAGACGTCGGCGCTCGCGGGCGCTACGTAGATGGGCGCGTCGCCGAAA